>MGDX01000001.1 GCA_001791035.1 Candidatus Uhrbacteria bacterium RIFCSPHIGHO2_02_FULL_53_13
AAGTAGCGCTTCGGCGCAACTTCAACCCCCCCCTCGTCACGGGGACAGGTGGCCGTCGTACGACGCCCGCCTGTCCCCACTCCTTCAAACTCGGTGCGCGCTCTCCACGCCACCGAGTATAAAAAACCTCTATACGCACACCCCCCAGGGTCCTTCCTCGGGGGGTGTGTTCGATTTAGAGAAGTTGAGGGTTGGAAGTCGAAGGCCGCATGAAAACCCTTCGACGTTGCTCAGGGAGGAACCGTTTTCCTGCCTGTCATCCTAATCTTTCCTGCCTGAGCTTGTCGAAGGCTCAAAAAATGTACGTCACATCGTCCATTCACCACTAATCAGCTTCTCTTTTTTCATGCGTGTCCAGCCTTTAATTTGTCTTTCTCGTTCTCTGGCCTCTGTATGATTCGAATGTTCTTCAACATACAGCAATCTTCGCACGCCGTGCTCACGAGTATATTTACAACCATTCTTCAAAAAATGCTGATCTAATCTACTTGAAATGCGCCACGTCATACCAGTGTAGTACGAGCCGTCATTGCATTCGAGAATGTATACGTACCATTTCCAATCCATAAAAATACCGCTATGAATATTAGCGGCATTTTCTTGTACCCTTCGACGTTGCTCAGGGAGGAACCGTTTTCCTGCCTGTCATCCTAATCTTTCCTGCCTGTCATCCTAATCTTTCCTGCCTGTCATCCTAATCTTTCCTGCCTGAGCTTGTCGAAGGCCGCATGAAAACCCTTCGACGTTGCTCAGGGAGGAACCGTTTTCCTGCCTGTCATCCTAATCTTTCCTGCCTGAGCTTGTCGAAGGCCGCATGAAAACCCTTCGACGTTGCTCAGGGAGGAACAGCTTCCCCAAACCCTTCGACGTTGCTCAGGGTGAGACTGGCTGATTGCCCAATGGGAAACTATTCACTCCTCCACATGCTCCTTGATGGCCTGCTCGGTGGCTTTGCGGATTTGCTTCAACAACTTGGGATTTGCACGAATAAACAGACGCGCGTTCTCACGGCCAACACCCAGCTTTTCCTCGCCAAAGCGATACGTGTTGCCAGACTTTTCAATCGAGCCGTACTGCACGCCGACATCAATCAAATCGCCAGCGATAGAAATCCCCTCGTTGTACATGATGTCAAATTCACACGTCCGAAACGGCGCCGCTACCTTGTTCTTCACGATTTTGCAGCGCACGCGATTGCCGATAATCTTCTCGCCCTGCTTGATTTGCGCGGCACGGCGCACCTCAATACGCACAGACGAGTAGAACTTCAGCGCGTTGCCGCCCGGCGTCGTTTCGGGGTTACCGAACATGACTCCAATCTTCATGCGAATTTGGTTGATAAAAATCACCGAACACTTGCTCTTTGACACAATCGCCGTGAGTTTGCGCAAGGCCTGGCTCATCAAACGCGCCTGCAGTCCCATGTGGTTTTGCCCCATGTCGCCCTCGATTTCGGCCTTTGGCGTGAGCGCCGCAACCGAATCCACCACAATCACGTCCACCGCGTTTGAGCGCACGAGTGTTTCGACAATTTCGAGCGCCTGCTCGCCGGTATCCGGCTGTGAGATAAACATCTCATCAATTTTGACGCCGATTTTTTGAGCGTAATCGGGGTCAAGCGCGTGCTCGGCATCCACAAACGCGGCAATGCCGCCTTCGCGCTGGACCTCGGCCACCACATGTTGAGCGAGCGTCGTTTTACCCGACGACTCCGGCCCGTAGATTTCCACCACACGTCCGCGCGGTATGCCGCCAACGCCGAGCGCCAAATCCACGCTCAAACAGCCGGTGCTCACCGCCTCGACTTGCGTGGTTTTAGCGTCGCCAAGACGCATAATGGAGCCATCCCCAAACTTTTCGCGAATCTGCAAAATCGCCTGATCGGCCGCATGAAACTTGTTTTTCTGCTCCTCCTTTGTTGCAACTGAACCCATAAACGTGTTGTTAGTCTCCCGCGAAGGGTCTTTCAAGGAGAGTGTGTAAATACGATTAGTTTATCACAAGCGGCCCGATGGAGCGCCCGGCAACATCCCGCGAAGGTTGTCGAGGGACTTCTGGAAACGTCCAGAACGAGGCCGGTGTGAGCAGGATTTGTTCCGTCGCTCGGATAGGTTTTGAAGGCGATATGGACTTATCGTCTAGAAACCGAGCCGAGATGATGGGGCAAATCCTGCCGCAGCGGAGCCGTGCTGGAAGTTTTCAGAGGTCCCTCCAGCCCTTCCAAATACACGGTGCGCTCTACAATCTGCGGACGGCCATGCTTGCGGCGAGCCTCCACGGTGATGATGTTGAGTCCGCGCGTGAGCACAATCGGCGCCTCAAACCGACCGGTCGGGTCGGTCAAGATTGCCGTTCCGTTCACTTGCACCTGCGCTTCCCCCTCCGTTTGCCCGCTCACGACAAGCGACGCGGCGGCCGTTTGCAGGTTGTTGCTTGGCGAATCCACCAAAAGCGCGGGGGGAGAGAGAAGGCGATGGACTTGGCCGCCGACATACACAAGCAGTGCAAGCGCGAGCGCTCCCACCATAAGCCGACTCACAATTGAACGCCAGTGCTGCAAAATATGCTTGGAAATACGCTGACGCGGCGTGCGCAATGCATCCACCACGGCCGGACACGTGCCGCATTCTTCGTCAAAACGCGCAATAAAATACGCCGAATCTCCGTGCAACGCCTCGATGATTTGCTTCAAAAAGTGGCGCGCATACAAGGGATCGGGAAGATTGTGGTAAGCGTCGTGCTCGAACGCGTCTATGTACTTGCGCTGAACGTGCGTGCGCTGTGCCACCATGGCCTGCGAAAACCCCTGGCGCTTGCGCAGTGAGCGCATTGCTTCGCCGATAGAGCCGGTTTGCAGTTGGTGCATGAGGAAGGGCATGGAAAAAAGCGATTGGCTATTGGCAATTAGCGATCGTTGTCGTCGTCCTCGTCGTCTTCATCATCATCATCGTCGTCGTCTTCTTCGTCTTCTGCATCTTCTTCGTCTTCGTAATCATCGTCCTCTTCTTCCTCACTATCCACTTCGTCTTCGTCCATCTCCACATCATCCTCCACTTTGTCCTCGTCGTATTCCTCCTCGTTTGCGTTATCGCCGGATGCAAACGCGCCGCCATCCAAATCGGCCATGGACTCAATCAAAATCTCACGCGCTTTTGAGCCGCGCTGGGACCCAATCACGCCCTGTTCCTCAAGCAAGTCAATAATGCGCGCCGCGCGCGAATAGCCAATCTTCAATCGGCGCTGTAACAGCGATGTAGACGCTTTCCGTGCGGCCAAAATCACCTCCACCGCGTCATGCAAAAGCGGCTCCTCCTCCGACGCGGCCTCAAACACCGTCCCGCCGCCGTTGTGCGACTCCAAAATATCATAGTTGTAATCGGGCGCGTCTTCTTGCTTGAGCGCGCTCACCACATTTTTAATCTCCTTGTCCGATAAAAACGCCCCCTGTAAACGCCGCGCCTTGGACATCTCGGCGCTCACATAGAGCATGTCTCCGCGGCCGAGGAGCTTTTCGGCGCCGGCATAGTCGAGAATCGTGCGCGAATCGGTTTGCGACGCCACAGCAAAGGCAATGCGCGTTGGAATGTTCGCTTTAATGGTGCCGGTGATGATGTCAACCGACGGACGTTGGGTGGCAAGCACCAAGTGAATGCCCACCGCGCGTGCCATTTGGGCAATGCGCACCACAAGCCCCTCCACATCGCGCGCCGAGGTCGCCATCAAATCGGCCAGCTCGTCAATCACGACCACAATGTACGGCATTTGCTCGTCCGACTTACGGTTATACGAGGCGATGTTGCGCGTGCCCGTAGCCGAAAGCACGTCCAAACGCCGTTCCATTTCGCGCACCGTCCACTTGAGCGCGTTGATGGCCTCCTCCGCTTTAGTCACCGGCGGCACCAGAAGATGCGGAATGCCCGCGTACACCGGCAACTCCACGCGCTTGGGGTCAATGAGGATGAGCTTGAGCGTGTCGGGACCGTGTTGAAAAAGAAGACTCACAATGAATGTGTTGAGGCAGACGGACTTCCCGCTCCCCGTGGCGCCGGCCACGAGCATGTGAGGCGCACGTTCAAGCGCCGCGACCCACGACTTGCCCGACACATCCATTCCAAGACCAACCGTAAGGGCGGCATCGCTCTTTTTGAACTCCTTGGACTCAAGCGTACTGCGCAAAGACACGGTAGCGATGGATTTGTTTGGCACTTCGATGCCAACCAAACTCTTTCCAGGAATCGGCGCCTCAATGCGAATAGGATGCGCGGCAAGCGCAAGCGCGAGATCGTTCTGCAATCCCACAATGCGCGAAAGTTTTATGCCGTCGGCCGGCCGAATGGCGTACTGCGTGACGGTCGGACCCACGGAGACATCCACTACCTCAACTTCGATGCCGAATGTTTGGAATGTGCGTTCAATGAGCTTGCTATTGTGCTCAATATCGCCAGAGTCCGGAGTCATGGAGCGATCGGCCAGGAGCGAAAGAGGGAGCTCGGGACGCTTATGCTTGCGCTTTGGCACTGTCAAAAGCTCCTCGTCGTACTCCTTCTCTGCTTTTTCACTACCGCGTTTGCGATTCACGATGCCGGCGATGGACGGTTTGCGACGCGGCCGATCTTCTTCCTCTGTGTCTTCCTCTTCGTCCTCTTCTTCCGCATCTTCTTCGTCGTCTTCGTGATCCTCGTCGTCCCTTCGTCGGTGTAGAAGCAAGGCAAAATCCGCAAACGATGTGTGCAACATCAGCAACAGACTCGCCACAATCAGTGCGAGCAAGATTACAACGCTTCCCCAAAAACCGACGGTCATGGAACCGAGTTGCTGAAACAAGAGACCAATATATCCGCCACTTGATGAGAGCACGCGCTCGGAAAGTTCGTGGCGATTGAGCGCAATGAGGTCAATAAATCCGTTGGCAGAAAGGAAAAAGAGCAGAATTCCGACGTACGTCCAAGGGGTGATACGCTCGCTATTTGGCATCAGCAAAAAGAGCGCCACGAGAATGAGCGCGACAGCCGCCACTAAGCGCATCCAACCAAAAAGAAGCGCCATCATGTCGTCAATGTACACGCCAACAATGCCTGCCGAGCCGAGCGCAGAGAGAATCACGAGCACGCCCACCGCTAAAAACGCAACCGCAACAAGACCGCGCTTTACGCCACTTGAAAGTTGTGAAAAAAGACTCGGGCGTTCGTTGCGTTTTGACCTTCGATTTCGTCGTCGGCGTCGTGGCATAGAGGATAGATGATTGCTTTTTGCTAGTCGCGAGTTGCTTGTTGCGGGTCGCTTTGAACAGTAAGGCCTCGCAAGCCCAAAACTCAATGATTACAAAACTCGGGGTAGCCCCCGCATAGTTCACGATACAGTATAGCAGAAACGTGTCGCTTCTGCGTTGATAAACGACAATAATGGCATGAACACATAACGTGGGGACCCGACGGGATTTGAACCCGCAACGCAGGGTGACGATCCTAGCGAAGTTGCCAGTTACTTCTACGGGCCCACACAAAAACAAAACCCCAATCTTGCAATGAGGGGTTTCGCTTCGTCACCCAGTTATAGACGCAACAGCTTTCACTAGGATTGATTTAATAAAATCACATGTAGAATATCCTGTCAAGGCAATCTATCCACAGCCGATCATTTATTAATGTAGCGAGATCTTTTTCTTGACATAATTCTCGTCTATGCTAAGTTTTACGCATGATGAAGTCTATGACTTCTATCAAGACGCACATTGGCATTTTTGTTTTGGTGTTTGCGTGCATGGCCGGCTTCATCGCCATCATCGCAATGATGTTTGCGCTTTGGAGCGCTCTCTTGGACGCGGAGCAGATGGGAGTCTTGATGCTCTGCACCTTCCTGTCCATGTTCGTACTGTACGGCGTATTCTACGGCGCTTTGAGACAGTTCGAAATCAGCGCTTTCAAGCGCCTCGTTACGAGCAATTCGCGCCTTGTCCCTCTAACAGGGAGAGCGCAATTTGACTATTTTGAATTAGAGGGCAGGTTCGGGTTCCTCTTCGGAACCATTGTGTTTGATAACGCCCTGGTTTGGCGGTGTGAAAGTTTGTCTGCATTCCACAGAATCCTCAAGGAATGCAGAAAGATGAACCCGCATTTTGAGACGATCGACTGCTGAACTCTTCTTCGACCCAAGCTCTCGTGAGCATCGGGTCGAATTGTTTTTCATTGTGAAAATGCGTTGCCCAAAGTGCACGATCATGCTATACAGACCGAGGAATGTACATGAAAGCGATCCGCGCCACACTCGCACTGATCGTTGGATTGGGGATTACGGCGGTGTTTGCCGTCATCATGTTGGTTGGCAGTTCGGTGTTCCTTCTGCCAAACCTCGTGACGTTCGGGCTCATCAAGAATCCGTTCGCGTTCACGCCTTGGCTGTGGAACGAGACGATGTACTTTGTCTGCTATCGCGGCATCCTGGGGGTGCGCGTAGAGGTGCACGGAACGGTGCCGGAACGCCAGAAAATCTTCAGCATCATCTTGTCAAACCACGCCATCACGTTCGCCATGCCGCTGGGGTTTTGGATCGGGACGCGGTTCATCCATCGACGACCCGTCGTGTTCCAGAAGGCCGAGAACCTGTGGAATCCCGTCATCGGCATTCCCATGTGGATTGGCAGAATGAGCATTTTCTTTGACCGCGACGACCGCGAAATGGCTGTGCGCTCAATTTCGCGGGGACTGCGACGCATCGCCGGACGCTACAGCGCCGTGACGATCAACCCTGACGGAACGCGACCGACTACAAAGAAGATCCTCACAAGCCGGCTCGCCAGCCGCACGCGCACGGACAACTGCGCGTGGATGCGTCACACAAGTCTATGGAATGCCGGCGGAACACTTACGACCGTTCGCGCACTCCGCGAGCTGTGTATCGCCTCGCGCGTGATAGCATACGCTCATGGTTTTGGTCGGCCGGTGCGCACGATTCGCGATATGGTTGGGCAGACATATCATGTGACGTTCAGAATCGTAGAAAACTTCCCTCTCCATGAACGCGACGCGCAAAACGAAACGCGCACGCTGTGCCGATGGGCCAATACAGAGATGACCGCTTGGCAACATTTTCAGATCGTGGACGACCGCTCCGCGTAGCAAAACGCCCCACATCTCTGTGGGGCGTCACTATTTTTGACTATCCTCCCCCAATATAGGGGAGGTGTCCCGCGTTCGACGCAGGACAGAGGGGTACACCGACCTCCAACTTCAAACTTCTCCTATTTATTCACCCGCTCCACGTACGCGCCGGTATCCGTATTCACCAATATCCGATCGCCTTCATTGATAAAAATGGGCACGCGTACCAAAAGACCGTTATCCATGGTGGCGTCTTTCGTCACGTTTCCCGATGCCGTGTCGCCCTTGACCGCCGGATTGGTCTGCGCCACCGTGTACTCAATTTTTGCCGGAAGCTGAATCGTCACCGCGCGCTCGTCAAGCATCGCCACGTTCGCCTCCAACCCCTCTTTGAGATATCGCGCATCGTCGCCGATGGTGTCTGCATCAATCGCCACCTGTTCGTATGTACGCTTATCCATAAACGTAAACGTTGTATTGTCCGCAAACAAAAACTGCATATCCTTGCGCTGAACATCTGCAAACTCGAGTGTTTCAGTGGCTTTGAACGTATTTTCGACTGATTTTCCAGACTGCAAATCCTTCAATTTGATGCGCGTGAACGCTGAACCCTTGCCGGGACTCACATGCTGAAACTGGACAATAGACCACAGTCCGCCCTTCCAATGAATGACCTGACCGCGTTTGATTTCAGAGACGTTTGCCATAGAAGTATAAAGTATCAGGTATAAGGCTCTATAGTCATCACACTATGAAAGAGGACTCCATCATCCATGAAACAGGCGAACTCCTTGCTCTGCAAAGAGAAAAAATCCTCAAGGTATCTACGGATACCTCTGTGGTTTTTTCTCTTTGCAGAGCGGCAGATTTCATCCCGTTTCAAGAATGCTAAATCCTCCTTCATAGTGTGATGACTATAGAAGAGCGACGAGGCGATCGAAGCCGAGCGCGTTGCCAAAGAGCGGTTTATCAATGCGATTGAGCGCGCGCAAAAGATCCTCGTCGATGGGATATACCGGCTCGCCAAGCTCGCGGCGGCGCGCTTGTTCTGCTTCAAAGCGTTGACGTTGTTCGTGCGCGTCGGTGAGTTCGCCGTATGCGTTGCACAGCTCGATGCCTCCAATAAACACCTCGAAACGCTCCGCAAAGCCGTTCTCGTTGAGGCACGCCAGACTCGCTTCGTGCGCCGGATAATACGCGACAACCATCGGGCGTTCGGCGCGGCGCAATGCCGGCTCCACCAAATTCAGCATCAAGCGTTGGAACAAATCGCCGATGGAATCCGCGGAATTGTACGAAAGCCCGGCGCGATCGAGCGCTTCTTGATAGTCGCGACGCGTCGGTGTCGGAGAAAGCGTCATACCGGCGTACTCCTCAAATAACGATGCAAGCGATCGAATATCCCACTGTGCGCGATCGAGCGGAATGTGGCGACCGTCCACTGTCGCCTGGGTTTTGCCTGTCGCTTGTTTACACACGAAAGCTATGAGCTCGAGCGTTTCCTCCATGCCGTCTTCAAACGAAGCGCCCGTGCGATACCACTCAAGCAGAGTAAACTCCAACTCGTGCCACGCATCGCGCGGCTCATTGTTGCGGAATACGCGCGCGAGCTCGAACGTGCGCTCCGTACCCAGAGCGATGAGCTTTTTGTGCGCGTATTCGGGACTCGTAATGAGCGCGCACCGTTCCGGTGCCTCACCGCGCACGCACGCTTCCGTCTCAAAATACGACAATGTCGGTTGAAGATCCGGATGGCGCGTCAACACCGGCGTTTCCACCTCAACATACGACCGCTCCTCAAAGAACGCTCGCACGGCGCTACGAACAAGAGCGCGATTCTGCAACGATCCCGTCATTTGTTCACGAATGGCAAGAGCGCCATGATACGCGAGAGCTTGATCGCGCGAGCCAACTCACGCTGATGCTTGGCACACACGCCCGAACGCTTGCGTGAGACGATTTTGCCAAAGCTCGACACCGATCGGCTCAAAAGCTTGGTGTTTTTGTAGTCAATCGTGTCGCGTGAGATGCAATAAAAGCATCGCCGATCGTTCTTAAGGCCACCTTTTTTGTTGTGAAACATAATTTAGAATGGAATATCTTCAACCTGGATTTCGTCCTCGTGAGCAGGCATTGGAGCCGCTTCAATCGGTTCGAGCTGAGCGACATCAAATGGCGTTCTCGAACCCGATGTGCCCGCACCGCCTGGAGCTCGATCGAGCATGATGAGATTTTCGGCCACAATTTCCGTGGTACGGCGCTTGGAACCATCCTGCCCTTCCCACTCGCGCGTTTGCAGGCGCCCCTCAACATACACGCGCCGACCTTTTGCCAGATACTGCGACGCGATATCGGCGAGTTTGCCCCACGCGACCACGTTGTGGAACTCGGATTGATCAACCTGCTGACCATTTTTGTCGGTGTAGCGACGGTTGGTGGCGACACCCATGTTGACAACCGACTGGCCGGTGGCCGTGGTGCGCAACTCGGGATCGCGCGTGAGATTGCCAATGACTTGGGCTCGATTGAGACTCATCATAGGTTGAATTGAGTAAGTAAGTAAGAGGAAGCCTAAAGCTTCTTGATATCGTCTTCGAGAATTTTGTCTATGGTTTCGTCGAGCTCTTTTTCAGTCATCGGCCGCGCTTCTTTCATCGGAGCGGCAGACGGCATGGACTTTTTGCGTATCGGACGACGTTTTGCAAACACATCCGGCATTTCGTATTCGGTGAGTACAACCGGCGTTTGCTCAGCGCCAGGCTTTGCTTTGCAGATCGTATGACGCAACACATCGTGGCTGTGACGCAATTCTTCGTCGAGCTCTTTGATTTGCTTCGTCTCCGCCTCGAACAGTACGTAGACGTAGTGGCCGTAGCGCACGTGAGCGATTGGGTATGCAAACTTGAGCTTGGCGACAAGCTCGTCGCGCACTATGGATTCACTGTATTTTTGAACGAGTGCCGTGACTTGTTCTTTCACGGCTGAAACCTCCGCGTCCGTTTTTGTCGCGGGAATGATGTACAGAAGTTCGTACTTCATGCGATAAGATTATGAGTGAGTCTGGCGTCGCTACTCGGGGGGTCGTGCGCGTCAGAAGATCTGTGGAGCGTTCCGCAGAACGTGCTCGAGACCTGTGGGCTCTTTTGCTCACAACAAATCGAGCGCGCTTCGTTTTAGAAGTGCCGTGGGGACAATATGACGAAATCCCCAAATTCGATTTGTAGCGGAGTTGAGCTAAAACTAGGGTAGCGCGTGCGTTGTTTTCTGTCAAGATATCATGTTGACGCCAACGGTAAGAAAAAACGCTCATCTTCATCCAAAGACACATTCAGGAACAGGCCCTTACGCACTGTGCGAAAAACGATAGATATCGCGAAATACGAGCTGGGACTCGCGGCCATAGCGCCAAGGACCACCCGTCACACACAAACCAAACAGCTTTGCGCGCTCAAGAATAGGCGCGGTCACAACCGTGCCTTCTACAGGGTACGCGGGAAACGCCATCACCAACACGGCGTCCGGTGCCAAAATATGCGAAAACGCACGAAAACCTTCGGTATACATTTTTGCGAGTTTGTCCATACGCATCTCGAGCTCGACACGGGACTCCGAGCCGTCGCGCGGCACACCCAGGTGCACTTCCGACACTAGGCGATCCACCGATCGCGGCGCCAAAAACGTAGCAAGCGACTCGGCCTTTGTATGAATCAACTGCGTATGAACCTCCGCACCGTGTTTGGAGACAAGAAACGCCATATTCTCACGCGTTGCTTCAACAGCCGCAACATCCTTGTCACCACCGATGATGCTTCGATACCCAACGACAGCCGCCTCTGTCAACACGGTCCCAACGCCGCAATACGGATCAAGCAATGTATGTTTTGAGGGATCGCCTTGTGCTAAATTCACCATCATGCGCGCAAGCTTGGGCGGTAACATGCCGCGCACCGCATCGCGTGATGGACGTCCGTAGTCACGCTCTCCCCACTTCTCAAAATCCTGCACCGTCTCGGTGACGCCAATCATGACGCCATCTGCAAGTGGAAAGAGGCAGAATTCCACGCCATCGCCAATCAACCCCTGCTTTTTCACCACAACGCTCGAGAGCACCGGAATGCGCGAAGCCGTCACATAGCGCACCGAACCGTGATCCTGCAACGAACGCTTGAGGCGCATCCCAAACTTTTCAAGACTCGCGCGCCACACCACCAGACGTCCGCGGTGACCGGCATCGTAAACGCTCACGCCAAACGAACGCCGCTCTTTGCTCGGCATCTCGGTAAGCGCATACGCCTTGCAAACGTCCAGCACTTCGTCTTGATCTTTCGCCTCGGCAATGATGTTGCCGGATTTAATGACGCCGCCAAGCCGTTCTTGCAACGCCGCGAGCGTGAAATCGCCAATCCCCTCGACAATAGCGACATCGTGCGCGCGTACGTCAAATACACGTGTCGCCACGCCCAAAACAGAGGCAAGTTCTTCCTGCGCCAATTCGGGATGATTGCCAAGAATAAAAAACGCGGCCATACATCGATATTCTGAAGTTACACGCTCACGCGAAAATGCACCACGTCGCCATCTTCCACCACATACTCCTTTCCTTCCACGCGCAGTTTGCCGTCTTCGCGCGCGCCCAGTTCTCCGCGCTGTGCAAACACCTCGTACGGAATCACCTCGGCGCGAATGTATCCCTTCTCAAAATCCGTATGAATGGTTCCGGCGGCTTGCGGCCCCTTCGTGCCGCGCGAAATCGGCCACGCACGTGTTTCCTTTTCGCCCGTCGTCAAAAACGTAATGAGATTGAGAAGCACAAACCCCGCGCGAATGACGCGATCCAAACCCGCCTCCTGAAGTCCAATGGCCGCCATAAACTCTTGGCGCTCCGACTCATCAAGATCGAGAAGTTCTTGCTCCACTTTCACGCTAAGCGGGATAGCAATCTTGCCGCTTCCAAGCGGTGAAACCCAATCCTCGTTTGCCACCTCCTCCTCGGCGACGTTGACGACGTACATCATGGGCTTGTATGTCAAAAGCGACAGCTCGCGCATTACGGCACCCTCGTCTTCCGTATACTCGAGTTCGCGTGCTGGTTTCCCCTGATCGAGGTGCTTTGAAACACGCTCCAACAGCGCCTCCTCCATGTCGAGCTCCTTCGAACGCCCGGATTTGAGCTTCCCTTGCAAACGCTCTTTTCGGCGCGCGACGGTCGCCATGTCCGCCATTGCCAGTTCGATTTCAATCACCTCGGCATCACGTAGAGGATCGACCGAGCCGTCCACATGAACCACATTTGGATCCTCAAAAGCGCGCACCACATGACAGATGGCATCAACCTCTCGAATCCGCGATAAAAACTTATTGCCAAGACCCTCTCCTTTATGTGCGCCTTTCACCAACCCCGCGATGTCCACAAATTCAATCGCCGCTGGAATGACCTTGGCCGACTTGGACCACTGTGCGAGCACGGCAAGCCTCGGATCGGGCACCTCTACGACGCCCACATTGGGTTCAATGGTGCAGAACGGAAAATTCTCGCAATCCACTTGTTTGCGAGTCAGCGCCTGAAATAAGGTTGATTTCCCTACATTCGGGAGTCCAACGATGCCAACGGACAACATAGGAAATGATGGTAGCGCAAGCGACACTTCCAATCAAGAAGTCTGTGGCTCTAATTCAAATCTCCACGTGGCTCTTCAAGCGGAGTCATGGTGTCTGGAGAAACCGCCGCGCCATCTTTGAGGAGCTCGATGCGGTCACGGACGTTCTTATTTTCAGGATCCAAAATGAGCAAATCTTGAAGTTGCACCATGGCCTCGTCCGCGCGCCCTTCCGATTCGTACACCGATGCCAAGTACCATTTCGCATTCGCAAAGGTCGGTTGCAATGAAACTGCCGTTTCAAAATCCATACGCGCTTTTTCAAAAGCCCCTTGGCGCAAATGCAAAACCCCAAGCTCGAATCGCAAAATCGAATCATTCGGCGTGTTTGCAACGATCGCAAAGAGCTGTGCAATCGCCTCATCCAAACGCCCTTGCTGTTCGTATACAAGACCGCGCGTGTAATACGACGGCGCATAATTCGGCTTTTTGTCGATGGCCGTTTCAATGCTACGCTCCGCCTCTGCTAACAATCCCTGAACCGTCACCGCACGCTCCTCCTCGTCCACGATCGTGCGGCGCGCATTGGTCGCCATGACGAGATAGCTCTCGGCAACACGCTGCCATCGCACGGGGTTGTTCGGATCCAAGCTCGCGGCCACAAGCGCGCTCTGCGTAGCGGCCTGATCCGCACCTACAACCATGCGTCCGAGCGAAGACGAAATCGCTCGGCGAACCTCATGGCTCTGTACATTACGCGGCTCCAGCTGAATCGCTCGATTGATGTCGTTTATCGCCCATTGCACACGCTGCTGCACAGCCTCGGGCGCTTCGTCATCGCTCATCTGCTCGGCAATACGCACGTGCACGAGAGCGTGCATCCGCAACGCATTGGCGTCCCACGGATTGAGGCGAATAGCTCGCAATAGCAAACGATCCGCACGGTTCGGCTCATCGCTGTGGCGCTCTGCGGCGCTCACAAACGCGGAGGCCGCAACCCATTGGAGCATGGCGCTCACGCCCAAGACGGCGACAATTCCCGTCGCCACAAACAATCCCGACGACACCAACGCTACGCGCGCGTTCGATACAAAGGTGATCGTGCGGCGCCGCGACACCGTATGGGCCACCACCAAACCGGTCATGATCCAAAAGAGCGTCATCAGCACAACGTCCGACGCGTAAATAATCTGCGATGCAACCGCCATGAGCCACACGCTCCCAAGCACCGCCAACGTTTGCCAATGCTCATGCGTACGCCGCACCAACAACGCGTGCACCAGACGCCAAAGCACCCACAATATGCAGGCCGCATATGCGAGTGTTGGCACAAGCCCCCACGTCGCCGCAATGTCCAAGAAATACGAAAAGCTGTGATCAAACGGAAGAGCCCAGAACGACGAGCGCACGATTTCCACGGGACGATACTGAAGGTAGTCATAGAAGTACGATCCCGGACCAGAGCCAAAAAGCCACCCTTCATTTGAGAGCGCGGAGGTTGCGATGCGCCCCGCGGCGCGCAGATTGAGGCCGATTTCCGGCGACACGCGGCCGGTGAACGGGGATGGGACAAGCAAGAGAACGAGAGAAAGTCCAAAAGCCACCATAAGCGCAAGCATGCGCAGGGGCTTCACAAAGCGGTTAGGTTGATAGAGGCCGAGCGCCACGAGCGCGCCGGAACCTACAAGAAGCACGATTTGCGTGAGTACGGTGTCGGTAGCCAGTAGCCACACGACCGTTGTCGCCCACAGTACGATCCACACCGGCCAGTGCATGAATCGCCATGCGCGCGTTGGTAACCACACGTCCGTATCGTCGTGATCGTCAACGATCCAGATGCCAAGCGCGAGCACGCTCAACAGAGAGAGGAAGAGCGTGAGCGACTCGGGCGTGCCCGTTGGGCTCAAGCTCGACGGAGCCCAAACGGTCGGAATCACGTTGAACAATGCGAGCGTCGCCACGACGCCCGTAAGCGCGCCACCCAAAAGGAGGCCGTAGCACAGCGCGCGCAGTGAAGCACGGTGGTCGCCGACGTGCACAACGAGCGCGTACAATCCCACGAATGCAAAAAGCGGAATCACCGACGTAAAGCTAAGCGATCCGATCCCGACCCACGCGACGTAGCCGGATGGAGAACGGATGGCGGAAACGATGACACCGATGAGCACCAAAACCGGCAGCCAAATCCAGACGCAATGGCGCAAAGTCCATGCACGTTGCCGATACACATGGATACTCCAACCAAAGAGTCCGACGGCAACCGCGACGACAAGTAACGCGTGTTTGATCGGCGAGAACAGCTCGGCGGCTCCCGGAACATACGCAACCGGCAAGAGTACCGCCAACACAAAAAGTGCACAGTACACTATCGGTGCACCACGAAACTCGCCGGCGAGTGACAAGAAGATTTTTTCCGCAAATGACCGTACCTTTTTCATGCGGTGAGTATATCAGGAAAGACGAGGCGCTGGTGAGGTAACGCCACATCGCGTTGCTCGACCTCGCTCTGACAAGGTTGTTACTCCGTCTCTTCTACCGCTGGTGTTGTTTCCGCTGACGTTTCCGCCGCTGGCTCTTCTTCCACAACCTCAACCGGAACCACTTGCTCCGCCTCCTCGGTTTGCTCTTCCACCACCGGCTCGCTCACAACTTCATCTTCGGCCTCAATCTCCGGCTCTACAGCTTCCGCGACAGGTTCTGCAATCACTTCAACCTCGTCGTGAGAAGTTTCCGCCGACGGCTCTTCTTCAAGAAGCTCATCGAAATCCTGTACTTCTATCTCCGTGTCTTCTACATCTTCAATCGGAGATACTTCCTCGATTGCCTCTTCGATGAGTTCTTCAATCACGACATCCGTTTCTTCCTCATCCGCAGAATCCAGAACAATCGGCTCCTCTTCAACCGTTTCATCAACCGCTTCTTCGTCCAATGGCTCCTCTGCAAGTTGAACCTCCAAATCCTCCTTCGCCTCCATGCCGCGGCGAATTCCCATCACTATCCAATCAACCTGCGTCCCACTGCCGCTCGTGCGGTGAAGAGTGAACCCGTTATTTGACTTGTCGGTTACATAAACCGTGCCGCTTCCGTTGCTCACGGTCGCCGTCACTAAAATTGGTACCTCACTGGACACCACATCGTTGAATTCCGGCTCAATCTCCTCAAATTCCACCACAAGCGTATCGGCGCCGCTCATGTCCGACGTTCCGGCAAGCATCAAATAGTGCTCCAAGCCAAGCGCGGCATGCGTCGTCACGATCGTGTTTTGGTAGCTCTTGATTCCAACGTCGTACGATCCGAGCGTCGTGAACATCCCGTCAAAATTGATGTTCCAATTCGCACTCGAAAGCTCAAAAATATTTGAAATAATGCCGTTGTGGATAGAAAGCACGGCATCCGTTTGCACAATCGGCGAAGCCTCCGTTTGCGTCACGCTTTGCGTCACGCTCGCCTTCTCTACGCCGTCCCAAAAGTGCGGCTGGATAAACGTCATCACCACTCCACTACCCTGTTCACCAAACGCTTCCATTGCAATGCCCACAACTTCGCCTTTCTCGGTCGCCTTCATCCCAACACCTGGCGTTGACGACACCGCGATGCGATCGCCAATGGCAAGAGCTCCGTTTTCGCCGTTCACCTTCACCGGAGCGCGTCCGGCAAGCGCGATTGGAAAATAGTTGTCCGCCTTGGTCTGACGACCAAGCGTCAATCCAGGAGCCGTGGAAATGGCTCCGATGACGACTTCCCCTTTCTTTGAGCGCTCAACATGCTCATGCGCGGCATCCGACACGGATACGATTTCACCGGCAGTCAGAACCTCTGCCGAAGCAAACATTTCCGCAACGTCGTTCCCCTGCACCGTCGTATTGACTGCATAAATGGTGCCGGCCGTCGTGCCTGTGGCACCGTCGCATGGCGCCGCCGCGCTTCCCACGCACAGCGCCCCGTCGGCAACTTGCAGATCCTCGGCGACATACAAGTCGCCCGTTTCGTCGAATGCTTGCCAAACGGTGGAGTTGATCGTCGAATCGTCGTCAATTTGGAAGAGTCCACTCGCCGTGTAGACGGCGTAATTTGTGTCAGAGCCTGTTGCGCTGATATAGGCGCCATACGTCGTTGAGGTCCCCTCCGTGCCTCCCGTCACTTGCGAACGGATCCCGTATGTCAGAAACGTACCACCGCTCGCGCCCGTACGCGTGGTAGAAACATCAATCCCGTACGTCGTGTCCGAACCGGAAGAAACGTTGCCTGTGTCCGACACGTCGAAAGTGCCGCCATACTCGGTACCGGCCGTCGTGGAGGTTGACACCTTGTCGATACTGATGCGATCGTCCGCTTCAATGAGACCCCTCACATACAGCGTCCCATTGTTACCGGCGTCGTCCGGCGTCGTCGCCGTTCCATCACCCTCGATGTGGACATACCCACCGGCGGCGTAAATCGCGTATGCCGTTGACGAGCCATTGGCACCAAAGTACCCGCCGTACCCCGTCGTCAATGTCCCTGTCGTATTTGTCACTTCCCCGCGCACGCCGTAGCCGGTTGTGATGGTGCCCCCGTTTGTGCTCACAAGAGCATCGAGGCCGTAGGCGTCGGTTTGAGTGCCGACGTTGGAAGTCACGGCCGATCGGTATCCGGCGGCATAGTCCGAAACACCGCCGCCATTAAAAACCAAGATCGCCTCTGAACCATAGAGTTTTTCTACGTCGTTGCTGGCGCCCGTGTCCACGGTAAGTGCCGAACGAACGCCTGAAAAAATGCCGCCGGCGTTGAGCGCGCCGCTAATGGTAGATGAAAAATTGCCAAGTCGACTTGTCGTCGCCGTCGAATAGTTTTGTGAAACGCCAAGCGATACCGTGCTTGAAAGCGAAGCATTGCTTCCTATAGCGGCATTGGCCGAGCCGATGTTAGCAAGGAAGCTCCCCGCAGTGACATCGCCGTCTTCGTCCACGCCAAACACCCCCGTACCTCCTCCAACGCCAACACCAATGAGCATCTCATTTGCATCCGCCGAAGCTGGATTGATGTACAAAACGCCGCCGGAGATTGCCGTGCTCTGCGGATTCCCCGTCAGCACCAAGTTGCCATTGCTGTCGGTCACCGGCACACATGCGGCTGTACAACCGTCGTTATCGGTATTCAGACTGTCCAACAAGTCCGCATCTCCCGCCTGTAAAGAGTAGGCCGCCGAGGTGATGCGTTTACGCGGCGTCATCTCTGCATCACTGCCGATCGTCACACCCAAAAAGAGCGTCGCATTGTCGTCAAACAACGCGTCTGGCAAGGCGTTTTGCGCGTTGCTCGTGGTGTCGCCAAGAAGCACCGTAAAAATCCCGTCCGTCACCGTCACAGAAATGGAGCCGCCGGGAGCGTCGCTCGGGCAGTCAATCGTCGCCGAGTTCGTATCCGTATCGTCCGCGCTCCACAAACAGGTGCCTCCCGTCGCCGCGCTGTAAATCGCAAACCGCATGTTGTAGGAAGCATCGTCAACCGTAATGCGACTGCCATCGGTCACACGCCCTTGGTAAGACAAAAGTTGCGGCACATCCAAGGCGGCCTTCGCCTGCCAAACAGAAGCCAACCACCCCATCGCAAGGAGGATGCCGATGCAGCTTGCCAGAACGGCGCGCCACAGAAACTTTTGTGATTGGTTTGTGTTCATAGGTTAGGATTGTACGTCGTGCGTCGAATCGCTCGACTCCCCACTCGATGCCGATGGCCCTTCGACCGTCGTGACGTTACGGCCGCGCTCCAATCCCACATTCAATGAGATATATGTCGGCTCTTTGGTGTCCGTGCGATCAATCGGACGCACCTCCACGGTTTTGTACGCCGGTTTTTGGTACGTCGCGTAGTATTCCGCAGGACCCACCAAGAACGCATATCGCCCTTGACCGTCGGTAACCTTGCTCTCGAGGAGCTTGTTGAATCGCGGCTCGAAGATGCGCACAATAGCGCGCGCGAGCGGCCGCCGCGTCGCTTGGTCGTACACGATGCCCCAGCCAGTCGGCTTCTTCGGACGCGCCAGGCGTACAAACAGAGCCAACACCACGACCTGCAAGGCCAGAACAACGATGGTCCATACGCTCGGCTGAATGACGACCACAACGGCCGCCACCACCAACCCAGCGATGGAGATTGCGTATTGCGCCACGCGACCAATGCGCTGCAAAGTCACACGCACTGGTGGACGCTCCTTCACGCCTTCTGGATCAAGCGGGATGGCCACGACAATCGCCGAACCGCTTTCGATCACATTCACATCCTCGCCGTGATACAAATCTAGGAATTCGCCGTCGCGCTTTTGCTCCTTCAAATGATCCGTCGGGAATGTGAATCCAGGCTTGCTGACGCTCATTTGATAACGCCCGGGCTCCACCATAAAGAGGTAGCGCCCGTGTGAATCGGTGACTTGGCTTTTAACGATGCGGTTTGTGGCACGATCGTGCAAACGCACAATCGCCAAGTCCACCGGCAATTTGCGCAGGCTGTCGTACACGACACCCCACTGCTTTCGACGGCGGCGGTTGAACAGAAGGAACGGCGCCGTCACGAGGTAATGCAGGAATCGAATAAGACTGAACGATGTTGCCAGCGACACAGCCGTTGTTGCCGCCACGGCAGTCGCGACCGGCGCAGCGACGATTGCCGCCTGCTGCACGTTTGCATCCTGACGCACAATCTTCACGGACTGAACACCGCGATTCACAAAGACACGCGAAATCGCTCCAACGGTTTCGAGTGCTCCGTCTGCTTCCGAAAGCGTCCGCGCCAGTTCTTCTTCAAGCGGTAGAAGGGATGGCGTTATAGAGAGCACGGGATTGACGATGTTGTCATTCGTGCGCAGTGACGCGGAAGTGAGCGGCGCAAAATCACTTGCCGTGACTTCCACGCGATATGTTCCGTTCGGGACGTACCAAGCAAAGCTCCCCGATTCTGCAACGATGGGATTCGACTGGCCAAACGCGACAGCGTCAAACGGCGTGGCGCCTAAGAGAAGTGTGACGCGCGGACTTTCGAGCGGCACATCGGCGTCGCTTGATATCACTCGTCCATCCCCTTGCACGCTGAGCGTAAACGGTATCGTCTGCACACGGCCGTCCATGTACGAGATAACAATGCCCATGCTCGTATTTGTGCGCGGCGTTTGGACGCCGGCACGATAGCGCGACATGTCCACCGGCGTGAGCACACTCGTGCGATCGGCAACGAGCGTACTGTCGGGATTCATGAGGTAGCGCGACGATCCTACGAGAAGCTCCACGCGATCAATCGTGCCCACGACATTTGTCATCGAGAGCTCCACGGTAAGCGGCCGCGCGCCAAGCACCGCAAGTTGGCCGGAGCGTGGCGTGAGCGTAATCGTGTCGCGAGCAACGAAGAACGAAACATCGCTTACAGGCAGAAGATCACTATCGTCCACGGTCGTTGGCGGAAGATCCGCGTCCGCGGGGCCGCCGCCGGTTGAGTCTGTTGAAGCGCTAGGAACACTAGGACCGCCGCCGGTTGAGTCCGTGGGTGAAACGGGGATCGCCGGACTACCGGTTGAATCCGTCGGTGCGCTCGGAGTCACGGTCGGACCACTGCCCGTTGGCGTTGCGGAATCGCTCGCGGAATCCGTAGGAGTGCTGTCGGCATCCGCATCG
>MGDX01000002.1:0-10680 GCA_001791035.1 Candidatus Uhrbacteria bacterium RIFCSPHIGHO2_02_FULL_53_13
CCGGCGCGCTCACCAACCATGTGCCCGCCGACTACGTTTCGCGTTTTTTTGTCGGCAATCAGCTTAATAAGTCCATCGCGATGTCCGTCAATCAAACCGCGCCCAAGTCCGCGCAATGGAAACGTCCCCACCAATACCGAGCCCAACACCTCTTTTGCCTGCGCTTCCGTCATACCAACGCTCGCGACCTCCGGATGCACGAACGTCACACGCGGCACGACGCGCTCGTCCACGCGTTTTGCGTTGCGTGCAAACGCGTTGTGTCCGGCGATGCCGCCTTCATAGTGGGCGGTATGCGTAAATTGCATGCCGCCGTCAACATCCCCCGCAGCCCAAATATGTTTCTGCGATGTTCGCAGTTCCTCATTGGTTTCGATAGTTCCGAACGCGTCAGTTGTGACTCCCGCCGCTTGCAGGCCGAGTCCTCCCGTGTTGGACGTTCTGCCTGCCGCGAGCAGCAAACGCGCGACATCCATCGACTGCATTGCCGTGCCAACGCGTGCCGTCACGCGAACGCCCTTTTCGTGCTTTTCCACGCGCACGACTTCCGCGCTCGTGTAAATCTTGACTCCAACCGACGCAAGACCCTGCGCCGCCACCTCCGACACTTCCGGCTCCTCACGATGTAAAATGTGCGGCGACGCTTGCAACAGCGTCACGTTCGTCCCCATGACCGCATAAAAAAGCGAGAGCTCACATCCAACAGGTCCACCGCCAATCACGATCATGGTATCGGGCCTTTGATCGAGCGCAATGGCTTCTTTGTGTGAAATCCACGGCACGTCACTTATTCCAGGAACGGAAGGCACGAGCGTTTTTGTCCCCGTCGCAATCACGAATCGCGCGGCCGTAAGCTCTTTTCCGTCCACATGCAACGTATGAGGATCCATGAATGTGGCGAATCCGCGAACAATGTCGATGCCAAGTTGATTGGCAATCTTTTCCATACGCGAACCGCCAAGCGTTTCCACAAGAGCGCCGCGCCGTTTCATCACACGCTCGAACGAGAACCGCGGCGAGCCAACTTCAATGCCAAGCGAATCCATTTGCTTCAAACTCAAAAACGCCTTCGCACTGCGTAAAAGCGCTTTGGTTGGTACGCAAGCAAAGTTGGGACAATCGCCGCCCAATTTGTTGCTTTCTACAATGCCAATCTTACGTCCCGTTCCGCGCGCCGCTTCCGCCGCCGAGAACCCAGCCGACCCGGACCCGATGACAAGCAAATCGTAGTCGTATTTCATGCAGTGAGTATATCATCAGAATTTGGAGGTCGAAAGTTTGGCTCTTCGTCATGGCGAGCGTAGCGAAGCAATCTAATAGCTTGTCTAAAATTGCTTCGTCTATTGCTTCGCTATGCTCGCAACGAAGCTCGCAATGACAGACTGAAACTGGTTCGCAATGACAACCTGACGGCCAACGGCCCACGGCTAACGTCCGCGCTTCCAGTCGGCCAAAATGTGGCGCGTGCCGTGACCTAAGAATCTCAAAAAATCATGATCAATCGCGTTGTCTTTGGCAATCAACCCATAAATCTCGGCGCTCGCGCGCGGCGTTCGCTCCATCGTACGACGATCAACGCCAACCAACCCAAATTTGGGTGCATACCCCTTCGCCCACTCAAAGTTGTCCAAAAGCGACCAGTGAAAATATCCGCGCACATCCGCTCCCGCTTGGATGGCATGATGGAGCTGTACCAAATATCCGATGAGCGATCGCAGACGCTTGTCGTCGTTCTCCGTAGCCAACCCGTTTTCCGTAATGTAAATCGGTTTTTTATACACTTTCAAATCAACGCATACGTCAAAAATACCGTGCGGGAACAACTCCCAGCCAATGTCGGATGACTCAAAATCCACCGGAAACTGCTCGTTCGCCGTACCAAACATAAAACTGCGCACATAATGCCACACGCTTTTGAGCCGCAAATGAAAATAGTAGTTGAGCCCCAAAAAATCGTGCGTCTTCATGCCTGTCAGCATGTAAAACAGGTGATTGGTAAACCGATCAATGAGCGCCACACTGATTTGATCGAGCAGACGATGTTTGTAATAACTGTGGAACGACGAGACGTTGCTCGCCATACCCACCATCGCCTTGCGCCCGTGCCGCGTGCTTGAACGATGGATCACACGATACGCACCACGATGCGCTCGAGCCATGTTCCACAACACGCGCACGGCGAGCATCTTGCTTTTTTTTTGCGGCGGCCACTCGGCCATCACATAACCCTCGAGTACATACACCATCGGCTCGTTGATTGTGATCCATAAATCAACATACGCGCCGAGTGTTTCGACGACCTTCTCCGTAAAGAGACAAAATCGGCGCATGGCATATCCCGTTTCCCATCCTCGTCGCTGTGCCAACCATGCCGGATTGGTGAAATGATGCAACGTGAGCATCACGGTCACACCGCGCGCTTTCAAATCGCAGAGCATGTCGCGATAGTGCGAAAACGCCTCCTCGTCCCACACCCCCGGTGCCGTTTCAAGACGGCTCCACTCCACCGAGAGGCGGTACGCGTTGTTATGGAGCCCCTTTTGCAACATCTCAAAATCACGCTTCCACAACCGCCAATGGTCCACGCCGCGCCCGCACGTCGTTCCGTCGGCAATCTTTCCGCCTTGCTGTTCAAACGCGTGCCAATCGGCGCGCACGTTGCCGCCTTCCACCTGATAGGAGCTCGTCGCCGTGCCCCACAAAAACCCGTGCGGAAACGCGCGCGGTTTGTAGTGATCCGAATGTCCGTTGGTGTCAGTCATCTTGTTCGTGTGTGTCATCAGAGAGCGCCGCCGCCGCATCCCAGAGCGTTGGTTCACCGGCTTCCTTTAAATAGTACCACCACTCCGCGCCCCATAAAGACACGCGCTCAAGCCCAATGGCCTCCGCGTAAATCATGCGTTCTTCAAACGTGCGCTCATTGAACAACTTGAGCTGTTCTTGCACGGTGTAGGTGTGCACCGAGCGTCCAAACCACGGTTCCATTTGCAATTCGGAGATGAACACGCGCCCGGGCGCCACGAGCCGCTCTTTGAGACGATACATCCACGGCGGAATCGGATACGTGATTTGTCCAAACAGATCGCTGTGAATCGTTCGATACACGCTCACGCCAACCTCGTCCGAAAGCGCCGCCTGCTTGAGCCAAAGCGATTGCTCGCCGCTTGCCGTCATTTGAATCGGCGTGTTTGGATCGGCGATACGCACCAGAGCCACTTCACGATCGAGCAGAGCGAAATCCGGCTTGGGACACTCACCAAACAGCACAAAGTACGGTTCGTTCTCGACTTGCCAGTGCGAAAGCGCGGGATGATCTTTGTAACGCTCCACAGTCGTTTGCATCATGTCGAGCTGGGCGAGTGCGAGCGCTTCGGCGTCAAGCGGCAATGCAAACTCCGGCAAAAAGCACTCTGGCCAACGCGGCACTTTTCGCCCGATGGCGAGCGTGACAGGAACATCATGCTCGTCCGCTATGTCCATCAACCGGTCGAGCTCTTGAAACGAGTACTCGTTGTTCGAAGCTTCAATGCGACTCCAATACACGGGAATACGCACAAAGTTTGGCCGAAGTTCCTCAACCATAGTGTCGAATGTTCGGGTAGGATCAAGACCAAGATACTCGGCGTAGGTCACCGAGTATGTAAACCCGATATCCATTCCCTCGCGAAGCAGGCGCTCGGGTTTGAGCCACTGTCCGGCAAGCACCACAAGCACAATCGCGGACGCCACAATGGCCAATAAAATAGTCGTGTGTTGTGTGGGATGGCTAGATTTCACAACTCCTCCTTCTTTTCGCGAATGAATGCTACCCATCCTTCAATCATTTCAATGGCAAGCTTGAATGGCGCCTCCACGATAAAGTCCAGAAAGAAAATAAATATGTTGACTTTCGGCGACTGGAGCGAGATCCATCTCCCGACACGCACCACTGGAAGCATAAAAAAATCAAAGATCGTCCCGATGATGCCGCCTTGCCGCTCGACGACCAAAAGCTCGCGCACTGATTGGCGGATTTTGATGCCAAAGAACGTGACGAGCGAGAAGAAGAACAGGAACAGCGCCGTTGACAGCACGTTGAAGTTCAGCACCGCGGTCAACACCCATGCCACAACGCCATAGCTGACAATAAACGTGAGCCCATAAAGCGACGAAAACACCGCTCCAAGCGTCCCCTGCGTCCACGGCTTTTTGACTTTGAAAATCGTTTCCATGGACGCCGACTCATCGTTGACGAGTTTGCGCACGTGATCCGTGACAAGCGCGGTGTTGCGTCCTGCCGGGATACGCACCGTGAGACCAATGAGCGCCAAAAATACGGGATGAAATACGACATTGATTGCGAGCGGAACCGTTTCGAGCGCACCGAGCACGTACAAATCGTACGGGACTTCCAAAATAAGCGCGAGCAACATTTTGGTTAGAAACAGGAAGATGATTGCGCGACCCACGATGCGATACAGCTTTTTGCGAAAAACTTTGTAGCGCTCGCTCACCGCGGTGCCGATGGAGCGCTTGAGACGATCATCGTCACGAAAAATCTCCATCGCCTCGTCCGGATGCTCCTTGATGACGTCCTCCATCGCCCAAAACACGAGCGCGTACCGACGCATGAGGCGATACAGTTGATCAGCATAGGGATGGCGAATATCGTTCTCGATCGTTTGAATGAGCCCCATCAAACGCTCCTCCACGGCCCGCTTGGTTTTGGCCGATGGGCGATGCCAATCGGGAACGTAGAGCATGAACACGCGGAACCGAAGCGTGGCGAGATTGGATTTGAGCAGAGCGCGATGAATGGCAATGTACGTAAGTAAATCTTTTTTCGACTCGTCCAAATCGGTGCCTACGCCCCACGTGATGTGCGCGCGCATGGCTTCGAACATCATCGTCGCCAAAGCCTCGCCAGACTTTGGCGATTCGATGGTGTATTCCACTTCCGTCGAAAGCACATCCAAAAGCCAATCCTCCATTTCCTGATGCTCCTTGTTGTCCGGCACGCGCTCAAACAGCGAGTCGTATTTATTCAAGATCGCATCGACCGCTTTGATTTTTTTTGCCGGAACGATTTTGTTCGGCAGATACTTGGCCCAAATCAGCTCGCGCAAGATCGCTTCGCCGCGCGACTGGATTGCCTCATCACTGTCCATGGTGCGGCGGCGACCCAAAATGCGCCGAATGGCATTTCTACGCAGAAGATGTTCTTCTTCGTATTCCACCGCGTTGCGCACGCGCTCATAGGCACTCCCAGCGGTGCGACTGGTTTTGCTCACCGTGATTTTTTCACCGTCCTGTTCCCAGCCATTTCCTTCTTGCACCAACCTCGCGAGCGTCGCAATGTGCTTGTTCATAGTGCGTGTATGCTAACAAAAAAAAGCTCGACAAACAAGATGGAGAGTGTGTTTAGAACCAACCGTGCAACACGATCGCAAGGGCGTGACCAACGTTAAGCGATTCGAGAGCCACGTTGTGCGCAATGGAAATGGACGGCCCGGACACATCAAGCTGAATACCTCGGCCTTCGGAACCGGCGATGAGAACGCATGGGGGAGTTATTTTTTTGTTGAGCGTGGAACCCTCGCCTTGCTCCAACCGATACACCTGGCGATCGAAAGCAAGCACGGCCCGGAGAACGTCTTCGCGCGGCACAACCATCCACGGCACTTGAAACAGCGCGCCGACGCTTGCGCGCACGACTTTTGGACTCGTGACATCCGCCGATTCCACAAGCATGAGCGATGCGTCAAACCCCAAACACAAGCGCAAAATCGCGCCGACGTTTCCCGGATCTTGCACACCATCCAAGACGACGATCGTTTTGCGCGACGCCATATCGGCCGTTGACCACTTGGGAATCTTCGCAACGCCCGCCACATCTTGAGGCGTTTTTGTACTCACGAGTTCATCAAAACGCGCCGAATCTTTGCGCGAGAACGTCCACTGCACCGCCTGCCCCGCCGTTTCGATAACCTTTTTCCCCTCAACCAAACAAAGCTCATTTTCCTGCCGGCCTTTTTTGCTCTGCAGAGATCGAACGAGTTGTTCTTTGGCCTTGGTAAGCATGCTACGACTTGTGGAATCGCACAGAAAACTCCGGGATCCAACGCTGATTTTTTTCGTCAACCACTTCCACCGTTTCGTTGGAGAGATACATGTTCAAAGCCAAATCCGACAACAGCTCACGGTCCGACTTGATATCGGTCTTCAGATCCTCAAGCCGTTGATAGTCCTTCATGTTGTGCGCGTATGCATCATTTTCAATGGCTTTCTTCTCGGCTCGCAGCTTTTTCATGTCATTTTGAATGGCGATGTAGCGCGTGTTGGACGCAAGCTCATCTTTGAAACCCTGCGTCAGTTCGCGCTTTTCTCGCTGTTTTTCCTGAAGTTCGTTATACGTTTCGGCAAGAGACATGTCTTTGTGATTGATTTCTCCTGTGGATAAAAGTACCTGGTACTTTTATCCACAGCCTTGAATTAGGAACGGATGAGCGCGTCTAAGAGATCTTGATCAATACCTTGGATCGGCTCGCCGTCCTCGAATTCGAACAAGAGCGAGATGTTGCGAACAAAGCGATCTTGGAAGTGGTTGAGCGCAAACGCCTCGGCATCCAAAAACAGTCGGCGAATACGATTTTGCACCACGTACAATTGCGGGGATTCCTCGTACGAGAAGACGGTCCCCTCCGGCAGATACGTGTTGGATGGCAACGGCTCTCCAATGCGATAGTCCTTAAAAAAGGCAACGTTGACATCGCGAACCTGGCTGTTCCATGTATCGCCATACAAGAATCGCGCCGTATCTTCATTGGGCACATGGCGCAAGAGACCGCCGTCTTCGACCGCGTACACGCGCGGATCGGACTGAATTTTCACCAGCCATGTCCCGGGGCGCACCGTAACGCGCTTGCCCAATGGCAGTTTGCGCAACTGATCGTCGTTGATGGTCACCACATGATCAAACGAATCGAAGTAGGAAAAATAGGTTTCAGAGTCCGGAAACACGGCGCGTTTACCATCCGAGCGAATCACATAAACCGCCGGATCCGTCACGCCACGAAGCACATCGCCGACCGCCAGTTTAAGCGCCTCTTCGCGCGGAGTGTCCACTTCCACCACGGGCTCGCCAAGTTCGAGTATGATGGGCGTCTTCGTATCCACCGCGACGGCATTGTCCGCAGGAGGTAGAGACGGTTCGGGCGCGGTTTGAGATGCAACGGGCGCTTTCACAATGGAAAACGCGCTGTCGGAACTGTCCTCCGTGTACACGGAGGCCAGATCCGTTCCCTGCACGCGTATGCGTACGCGATCGGCAACAATGTCAGGAAGCGTCCACAGATACGACCCAAGGTTGCGTATGCCGCTTGCCAAGATTGTCCACGTAGCGCCATTGTCAAGCGAGTAGGCAACGTTCACCATATCAATACGCCCTCGTTGTGTCCAAGCGATAGGGGTACTGCTCCCTGCCGTATACGTGCCCCCGCCGTTTGGCGACACAAGCGTGATGGTTTGATTGGATGTGGAACCAGATGTCGGACCTGCGGTGTCATTGACGCCTACAACGACTCCGCCGGCCGCCGCGGTGGTAAAGGTAAATGGATTTGCCGCCGCCGCAACCGCACCGACAAACGTGTTGGAGGCTCCGTCCGGCGCGTCCGTAACCGTCAGCGTAATATCGTTGGACGATTGAAATTGCGCATGAGCAACGGTAGCCACCGTGTCGTTCGACGACCATGTCACCGCACGCGAACCCGGATCGGTGCCCGTCCCGCAACACGTGTAAGCAAACGATGCGGTCACAATCGGCTCGGAGAATGTCATCGTCACGGCATCGTTTCGAGAAACGTTTTGCTCCGCATCTGATGGATCAGAGCTCAAGAGCAACGGCCCAGCGTCGTCAGTGAGCGTTTGTGCCGTCACATTCGCAACCGCGTTGCCCGCGTCGTCCTGCAACGTGCCGGACGTATTCGTGTAAGCAATCGTCGGCGCGGTCGTGTGCCCCGTTTCATTCGCGTCCGCTCCAACGGCAATCGTCACGGTCGTCGTGCTATTCGTCACACTCGCATCCAGCGTCGGTGCCGTCAGCGTCAACTCGGAAGCCGTGGGAAACGTCCACTCGTCTTTGTCCGCGGAGAATCCGCTTGAAACATCCTCGGAAAACGTAAGCACCACGCGATCCACGGTCCCATTGCCGTTATTGTCTTGATACACAGCCGTTGAAATCGTCGGCAAAACCGTGTCAATGGTATAGGTTGTGGAGCTCGTCGTAGGCCCCGTGGAGTTGCCGACGTTATCCACGACCGTCACCGTAACGGCGTTGCTCGTGTCGTCCTGCAAATCCATGGCTCCCGAAAGCGACGCCGTCCAGTTGGTGGCAAGCGATCCAGAAAGAGCCGTATCGCCGCTCTTGAAACTCGAACCGTCAAACGACGCCGACGCGATGGTATCCGATTCACCTGACGTCGTCGGATTCCATGTCAGCACCGGACTGTTCCCGTTTTTGAAAGCGCCGGACGTTCCCGTGGCGCCGGCCACCGTAACAGAGGCTTGCGTCACCGTCGGCACGATCGTGTCTACGGTATAGTTGTTCGTCCCAGCCGTTGCCGTAGAGTTGCCCGCGTTGTCAACCGCGGTCACCGTGATGTTGTTGGAGGTGTCGTCCTGCGAGTCGAGCGCACCAACCGTCGCCGTGTAGATGCCCGATGTGACAGAACCCGACAGCGCACTCGATCCGTCATCGAACGCGCTCGCATTCATGGTCACCGAGGCGAGCGTGTCGGAGTTGTTGTCGCCCGTTGCCGAATTATCCCAACGCGCCGTCCCCGTATCGCCGTTTTTGAACGCGCCCGATGTGCCGCTTCCGCCCGTCACACTGATTTTTCCCGCCGTCACCGTGGGCGCGATCGTGTCTACGGTGTACGACGCAGAACTCGTGGTCGGTCCCGTGGAGTTGCCCGCATTGTCTACGATGGTCGCCGTGATCGTGTTGCCCGTGTCGTCTTGCGAGTCGAGCGTCCCAATAGTTGCCGAGTAGATGCCAGACAATACCGATCCGGAAAGTGATGAGGAGCCATCGTCAAGGGCGCTGGCGTTGAAAGTAGCGCTTGCAATCGTATCCGAGTTGTTATCGCCTGTCACCGAGTTATCCCAGCGCGCAACGCCCGTGTCGCCGTTCTTGCACGCGCCGCTTGTTCCGGTGCATCCTGTCACCGTGATGTTAGTATTTGTAAGCGTCGGCACAATCGTGTCTAGCGTGTAGTTGTTCGTGCCCGCGGTCGTCGTCGTATTGCCGGCATTGTCCGTTGCCGTGATTGAGACGTTATTGTTTGCGTCGTCTTGCGAGTCCATGGCGCCAGAAAGAGAGGCAGTCCATGTACCGGAGGCGTTCGTCGCCGATAGCGCCGTGTCGCCACTGCGAAAATTTGCGGCGCTCACAGAGACGCTCGAAATCGTATCGGAGTTGTTATCGCCCGACGCCGTGTTGTTCCATGTCGGCACCGCCGTATCGCCGTTTTTGAACGCGCCCGATGTGCCGCTCGCGCCTGTCACGGAGATGTTCGCCGCCGATACCGTCGGCACAATCGTGTCTACCGTCGCATCAGTCGTATCCGTTCCTGTTCGGCTATTGGACGCCGCATCGGTTGCCGTCACAGAAACATTGTTGTTCGCGTCATCAATCGCCTCGGAACCCAGGATCGTATAGCAAGCCTCGTAGATGTTATTGCTCGCCGTGCCTCCACACGCGGTGGTGTCTGTCATAGTCGCAGAAGCGCCTCCGCCAAATTGCGAAAGGTTGGCCGTGACGGACGAAACATCACCCGCCGTCGAGCTGTTGTCCCATGTCACGGTGACCGTATCGCTGATTTTGAACGCGCCTCCTGTTCCCGTAGCGCCCGCAATCGAAATGAGCGCATTGATAGCCGCGGGAGCCACCGCGTCCGTAAACGCCGGCGTGGAAGATGATGTGAGTGTTAAACTGTTGGCTGTATTGGTTCCGTCTGTAAGTGATGAACCGGCAGTATACGCTAACGATAAGTCACCGACATTGGTTTTGACGGTCGTTGTCGTAAAGTTATAGTCGCATTCGTTTGCGCCCGCAGAGCCAGAGTTGCACTCTACTGTCCCTTCGGAGATGCCAGAAAAATTTGCCGCTGATGACAGCGCCCAATCGGCCGAAGCATTAGCGGCCGCAGAAATATTCTCGGTAAACACAACCGTAATCAAATCCAATTTTCCATCCGAGGACGACGCATCGTAGAATGTCACCGTCTTGGCACGCGGCCTGGCGCTGTCAGATACATTTTGTGCCGCAAATGTCTGAACAATATTCCCACTGGCATCTTGGATGTTATTGGTGGCATCGTCCGAATTATCGCTATAGGAAATCGTGGGAATGGTCGAATATCCTGTCTCGTCCGCCTCTGCGCTTCCGATTGTGATAGTGATATCCGTACCGCTGGCGCTTGCATTGCCCGACAGTGAGCCACCAAATCCGTTTGCTCCGCTTGAACTTGTCCATGTAAACCGTGTACTTGCCACTGTGCCGCCTAAGGAGACGGTCTCATCAAAGGTTAGAACAACTTGGTCTATTGTTCCATCACTGTTTGAATCCTCATATTTCGCCGAAGAGAAAGCGGGGAGGTCGTTATTGCTCGTGGAACCGGCGGATCCGGCCGCGGCAGAACC
>MGDX01000002.1:10695-11952 GCA_001791035.1 Candidatus Uhrbacteria bacterium RIFCSPHIGHO2_02_FULL_53_13
AATGCACTTGTCCCATACGCAAGAACGACACGGCCTCCACCACCACCGCCGCCCCAATTGATCCCAGCTCCACCATTGGCCGCAACGGAATTTGCCGTTCCAGATCCGGCAAGCGATCCTGTTGTCGAAACATATACAGATCCGCCCGAACCACCGCCAGCATTGTCAGCGGGGCCGCTGCCATTGGCGCTCAAAGTCCCGTCTAATGTAAATGTTCCTGTCATGTCCAGACGAATTTTCCCCCCGCCGGCCCCTCCCGTTTCACCACTATTTCCGCCGCCGCCACCGCCAGAACCGTACAGTACCGGCGCTGTGTTGGATCCGTATGTCGCTCCGGTATTCGCGGTGCCATTGCTACGACCGCCGGCACCTCCATGTCCGGCACCGGTGCGCCCATTTGCTCCGTACCCGCTCGTTGACTGCGTACAAACGCCCGATGTCGTATCTGGTCCATATCCGTTAGCCGACTGTGCGCCACCATCACACCCCTTTCCATTGGCGCTTATAGACGAGGTGGCGTCCAAATTCAAACTAGACAAGTCAGTCCAGTTTATATTGCTGATAATATCCGTATTTACAAGCACAACAGCAATCGCGTTATCCATCGATAAAACGCCCCCCGTTGAAGCCGACGTCCCCGGCGTTGCCCCAGTATAGGTTAGATTGTTGAGCGTAAGCGCGTTCGTCACATTCCAATCCATCGCCGAACCAGCTTTTGTTACATCAATCGTATTTGTACCAGATGACGTCCATGTTGCCGCCGAGAGATTGACCGTTGTTGTATTTGTAAAATCCCAGTTCACCCCCGTCGTCGTTAAGGTACTTGTTGCCGTAATATTGAGAGTTGTGATGGCGGCGGTACAATTGAAAGTTGAACCATTGTCCGTGATATTACTGCTTGCTGTAAAATTCAGCGTCGTTTGAGCATCACAAGTGATTGTTGATCCGCTATCGAGAGTAAAGTTCGTTCGTGAAAAATCCGTTCCATCCGGAAGGTCAAGACCAGTCGTCACACGCACATCGCCTATCCCATCGTCCGATTTTCGATCCAAAATAAATGTCGAACCAGGATCTCCATTACTACCGAATGTCCCTTTTGACCCCTTCGTTGCCGTAATATTTGTCAGAGAAAAGTTGGTCCCGTCACTCACGAGCGTGTTGTAATACACGGCAACGCGTCCGCCGCCTCCTGCTCCTCCATGGCTATACGCATTCCCTCCGTTGGCTTGGACAGCGGCTCCGCTTCCGCTTGTCGTA
>MGDX01000002.1:11974-21271 GCA_001791035.1 Candidatus Uhrbacteria bacterium RIFCSPHIGHO2_02_FULL_53_13
CGTCAATAAACAAAGTTCCTCCAACATCTAAACGTATTTTTCCGCCACCGGCACCACCGTTTTCATCAGGATTTGGACCGCCGGCACCACCAGAACCCAATAGAGTCGGCGCCGTTGGCGAATCGTATTTGGTGCTTGCCGTGCCTCCTCCCGCCGTAGCCGCACCTCCAATACCACCGTGTCCCGCACCACCGCGCCCACCATCTCCATATCCGCTCGTCGTTTGTGCACATACGCCCGTTGAGGTGTTGGGACCATATCCGTCTTGGCTTGCGTTCGTCCCGCCGGCACATCCCTTTCCGGATACAAGAATCTCCCCGGTAAGCGTTAGATTGCCGGTAGTAGTAATATTCACGCCAGTGGAATCCGATGCCGCGTGCGTCAATACAACTCCCGACCCCACAACAACGGATGCCGCACTTACGGCAGCATCCAGCACACAATAGCCATCGCCCCCTGTATTACTAAAGGTTACATCATTGTCAGTGAGATCCGATTCAGTGACTGCCGTTGGCGAACCGGAAGTTCCAGAACAATTCACAGTGACGGCTGCGGCACGAACGGATTGTAATGTTATAGCGACACCCGCAAGAACAGATCCTAGAAAAACAAACACAAAAACAACGACTACTATCCTTGTTCTTATCACTGTAGACATACTATCTATTTTGCGATCCTGATTTCAGTGAGTATATCACAAAAGATGCAAATGATTTACAATGTCAATCACGCGAATTGATGGAATCAGACCCTTGGTGGACAAAGGGGCCTGTCCCCTTTGTCCACAGGCCTCCATTGGAAACAATACCGAGCCCCTTTCGGGGCTCGGTTTGTGACTTGCTACTCACTCATTCAACGGACGCAAGGGCTGTGCCGATGTTATAGTCGAAGAAGAACACGACACTCACATCACGCACGAGCTTAGCCCAATTGGCGCCATACTTGGAGGCCGCCGTCGTTTCATTCGGCACATGGCGAATCGTGCCGTCCGATTGCACTTCATACACTTTCGGATCGGATTGAATCTTGATCAGCGCCCCGCTATTCATGCGCATGCGCTTCCCAAGCGCAAGCTTACGCAACTGGTCGTCTTGCACCATGACGACGCTATCAAAGTTGTCGTAGTAGGAGAAGTACGTTCCTTCATCCGGGAACACGCGCCGTGTGCCGTTGGCATCAACGTAGTACACGCCCGAGAGCTCCACTCCACGGAACAGACTGCCCGCTTTGAGCGTAGATGCCGCCCCATTTGCGAGCGTGACGTCCACTAAAACGCTTGCCGTAGCATCCACGCTTTGCACCGAATCCACGGTAACCTCTTCCTTCGCGCCGTCCACCACGATCGCAAAGACGCCAGACTCATCCGTGTCGAGCACTTCGCCGCCGTTACGCACGTCCACGCGAATCTTTGCTTTCGCCGCTTTCACGTTCGGTGTCGCCCACACATAGTTGTTGTTTACACCTTGGTGGGAAGCAATCTGCGTATAGGTCACTCCGTCATCGTACGAGACGTAGAGATCCACGTCCGTCGCGTTTCCACTCTTACTCCACGACAATACGGTGTTCGCTCCCCCAAAGATCGAGGCTGCCACACCACCTGGCGTGTTTGCCGTCACGGTCGTTGCCGGCACCGACACACCTCCCGCCCCTCCACCACCGGAGGTCACGGTGACTGTACCAGTGCTTGTTGTCGCCAGCGTCGTCCCAATGAGCCCTCCTGACGAAAAGTGCTCCATGGAAACCGTGCAGAGGTTCAGAATCGCATCACACACGGTTGAGAACGCTTCCGGTTGACCATTCGCGTCAATGACCGTGAACACGAGTGAGTTTTCCGACACGCCAGCGCTGACCACATCCGAATCATCGTAAGGAACGGTAATCGTCGCTCCCGGCGTGCTATCGGCGCCGAGCGCATTGCCGTTCGAGTCCTTTGGAGTAATCTCATACCCACTCGAACCTACGGCTGCCGTGTTCGGATCCGCGTTATTAATGATGTCAATAACGGTTGGATCCTTTTTGACTTCTACTTTTCCCGTTGAGCTATCCGACGTTGAGAGAACACTGGATGGAATGTTGACCTCAAACCCGGTCGCCACATTCGGGAAGTTCGCCTTCACTCCACTCTTTGGCGATAGCGTCGCAGAGTCCGTCGCCGCCGTAAACCCGGTAATGGCGGTGTCCATTCCAAGCGTCGGTGTAGAACCCACAACGGCTCCATTCGTGACGACAACGGTACTCGTTGAAGATACCTTTCCGTTTTGTCCAATGGCTTTCACCGTCCATGTGCCGTTTGTGAGATCCAAATCGGCCTCACCGGTCGTCTCATCGATATCGGCAATGATGCTCTTGAGCGACGTGCCCGATCCGGTGGTTGCCACTACGCGACCGTCTCCAAGATAGGCGCTTCCGCCCACCTGCGTCGGGATGGTTACGGTCTCTCCGTTTGTACCGGTGGCTTGTGTCAGAGCGATACTCGAACTCAATGTTAGATCTCCGCCGGAAACCGTTGCCGTAGTAGACGCCGAGTCATACCCATTCTTTTGCGCCTTGACGGTGTACGTACCGTCCGGAACATTGGTCGCCGACAGGTTGTTGTTCGATCCACCTTGACCGGTAGACGTCACTTTGAACGAGGCCCCGCTGTCATCCGTAAACAAGATAGTCGCTCCCGCCACGTTGGACGTTCCGTCCGTAATGCGGCCGCTCACCGTACGCAAGTTCGCAGGAGGCGTACATGTCACCGCCGTCGTAACATTGGCTGTCACGGTAACGGTTTGCGCCGTACAAATATCCCCATACTTCGGGCTTCCTCCACGCAAGGTATACGTACCTGCTGGAACACTCAATGAATAGACTCCGCTGTTGGCAACACCTGTGCCGGCACCCAATCCGCTGCTGTCTCGCAAATCCACAAATGCGTCGCTAATACCTGTGATCGTAACGGTGACCGTCCCAACCGTGAGCGTCGTTCCAAAGTTGACTGTCGCGTTTCCAGACGATGCATTCACATTTTCCGATCGTCCGCACGGACCTTTTCCGTGTCCGAAACAGTCTACGGTATACGTTCCCGCTTTGACTTTCATCGTATATGTTCCTCCCGTAGCCATCACACTGTTTCCGCCCGAAGAGCCGAAAGCGTTCACAAACACGCCTTCCGGTGCTGTTCCGGAGATCGTATTGAAGTTACCGGCTGTGGCTTGAATATCCTGACTCGACAACGACGTGCTGGCCATCACAACCGTTGTACATCCGACTTCACCATAAGCTGATGAGAAGGCGCGAATATTCCACGTCCCAGCTCCGACATAGAGGGTATAGACACCGTTCGAATTTGTCGGAGTATCGCGGAATGCGCCCTGCGGCGTGAACGTGGTACACGTTCCGCTTGTCGCCACCTTTTCCGCACTCACGTGCGCGTAGGAAATTCCGTTGCCAGATTCATCTTTGACGGTCCCGGCAATCGTTGTTGAGGACTTGGCAACCGACAAGAACACAGTCGTCACCGTCGTACCCTTTTGCGTCACGGTTCCGTCTGTCAGCACCGTCACTTCCGCCTCCGCAGGCGGCATGCCCGGCATGAACACTTCCACACGGTAGGCGCCCGGAGTTACTTTAACCGATGCCACACCATTGGAGTTTGTTTGCGCATAGCCACCGCGACAATCCTTGAAACTTCCATCCGTATTGAAGCATCCGAGCGGATTGGCGTTTACATATGCATTCGAAATCCCCGTTCCCTTCGTGGCCGTCCCGCATGTTGAAGCATCGTTCGTGCCCCCATCACAGACGGCAACACTAATGGTGTTGTCTGCCGATGTAAGCGAGAAGGTGATTGCCGACGGAGCCGACGCCGTTGGAACCGCTACGCGTTGAAATGGCGGCGGCAAGAAGCTGAACTCCGGAACTGGCGGCGGTCCACTAGTGAAGTTGGAGAAGTCCATGTGTGGCCCGACTCCGCAATCGTAGTTCTTTCCGCCAAGCAGTTTGAGCGTCGTCGTACCGTCTCCCGAACCGTTCAGGGTCACGGTCTTCATGACCGGAGCACTGAACTGAAAGTCAGATGCTCCCGCCGAACAGAACACGTCAATCTGCTTTGTCGCCAATCCGGCCGTGCCGTCCACCGTCACGGAAAGCGTCTGCGCGCCCGACCCGGCCGCATCCAAGTCCGTGAATTTGAAATTCACGCCAGAAACATTCGCTCCATCCACCTTCACGTCGCGCCACTGATTTCCTGCCATCAGGTTGGCAAACCCCGTTGGATTCGGTGGCATGCCACACCCATATTGCCCGTTTGACAGACTTCCGATAGTCCATACGCCTTCGGAATTTGTCGTCGTCTCTTGATGCCCGACCCAACCTCCGGCGCTCGTTCCTTCAAAGAACCCGCCCATTTGATCACAGAAGACAGTGATGGTGTTCAATCCCTCGCCTGCATCTTTTACACCGTCGCCATCCGTATCCTTAAAGACGCTTCCGGAAATGCTACGGTCGCCACCTTGATTGAGATCAAATGGCGAAGCTGTAATTGTCTGTCCGATTTTCACACCGGTGTTATCCTTCACCACAATCGTCACACGATTACTCGTTGTGGCCGTTGCCGGCAATGTGAGACCGCTCAACTCAAAGTGAACTCTATCTCCGCTTGCAATCGCCGCGGTGCCGGTTGTCAAAGCAACCGTGCGAGCCGTTCCATTCACGGCAACAGAAGCGATCGTCGGCGCGTTTGCCGCCGGACCATTGATGTCAACGTTTGACCATGAATTCGCCTTGGCAATCACACTTCCGACACTAAATCCCGTTGGCCACGTAAGCGTGATCGTTGATCCGGAGGCCATGGCCGCCGGAGCCGGAAACTCGCAAAAGACGCTCGAGGTCGCTCCGGCCAAGCGCGTTTGCGGTTCGCAGAATTCCGGATTCTCCCAGAAGGTACCCATATTCGTTCCCGACATAAAGTCCTGTCCCATACCACCACCTCCCAAAAACCCTCCCGTGGTTGCAGAGTCCAGAACCGTAAATGCTTCCACATTATCGCCTCCCGACGTCGAGATATTCACGGCGGCAAGATTTTTGACACCCGTCACCGTCAATTGACACGAAGCTCCTGTAGAAAGCCCAAGCCCCTGAATTTCCACTTCTTGGCGATCAGGGAAATAGGTAGCTGTCTTTCCAGTGAGTGATACGGGGACCCCCGTTGGACACTCAAGCGCATAGTTGGCAATGGTTTGCGCTGATGATGTCTGCATCGGCTGATTGAATCGAGCCGTCAGATTGTAGTTATCCGCATCCACGTAATCGAGCGCCGGCGCCGGAAGCGCGCTTTCTGCCGCAATCGTTGTAAAGCACTTGTTTTGAACCGTTGCGGTCATGGCATTACCTGCAATATCTTTCACACCGGTCCCTCCTCCAACAACCGAGAAACAGTATCGCGTGTTCGCTGTAAGAGCCGTTGGCAACTGCACAATGGCCCCAATGCCGCCATCGGTGCTCTCAACGAGCGTCCCGGCGATCACAGTTTCAGCTCCGTTCAGCGTTGAACTTGTATCCGCATCGGCATAGAGACGCACCGTGTTTGTATTGACCGTAGACGTGTTCATGGTTTCCGTGAAGTATACGCGTACGGTTGGCGTATAAATCGAGATGTCCACGTCACCATTAGCAGGCACGGTCGTTCCCTCGGTGCGTAGTGCAGGTACGGTGCTGTCCGTTGACGCTCCCATGCCAAACGTCCAACAATAATCGCCAGACAGTCCAATGCCCGCCGTATTGCGCACCCCAGAAACAATACACGCGTCGTATCGCGCACCTGCCGCAAAGGTGATGCCCGTAACGGTCAGGGCTCGGCCGGAGAACGCAAGATTGCACGAATCAATGGCGCCACCTTGACACAGGTCCGTTCCAGAAAAGACGCCCGTTGATGTGTTGATGGTCTGCAATCGAAAGTTCGCCGGATTGTTGATGGCATTTGCCGTACCATCCGCGAGCATATTCCCCGATGGCCCTTCAGCAAACGTGGCAATGAGTGAGCTCAAGTTTGTCGGCATGCTGGTGCCAGAAGGCGTCACCGACTCTATGCGCGGCGGAGTGGTGTTCGTTCCAAAATCAATACTCCCCGTTCGGAAAATGCGAACCGTGGCCGCCGCCGCCCCTTGACTCGTTGAGGCAGTTTGTACCCCGGTGCCAATCGTAAACTTGTACGTCGTTGAAGGAACCAAGCTTCCCGTCGTGCACGTGATAGTCCTATCGCTGTTTGAAAGCGCCACGGCCGTACACTTGTTTGTAGACGTGTCGGGCGTTGCGCACGTCACCGCGTCGGTCGCACCTGTACACGTATACAACGTGACATTCGTTGTGTTGACTGTGCCAACGGTAAGCGCTTCGTTGGCGGTAATATCAACTAACGCTTCAATAGGAACAAACGACTGACCGTTTGGCGGACCGCCGCCGCTAAACGCCGGTATGCCCGCTCGCGACACCATCGCAAACGAAAGAACCCCCAACAAAACAAGCGTCGCCAAACCGGCCCACACTCCAACCGAGTGCCATCCGGCATGCGACACCAACGTTCCACGAGACGTGGAATCAAACAAAATGTTACGCATAGTACGCGAATTATTTTCGTGCGTGACTAATAGATAATCCCATTGTAAAACAAGAACGTGTCCATGACACGCTCTTGGCTGTGGATAAGGTTGGTTCTTTAGTATCGGAAGGTTTTGAAATAGTCGTCGCTCGTGTCTTGGACGCCGTCTTCCCCTTCTGTCCATAGCGTGAATGAGCGCGCCTCGTTTGAACGCAGTTTGATGGGGTTTTGAAAAGTATCGTTCACCGGTACGTCGCTTTGCGCTTCCATCCAGACAGCAAAAATCTCTTGATTCGGATGCTCTACCACCGTCCCTTTGAGCAGATACGCTGTAAAGCTTTCAGCGACCGTGTCGAATGCAAACTGCGTAAGTGAACCATCCAGACCGGTAAACGCCGACACGCCGGAATCTGCAAACTCAAGAGTGCGTTCATCGGTGACTACGTTGTTTTTCGATGGACATCCCACCCCCAAGAGAATGAGTGACAGCATCGCCCCTCCCATAAGCACCGTGGATACGCGGAACCAGCGTATATGAGTCATAGGTGCATCGGTTGAATCATCATGCGCAAAAGCGTATCATGTGTACGGCTTTTGAAGAAATCTAAGCTCTCATCATGCCCGCTGAATCACATTTCTCTTTTGCCTTCTTTGCCTTTTCACCAAAAAACGGTCGCGTGGTTTTGCGTTATCGGCTTGACGACTTGGAGTTTCACGAACAACTTTACCTTCCCATGGAGGGCGTGGACAAAACAAAGGTGGACTGGGACGCGTTTGATCATGCGCTGTTTGGCCTCCATCTTGCAGGCGGCGTGAGTTATTGGAAGGCGCGCTGTCCAAAGCGCATCACCGTCGAAACGGGAACGCTTACGAAAGATCAAGCCGTGTTTTGGAACGACTTTTATACAAAAGGACTGGGCGAGTTTTTTTACAAGAACGAGATTGATTTTCGCGGATTGGTGGAATTCAAGTATGATCGCGAGAAATCGAGAATCGAGAATGGAGAATCGAGATTGAAGAATCCAGAATTGAGAATCCAGAATCAGGCGGCCTTGCGTCCGCTTGTGCCCGTCGGCGGCGGCAAAGATTCCGTTGTGACCGTCGAGCTCCTCAAAGCCGCGAACATTCCAGTGACGGCGTTTGTCACCAAGCGCGCGGCTCCCATTGACGCCACCGTTCGCGCAATGGACGTGCCGTCGCTCGTTGTGGAACGCGAGCTTGATCCGCAGTTATTCGAGCTCAACAAAGACCCTCACACGTACAACGGACACGCTCCCATCACCGGCTATCTCCATTTCGTCGCGCTCTTGACCGCCATTCTTCACGGCCACACCGACGTCGTGTGGTCGCTCGAAGAGAGCGCGAGCGAAGGCAATCTTGAATACCTTGGCGAGATCATCAATCACCAGTACACCAAATCGCTAGAGTTTGAGCGCGCGTTCGCGGCATACGTTAAAACAAACATCACGCGCTCTGTACACTCGTTCAGTCTCCTGCGGCCATTCTCCGAACTTCGTATTGTTGAGGAATTTGCCAAGCATCCAAAATACTTCAACGCCTTTTCAAGCTGTAATCACAATTTTACCATTGCCAAAACCGTTGCACATCATAAAGTGTTTTGGTGCGGGGAGTGCGAAAAATGCGCGTTTGTGTTTGTGGCGTTGGGTGCGTCTTTGCCGCACAAGAACGTCGTCGAGATTTTTGGCTCGGATCTGTTTGCCTCCGCAGCACTATTGCCTACGCTCAAACAACTGATGGGCGTCGAAGGCCATAAGCCATTTGAGTGCGTTGGAACCGTGGGCGAAACCATCGCTGCTATGGAGCTCTCGCACCGCCGAGGCGATTGCGAAACGTCGTTGTGGATGCAATGGTTCGTCAACGAGGCGCGTCCAAAACAGCGCGATTTGGATAAGCTCATCAAGCGCGTGCTCGCGCCCTCGAATGATCATGACATTCCCCAAGAATATGCTCGAGTCCTTCCGCAATAAATCCGTTTTGTTGGTTGGGTTTGAAAAAACCAACCGCGCGTTTTACGAGCGCTTGAAAACGGTCGAGGGCGTACAGATTGGCATTGCCGACAAAAATGCGGCTGCAAAACTTCCTTCTGGCGTCGCGGCACATCTTGGCGACGACTACCTCGCCAACATGCAAGACTACGACGTCATCGTGCGCTCGCCGGGCGTGCGTTATTGGCCGGAACTCTTGGCGATGCAAGAGCGCGTCACCACTGCCACACAGCTGTTCTTTGAGCACGTGCGCGCGTCGTCCAAAGCGCGCGTCGTCGGCGTGACCGGCACCAAAGGCAAGTCCACGACATCTACGCTCGTGCATCTGATGCTCAAAGACGCAGGATTCCACTCGCTTCTTGTGGGCAACATCGGCGCCCAAGACTGGGACAGAGCCGATCGCATCACGGACGACTCTATCATTGTCTACGAGATGTCAAGCTACATGCTTTGTGATTTTACCGAGCGACCGGATATTGCCGTCATGCTCAATGCGCACACGTCGCACATAGATTGGCACGGCACGTTCGAAGCGTATGTAAACGCCAAAGGTCAAATCACCGCTTTTCAAACGCCCGAAGATACGCTCATCTTCAACGCCACCGACCCCGCACTCACGCAGATCGCCAATCGCACGTTGGCGCGTGCCGTGCCGTTCAAACACATGCAAACCATGCACCACGACGGCGACTGGTTCTACGATGGAAGCCG
>MGDX01000002.1:21286-26591 GCA_001791035.1 Candidatus Uhrbacteria bacterium RIFCSPHIGHO2_02_FULL_53_13
AACATTCGTGGGTTTGCCTCATCGACTGGAGTTTGTCGGCACGTTTCGTAAGATTGATTTTTACGACGATGCCATAGCGTCGAATCCGGACTCCACCATGGCCGCGCTCCATACGTTCGCCGGCCGCATTGGCAGTCTTATTCTCGGCGGCAAAGACTCGGGGTTTGATTTCGGGCCGCTCGCGCACCTTATTGCATACCTCAAGATTCCCGTGATTGTATCTATGCCCGGAGCGCGCCACACCATCAACGGCACGCTTGAGCACGCGGGTTACGCGGGCAAAATTGTCGAAGTTGATAGCATGCGCGAAGCCGTGGACGCGTGCTTCCGCGAAACAGCGCCAGAAACGATCGCGCTCCTGTCCACCGCCACACAGAGCTACGATCTCTTCAAGAACTTTGAAGAGCAAGGCGACGCGTTTCAGCGTTTTGTGAGAGAGATTGGCAACAAAAAAAATCGTCGTCTGTGAACACCCATTTCAAAAAACCGCTCCCAATGCATCCGGACGCCCTCATGCGCGCGGCAGGTTACGCGCCATTTCGTGATCCAAAAACAGGCGATCATAGCTATGTACGCCGCATGACGAGCGAGTTTTATCCACGCTTTCACTGCTATGTTGAGGATAAGCCCGAGATGGTAAGGTTTTCACTGCACCTTGATCAAAAGAAGCCAAGCTATCGCGGAACCGCCGCGCACGGCGGAGAATACGATGGACCCACCGTCGAGCGCGAAATGGAGCGCATGAAACAGGCGTTTCGCACCGCGCGTTGACATGTTCTCCTCCTCGCGCTATACTCCTGCCAAATCAAGCTCGCGCAAACACTTGATACCTCATACATCCACCTATGTCCCGCAAATCAAAAAGCCCTTCAACCGGCGTCAAATTGCCAAAGCTGAAGAAAGCTCAACGCAGACTCGGACCAAAAAAGCGCGTGTCAAATAAGCATCGGTTTTGATAGTGGTGAGTAGTGAGTAGTGCATAGTGGCCGGACAGAACGGCATCGTAAACTGTCATTGTATGCCAATTCCAGATTGTCATTGCGAACAACGTGAAGCAATCTAAATTCTGTGCCAGCTTGCACATAGATTGCTTCGTCGAACTCGCAATGATAGAAAAGAGGCTCGCAATGACAAACTGGATGGGCATTCCGACCTCTGACCTCTGACTTACGTCTTCCAAAACAAAGCACCCGGCGTTTGCCGGATGTTTTGTTTGCTGTTGATGTGTTCTACAAGATCGCGTCTTTCGCGGCCTTGTTGACTCGGAACTTAAGTACCGTCTTTGCCGCAATGTGAATCTGCTCGCCCGTTGCCGGGTTGCGTCCCATGCGCGCCGCGCGGTGCTGTTTCACCACCTTTCCAAGCCCCGGAAGCATCAGCTCACCGTTGCCGCGAACCTGCTCGTACACGAGCGCCACAAACTTGTCGTAGCCCTCCTGCGCTTCCTTCTTACTAATGCCCCAAGCTTCAGAGAGCGCCGCAACGAACTGTGACTTTGAAAGTCCTTTTGCCATACATGCGTGAATAACGATTAAATGTGCATGGAGTCTACAAAGAATCCATTAAAAACGCCAGTGTTTATCCACATAGAGCGGCACACCCTCGTTTTTGTGTCAAATTGCGCCCGTCGAATACAAGGAATCAATCTTATCCAGAAATAGCCGAATCTTGGCCGCTTCCGCCTCACCGTTCACCTCAAGATACAACAGTTCAAGGGCATCTTGCGCAAACGCACGGGTCTCTTTTTGAGACGATCCGCTCTGAAGATGCGCCATGCCATCGAGCATTGCCAAGACGACCGTCATGCGTTGACGCGCTTTTTCATCGGTCATCTGAAGCCAAAGATGGCTCTCTTGCAACGGCTGTAACTGCGCGAGCGCTTGATCCCCGTCGCCATCTTGAATGGCGCGATACGCTTGCCCCATCGAGCGCAAAATATCTGCGTGAATTTGCGCCTGCAAATCTTGCACCGCAAAGTCCGGTTGCAAACGCCTCAAATGTTCCAAGCGCTCATTCAACACCTCGCCGACTGTGCTTTCCGTCACATGAATTTCCTCGAGCGTTCCCCACGAGGGCGCCGTACGGTTTGAAACGCGCGCCGCATCGCCGCTCATAGCGCTTTCGTTCACCCACACCAAGAGCGCGTCGGCAAGTTGGAACGGCATGTCGGTTTGCAGTAAGCGAAACAACGCCGCGCGAGCCGGTTTTGGAAACCGCAGAGCCTGATCCGATCGCGTCACGATTACATCTTTGATAAAAATCGCTTGGTTGTAACTGCGTTGAATATCTCCGAGCGGATAGGTTTTTCGATGCCGTAAAAACTGAAGCGTCTCTCCCGGATCAAACCGCAAAACGCGCAAAAACGCCTGCGCTTCCGAGAATCCCACGCGCACGGCGTAGTCGGCCTTGTATCCCGTGATGCGTTCGATGTGCGGCACGAACGTTTCAAAATCGTAGTATTTGCAGATGTTGGCAACATACTGTTCGATGTTCCACGCTCGCGCGAGCACCGGATCTTCCGGCTCGCTCGGAACGTTGCCACCTGTTATTCCCTGAGCAACGTCGAAGGGAGTTGATGCATCTTTTACCTCCATCTCAAGCTGTGCGCGCGCCAACTCCAAAAGCTCCGGCTCTGGCTCCCAGTCTTCTGGATGTTTGAATTCGACGCGCGTGCCACGCGGCACATTCACAATTTCGATGGTCTCGCTCACCGTATCAATGTGCACCATATGAATGGCGTCGCAGTGCTGTTTTGCCGCCAGATAACGCTTGTCAATGCCGACCACGAGAATGTTGAGCGTCGACGGAAGCTCTACGCGCTCCTCCACGGGCAGAGACGCTTTGTCCGTACTCGGCTTTGGACGAGCTGTCACAAAACCAACAATGGCCATGATTGCCACCGCCGCCGCCATCCAACAAAAAATCCGGCTTACCCTCATAGGAATCGGATTTTATAAAAATGATGCTGTCTGAGAAGCCTTACACTCGAACCGAACACACGCGGTGGCGACGCAAAACACCTCTCCAAGATCGCGAAAGATTGACCGCAACCGCAACCAGAGCCGGTCGAGGCAACGAGACAGGCAACAGACGCACGCTATGCGTCGCCTCAAGATCACGCATGGCCTGATCTTGAGATGGAGTTCGCAGAATGAGAATGTGCCGTGGAGCGCTGAGCGCGGCCGTTTGATACGCGTCTGCATCTATCGCACCGGCCAAGAGCGCCGTGTGGCAACAAGACAGCGGCCAATCCGCAAGCGCGCGCGGTGTGACGACGAGCATATCAAGCGCACCTGTATGAAACGCCTCGTGCGCGCGGCGTTGCTTTGCTGTGGGTCGGTTTGCGTGCAGACGGTCCGATCGAAGTCCGCAATGGCGCGCCGCGCGATGGATGGCTTCAACGGCGTGTTTGGATTTGACGCATACGACAACCGGATGGGTTTGCCGTTTTGCAATATCCAAAATATGCGGCGTGAATTCACGCGCAAACAGAGTGCACTGATAGGTTGGTGTATGGCTCATGCATCCATGATACCACTTCCCCGTTGACATATCACAGAAATCGTGATGTAATGCGCGCTGAACTCAAACGCCCAAAGGGGCAGAAAGAGGTCAGAGATGACGACGGACGTGGACGACGCGCTCGCGGGCGACCGCGAGCTCGACGGAGCGGGACTCCCCCGCCCCGATCTGGACGACGAGCACGCCGAACCCGAGGGGTTCGGCCGCGAGGCGGCGTGGCCGACCCCCGCGCGGGCGCGCACGGCGCAGATCGGGTGCGACCCGACCATGCCGGCGCCGGTCGTGACCCCCGAGGACCAGCTCACCTGGCAGGCCGAGGGCGGCGCGGCCGCCGAGAAGTGCGGGCGCTAGCGCCCACGGCTCCCTCACTCTCACACGACGACGCCCGCGGGGTTCTCCCCCGCGGGCGCGTGTTATCTGACACTAAAAATCTTGCGACTCAATTTCGTTTTAAAATCACGGCGTACGTGACGCCGGCACTCTGCGGCGCACTCGCCGAATGCCAACCATCCACAAGCTCGTTCTGCTCCAGAATCTCCCGCGCGAGTTTGCGTAAAATCCCCTGGCCCGCGCCGTGCACAATCCGCACGACACGATCTCCCGCCACAAAAGCCGCATCAACCGCCTGCTCAATATGCCGCTTTGCATCGAGCCTGTCCATACCGTGCAAATCAACCTCCGGAATCTCGGCGCCCATTTCAGCCGCTAAAATGAGTGCACGCGCATCGGCGTCCATAGTGCGCTCTCCATCTTTTTTGAGTTGGCGCTCGTGTTGTTTCATACGCTTATCGTATCACACCAAAACCCTTTGGCTAAAAGCCAAGCAAGGAACTTTTCCCCGGAAACATTGATGTCATGAGCTGGCTCTCCCTGAATGTGTTTTGATGAAGGCGGCCGGCAGATAATCAGCAATGCTTGTATGCCAACGCCAGGCCTCAACCTCTTTGTACAGCGATCCCAGTGTACCTTGCGAATGAGCATACTGTTGAACATTTGATCCTTCGGCATCTATGAATCTATCTCTCAATAGTGAATCTGAAACAACCACCGAGGTGATATCTTCAAGGCGTAATTCATCTGCGAAAACTTCCTTTTCACCCTCACAATAATCGTCTTGGTTCGGATCTCGAAAACTCATACGCTCTGTTGGGATCACCGCTTCTACATACACTTGTTCTAATCCGGTTCTTTCCGATTCGATTCTTGATAGAATCGGACCACCAACGCTCAACGCGACAAACGGCGTGAATTGTCGCGCCATCCCTCCACCATACGCTATATGGAGCTGCCTCTCGGGAATGTGTTTTCTGAAAACATCGCGAATAAACTGGTAGTCCTTGCCTTTTAATGCCTGCAGTAACGCTGTGCTCATCTCCGGAAAGGCAACCGTTAACGCTTCTTCGACCGTGCCTATCTTTTCTTCGTAGTCAACGAATTTTTGTTCACCCTCTGCATCCACGTGCTCAAGATACCTGATACATATATCGTAGATAGACTGTTTTGGATCTTGCATGTCATCAACGGCGTCAAAATCGCGACGCGTTTGTCTCCCCACTTCCACCATTCTCAAAAACTGTTTATACGGCATGTAGCGATAATAGCGAACGGGACGCCCCGACATATCATGTGGCGCGCTCTTCAGCATAGCTTTCCTTCGCTCCCGAGAAAAAAGTTTATCTAAAACGTGCTGTTTCTCTTGTTGGTTCGTGAAGCGCAATTCGGCTAACAATTTACAATATTCACAATCTGCAAAAGGACGGCTATGAGGACAGAAATCTTTTTG
>MGDX01000002.1:26847-30909 GCA_001791035.1 Candidatus Uhrbacteria bacterium RIFCSPHIGHO2_02_FULL_53_13
AGCAAATTGTTTTAGCCGACCAAATGCTTTTGACGTTTGAATTTGCAATGACTGAAACTTGCTCCAATCCGCCGTGAATGTTCTTTGCTGAAACTGATCTTGAGCCTTTCCCAAGTTTTTTTGCCAAAAGAAGTACGTGAGCTTTGGAAAATATCGAATCGTTTTGAGCAATGTCTTTCCGTAAGCCAAAAGCGTTTCAAAATACGAGCGTTCGATGAGCGATAATGCATTGCTGTTTTCCTCAACAAATCCTTCCAGCTCATATAAGGAACGCAACAAATTGTAGTATTCTTGTTCGTTCTTTTTATACAATCCCTCCGCGTTTACCGCGAACTTCTTTGAAGCTACCCCATGTTCGATTTGCTTATGGAGTTCACTTTGGACGCGACGTGTGTGACTGATTTGTTTGATGATGTTCGCAACATTCATATTCTTTTCGATTATCGGATGATCCGTGTCGGATCAGAGGCATTTTATCACAACGGTCGTCTTTGTGCCTATTGACCAAAGTAAACACTATCGTTTACACTGTGTAAGTAACGCAATAACTGCACGCCCATGCCCATACACCAAAATCCGATTCAATCGCCAAGTAATCCAAAAATGAGTATGAAAAAAACACTTGAAAAATGTCTCAAAGATCTTCGTGAAGCTATTCAGCTTTCTCAAAATGAGTTGGCACGCCGCTCGGAGCTGTCCGTAAGTTTTATCTCGAAACTCGAGGCAGGAGAATACAAAACACTTTCGATCGACAAAAGCAAACAACTTGCGAAAGGCTTGGGTCTATCTTTCAGAGACTTCCTTGCCGAAACAGGTTTACTCGAAGATAACTCAACCCCTAATGCAAACCAAGCATTGTCAGCTGCTTTACGACAACGTCGATTTTCAGATACTGAAATCAATGAAATTGTTGGACATGTTGAGTTCTTGGCAAGCAAGCGCGAAAAATAAGTATGTCAGAAGATAACGACAAAATCATTCAACCACAACCAAACGCAGAACAAAATTTTCCAGCGGTTTTGGATAAAATCGTACGTCAAGAATGGGACGACAAATCAGAACGTCGTCTTTTTTCAGTTGTCGATGTGATAACAGTACTTACTCGAAGTAAAAACCCTGCTGTTTATTGGCGTGTTCTCAAAAATCGCCTTGAAAAAGAAGGCGGAAATGAAACCGTTACAAAATGTAACGGTTTGAAAATGCTCGCTGCGGATGGGAAAATGCGCATAACAGATGTTGCCGATGTCGAAACATTACTACGGATCATTCAGTCTATTCCTTCCCCAAATGCCGAACCCGTAAAACAATGGCTTGCAAAAGTCGGATACGAGCGACTTGAGGAAATAAAAGACCCAGAAAAAGCTATTCAACGAGGTATTGATACGTATACAAAAAAAGGTTACAGCGATGAGTGGATTGGATACCGTTTACGCAGTGTCGATACACGCAAAGGTCTGACACACGAATGGAGTCAGCGTGGCATCATGGGTATAGAATACGCGGTTCTTACGAATGAAATTTACAAAGGTTGGTCGGGTATGACTGCTCAAGAGTACCAAAACCTCAAAGGTTTGACTGACGAAAACTTACGCGATCACATGAATTCCATGGAGTTAATCCTGACAATGCTCGCAGAAGCTACTACAAGAGAAGTCACAAAAAGCACTGACGCGCACGGCTTCGTTGAAAATAAAAGTGCAGCACAGCTAGGCTCGTCAATTGCATCAAGTACAAAGAAACAAATCGAAGAAACAACTCATAAACCCATCATAACGCCAGACAATTATCTTCCAGATTCTAATGAACGGATAAAACTCGAGTAATTCTATGAATCCGTTGACCCCTGATGCAGGTACTGGCTCCTGTTCGTATGTATTACGAAAAAAAATGAATCAAAAACCAAAATACGGCCAGTGTTCAGTACTCTACATGGAGAAAATAAAAAAATGGAAACATCATTTCCGCGGCATTGTTCACAAAATTTTGCTTAATGCAAAAGACAAAACACTCCCCATTGCATTCTCCCCTATGGAGCATTACCTAGACGGCTTTGACTTCGAGTATTACAACTTCGATCCAAATGAAGAAGAACTCAATATCGACGGATCATACGAAATTGAAGACGGCCGTATTATACGTATTTTTGTTGCGACTGATGTGCCTCGTAGTCGCCAGAGGTTCACGATTGCACATGAATTTTGTCACATCATTCAATTGTACGACGGCGAGTTCATGGCTGATATGGAAGCAATTGCCGACCCCACAGAAAGGGAGAACATAATCGAACGCATCGCAGAAATGACAGCATCTTATTATCTTGCACCTTTACCACTAATACAACGTGAATATCAACGAGCTGTAGAAGAATTTGGCCATGGCTATGCTTTGCCTCACCTAACAAATAAGTTTGCAGTTTCTCATACTATGATGTCAATTTGTCTTTCCGACTACGGTCTACAAAAACAATAAAACCGCCTGCGCTAACAGTCGGTTCAATATAGATAGCAACGCTGATGCGATAGCTACCACCCAACAACATTATAGAGCGATCCTTGCTTGAACTCAATAACCAGTTGTACACAGCTCCGCGCCAACGATTGCCACAAAAGGCTAATTCAAGCTCGGAGCTTTTATGTTACCCGAAAATAAACTGGACATTGAACAACTCGCCAAAGCATATTTTGTGGACGAGCTTGGCCTCAACCCCGAAGACATGCCAGATGCGGCACGAAACCTACTTGGGGCTTTCGATGTCCTTTATCGGATAAACGAGCGATTAAACCCGCAACCTGTATGTTAGACAGCGTAACGATCCGCACATCAGATTTTATTCAATACTCAACGAAGCATTTTACAAAAGCAAAATCACAAGAACTGAAAGGCAAATTCGGAGTGTTTGGAAAAACTGTGACGCATTACACAAGCTATCCAAAACAATGCGCAAGCGAAGGGCGATATTTCCCTCAAGTCCAAATCCTCGAACGATTGAGAAAAACAAAACATGGTTTGATTCCACAATCCCGAACGCTCGACATTCAAGTTTCTCTCCCTAAGCTCATTTTCGGATCAAACATTTTTGACTTCGACGAAAAGCTCCTCCCACTCGCCGCCGACAAACTCGCTCAGAGTCTTCTCGAAATCGACATTCGGGTCACCGTATTCGAGATTCTCAATGCAATCGTCACACGCGTCGATTTCTCAAAGATGATCCAGATTAGCCCGAGCTATGGGACAACAGATCGAATACTTCGTGCCCTTATGCCTTACGACATGAAACAATCGTCGGACTTCAACCGCCGCGACTATCATGACGGAAAAGACGGGTTCTACATCAAGTTCTTCAACTCCTCCCAAGGTTTCGTTATCTACAACAAATTCGATGAAATCGTAACAAACGGTAAAACAAATCTCGAACAAGAAATTGGGCGACAGTATAAACAAGGCAAGTGGACGAAAGGAGCTTTGCGAATTGAATTATCCCTACAAAAGAAACAAACGGTCGACAGTGCTATGAGGCAATTCTCTGGAGAGAAAAAGAAGAACTATACCCTACAAGACGTTGTAAAAAATCACATTGCAAAAGCATGTTTACTTCGAACATTTGAAAGCGTGTACATCAAAGACTTCAACCGCCTTCTCCGCTTGGAAGGCCTGAAGGATACGGAGCTAATGCTTATCATAAAAGATAACACAACCAGCCTCCACGACCGCGCTATTCTGTATTATCTTGCGCACAGCGTTCGAGATCGAGGACTCAAATCAACCATCGAAGAATTGAAACGGCATACCTCCCCTGCTACCGTTGGCCGTTATAAAAAACTCATAGAAAAGATACTGGGAGAGGTTGAGGCGAAAAAAGACGTGCTCAATCCCGTTTCTTACCTCCATCGCAAACTAAAAGCCTTCAATCCTGTGCTCCCAAAGAAACTTATCAACATTCTTGACGTTGCTGATGAGGTAAATAAACTGTAAACTATTGTAAAGTATTAAACCTATGAGCATGAATCGAGAACGCTTTGAGTACGATGCAAATCCTCACGAACTCGGCCAAGTCGTATTGGG
>MGDX01000002.1:30917-34744 GCA_001791035.1 Candidatus Uhrbacteria bacterium RIFCSPHIGHO2_02_FULL_53_13
ATTTTTACGCAAAGGGCCAACTGTACGAATTTGGGAATAAGCATCCCCATGATTTTGGAGAAACGCTTGGCAGAACAGCAAATGAGGCTAGAGACAAAATGTTAGAAAGAATAAAAACATGGATAAAGGAGCAAGGTATATGAATAAACCCGAATTCTATTTAGTGGCTGAACTCGCAGAAAAACTTCGTGTGAACCCCATGACCATTTATCGCTGGATAAATGTGGGTAAATTAGAGGCACATAAAATAGGCAAGGAGTACAGAATCGAAAAAAAAATATACGATTCATTTATGGATAGTTCGAAAAAAAAATATGAATAAAAATAACAACTGGAAAGTTCTTGATCTGTTTTGTGGGTGTGGTGGATTATCCTTAGGCTTCATGAAACAAGGTTTTGAAATTGTTGCTGGCGTAGACAATTGGAAGGATTCACTAATAACTTTCGAAGGAAATCATGCTGGTGCTAAAAGTATACTTACAGATTTGGGAAATTTTGACCCAATTGAATTATCTAAAATGATTGGCGTTGTTGACGTCATTGTTGGAGGTCCGCCTTGTCAGGGTTTTTCAATTTCAGGCAAAAGAAACCCCGATGATCCTCGCAATCAACTTTACGCTGGTTTTGTAAAAACAGTTGATCATTTCAAACCAAAAGCATTCATATTAGAAAATGTCCCAAATTTAATTTCCATGGCCGGCGGAAAAATTAAAGATGAAATCATTAATGATTTTTCATTGCTTGGTTATGAAATTAAATACAAAGTCATGCTTGCTTCAGATTATGGTGTTCCACAGAACCGTAGACGGGTTGTGTTTGTTGGAACTCGTGGTCCAAATAAATTCGAATTTCCTGAATCTGTTTTCAATGATCAGAAAAATAAAATCACCACTTCGCAAGCCATCTCTGATCTGCCTGAAGAGTCTATTGAAGATGGAACCGAGCATAAAATCTCACCTACTTCAGAATACCAATGTCTGATGAGAAAAAAAACGCACAAAATTTTCAATCATCAGATTACAATTCACAGTCAAAAAACTATTGACACAATTGCTTTGGTTCCAGACGGCAAAAACTTCAAAAGTCTGCCGACACATTTACAAAATACCAGAAAGGTAAACATTGCTTGGACACGATATAATAGTATGAAACCAAGTTTAACAATAGACACTGGTCACAGACATCATTTTCATTATCAATACAACAGAATTCCAACAGTAAGAGAATCGGCGAGACTGCAATCATTTCCCGACGATTTTGTTTTTGCAGGCACAAAAACAAGTCAATACAAACAAGTCGGAAATGCTGTTCCTCCGCTAATGGCGGAACACATTGCAAAGGCTTTGTTGGTCGCATTAAATGAAACTTACAGCTAAAAATATGTATGAAGTCCCTAATGAGTTTTTCTTTAGACTCCATCATATAAGACCTCGTTTCAAAAATAACGTGGAAAATGTTTTGTTTTATGTAGCGTCAGAAATTGCAAGACTCCAAACAGAAGAACACGAGGCTTTCAAAGAAAAATTAAATAAAGCCGTCAAGTTATATACTGGGAATTTTTCAAAGGAACTAAAGACGATAAATAATTGGCGCACCGAAATCTCATCGCTTTTTGGTTTAATAGAATACGAAGGTGAATTATCCAAAGCTGGTCGAATGGCTTTGTTGTTATCTGATTCTCAGGATTTAATCGAATTTTTTAGATATTTTCTTTTCTATTTTCAATATCCCGGAGGGCACCTTAAACCTCGCGAGACATTCGAATACATAAAGAAAGGGATCAAATTCAAACCTGCCAAATATCTCATTCAGGTTATGCTGGAGGGGAAAAAACTCGTCGGAGACGATAGTAAATTCGGAATAACTAAAGCCGAAGCTACACACTGTATTTTTAATGACCTTAGAGTTACCCGAGATAAAAGATCCGCCAAAGAAACAGCCGAAATAATCATTGAGAACAGAAAAAAAGAAATCGAATATGATAATAAAGGCGATGTAATACGATATGCCGGCGACATTCTCGATTACATGGAATTGGCAGACCTTGTGAAATTAAGACCTAACTATCAGTATTATCTAAATACCACCAACCTTGAGACGGTTCAGGCCTTTATAAACAACGACCAGTATTTTGAGCCATACCAAGCCTTATATAAAAAACCAGATCTAACAGTCATGGACGTTGCAATGACACAGCAAGACTGGTTTCATTACGTGAATAACAAATTGGATACAAGCATTTTTGAAGCAAACATTCTTTCACTTATCGAAGAAGCCAGCGAGACCACGAGTGATCAGGGTACGAGTATATTTATCATGGAGATTCTCCATAAAATACAGACGATGCGTGAAGACAAAACCGTAAGAACAAAAGAAATTGGTGATGTTGGGGAAGCAATGGTTCTTGAACATGAAAAAACACGATTGACTCACTTACAGCGTGAGGAGTTAATCCATCTAATCAAAAAAATTCCGGAAACTTTTGCTGTTGGCTATGACATCACATCATTTGAAGGTTTTTCAGATATCAGAAGGTATATCGAAGTAAAAACAAGCATAAGCCGAGGTAAATTAGCGGCAAACAATTTTCACATGACACCAAGTGAATGGAGTGCTGCTAATACACTTAGAAAAACCTATTATATTTATCGACTGATGATATCGGCCCACGATGTGAGTCTGTTTCTTATTCAAGACCCGATCGGTCAATATAAAGAGGATCTTCTTGATATGATTCCGCGTGATGGTGCTGATATTAGATATACGGAAAAATCTGGTCAATGGGAAAAACTGCTCGTATGAAGAATAAAAAAAAATATAAAGTCGCATCATTGTTTAGTGGATGTGGCGGAATGGATTTTGGAGCTGAGGGCGGATTCCAATTTCTTGGAAACCACTACGAGAAGCATGATACACAAACCGTATATGCGACGGATTTCGATAAATCAATTTGCGAAATATACAATTCAAATTTCCCTATTAAAATAGATGTACGAGATATTCGAGACATAAAGTCTGAAGAAATTCCAAATCACGATATTTTGACAGGCGGTTTTCCCTGTCAGTCTTTCTCAGTGATTGCACAAAACCCAAAGCGTCTTGGCAGTAAAGATCCTCGTGGCAGACTTTTTTTCGAAATGTGCAGAATTTTGAAGGAGAAAAGACCATTAGTATTTGTTGCCGAAAATGTAAAAGGATTGTTATCGGCTAATAATGGCGAAGCGTTCCCTCTTATCATTAAAGAATTCGAACTAGCTGGTTATCACGTAAAATACAAAATACTAAATGCATCTCATTACGGCGTGCCGCAGAAAAGAGAACGCGTATTTATCGTGGGATTCAAAGGAAAAAAAGCATTTGAAAAATTTGAATTTCCAGAGCCTGTCACGGAAAAAACCCCAATTCCCATTTCTTCAATTTTGATACAAGAAAAAGAAATAGAAGAGAAATTTTATTTCAGTGAAAAAGCTGTAAAAGGAATGAATAGTTCAAAACACGCCAAAACAATGAATAAAGGGCGGGCACAGAAACCCCACGAGCCATGCAACACCGTCGGCGCGCATTTATCAAAAGTCAGTCTCAACAGTACTGATCCCGTTTTATGCATTCAAGGCCGATACCGAATGTTTACTCCAAGAGAAGTTGCTAGAATACAGTCATTTCCGGACAATTTTACTCTTTCTGGTTCCAAAACAATAAATTATAAAGCGCTGGGCAACGCGGTTGCGCCAGTAGTGATGTGGCATGTGACAAAAAAAATCATCCAAGCATTGCAATAATTCATATAACAATCGACACCCTCCGCAAACGCTTTTCGACCTACGCAT
>MGDX01000003.1:0-2252 GCA_001791035.1 Candidatus Uhrbacteria bacterium RIFCSPHIGHO2_02_FULL_53_13
TCATTGGCCTCCGGCTCTGGCAGCTACAAGTGGCTCAGTACCAGACCTTAGCTAGTGAAGCGACTGAGCAGCGCATGCTCTATCGGAACATTGCAGCTAAGCGAGGAGAAATCTACGCTACCGAGCGGACGGCTGATGGCAGTGAACGCCGAGTTGCCCTGGCCGTCAACCGTAAAGCCTACAATGTCTACGCGGATACTCGAAGCGTGCAAAATGCTGAACGTACGGCCACGCTATTGAGCGATCTCATTGGGCTACCGGCAACCGATCTGGTTACTTCACTGAGCAAACCGAACGATCCTTACGTGCTGTTGAAGCGTCGTGTGCTGGAGGACACGGCGGAGGAAATTCGCAAACTTGCTCTACCCGGCATTGGTCTCGAGGAAACCGTCGAACGTTTTTATCCGAACAATACTATCGGCAGTCACGTGGTGGGGTTCGTAACCTATGGCGATCAAGGTCTGCACGGGCAGTACGGTATTGAAGGCCGCCTTGATAAACTCTTAGCTGGTACCAGCGGCACCATTCGCTCAGAGCGAGATGCGCAAGGAATTTGGATTGCTTTGGCGGATCGACAGCTTTCTCCCGTCGTCAATGGCTCTACTATGGTGCTGACGATCGATTGGACCATTCAATTTACCGCCTGTCGTGCCCTTGATGAGTGGGTAGCCAAGCACGGAGCGGACGGCGGAAGCGTGGTGGTGGTTAATCCCAAGACGGGAGCGATTTTAGCCATGTGCGGAACTCCGGACTACAACCCCAATACCTACAATGAAACCCAGCACTTGAGCATGTTCAATAACCCAGCCACGTTCCTCGACTACGAACCCGGTTCTATTTTCAAACCAATTACCATGGCGGCGGCTCTGGATCAGCAAAAAGTAACTCCCGACACTACCTACACCGACGAGGGCTTTGTTCGTTTTGGCGCGAATGTGATAAAAAATTCAGACGGCCAAGCGCATGGTGTGCAAACCATGACTTCGGTGCTCAATCAGTCATTGAACACCGGAGCTATTTTTGTTATGAGAACAATCGGGGCCTCGGTCTTCAGGAAGTACGTTGAAGATTTTGGTTTTGGGGGTACGACAGGAGTGGAGTTGAGTCAAGAAGCAGCCGGCAATATTAAGCCGTTGTACCAAAAAAATGAAATTTATTCGGCGACAGCTTCGTTTGGTCAGGGGTTGACGGTAACGCCGCTCCAAATGGTGATGGCCTACGCAGCCATAGCCAACGGTGGTACATTAGTACAGCCGTACCTTGTGCGTGAAATTGACCACCCTGATGGCACACGAGAAATTCCCCAGCCGGTGACGATACGGCGAGTTATGGCCGAGCGGACTGCCACCCTCCTCAGTGGCATGCTGGTGTCCGTCGTTGAACATGGGCATGGTAAGCGTGCGGGGGTGCCGGGGTATTTTATCGCTGGCAAGACGGGTACCGCTCAGGTACCTAGTAAAAATGCTTCCGGCTACGAACCTGGAGTGACGATTGGGTCGTTCGTTGGTTTTGGCCCAGTCGAGGACCCGCGCTTTGCTATGATCATTCGTATTGACCGACCGCGCGATGTTCAATTTGCCGAATCGTCAGCCGCGCCGCTCTTTGGAGAAATTGCCAAGGCAATTTTGCAGTACTACGAAGTAGCTCCCCGAGCAAACACCCCAGCAACTCACCCCAGCAAGCCCTAGTCGTATTGCCTATGGTTGTCCTCCTATCTCGTTTTCTCTCCCTTCTGAGCCGTCTCGTCTTGCGACGTTACCGGCCTAAGATTATTGGGATTACGGGTTCAGTCGGCAAGACCTCAACCAAAGAGGTTGTGGCCACCGTTTTAGCGCCGCACTATCGGGTGCGTCAGAGCGTGAAGAGCTACAACAATGAAATTGGGTTGCCGTTAACGATCCTTGGTGCTGAGAGCGGGGGAAAGTCTATCGTCGCTTGGTTGGGAATTATTCTGCGGACGTGTCGTCTGCTGCTTTGGCGCGACTTGGCTTACCCCAAAGTACTCATACTCGAAATGGGGGCAGACCGGCCAGGCGATATTACCTACCTTACGACCGTTGCTCCTTGTGATATTGGTGTCCTTACATCAGTCGCTCCAACACACCTTGAACTATTTAAGACTATCGAAGCAGTAGCGAAAGAGAAACGCATTGTTATTAGCCACTTGCGGCCGGGAGGTACCGCCATCCTCAACCACGACGATCAACGCGTAGCTACAGTACGATCTCCGGAAGGGGTCCACCGGTTAACGT
>MGDX01000003.1:2409-2540 GCA_001791035.1 Candidatus Uhrbacteria bacterium RIFCSPHIGHO2_02_FULL_53_13
GGGAGCCATCGCTGTCGGTGTGACGATGGGCCTCAATTTGGTTTCGTTGGTTGAGGCGCTGCAAAAGTACCAAGCGCCGCCAGGGCGGTTGAGCATTCTTAGGGGTATTCACGGAACGGTGATCATTGATG
>MGDX01000003.1:2549-5106 GCA_001791035.1 Candidatus Uhrbacteria bacterium RIFCSPHIGHO2_02_FULL_53_13
CGGCGATATGCTTGAGCTCGGCAGCTACAGTGATCGAGCCCACGAAGAGGTGGGAGAGAAAGTGGCGGCCACCAAAATGGACGCGCTCATTACCGTGGGAGAACGTGCTCGGGCCATAGCGAGAACCGCTCGCCAAGGAGGTCTCGCCGCAGAAGCCATTGTGAATTTTGCAGATGCCACTGAAGCGGCTCGGTATCTGCAGAGTCATATCAAATCTGGGGACGTGGTGCTGGTGAAGGGTTCGCAAATGATGCGTATGGAAAGAATTATTGAGACGCTCATGGCCGAGCCCGAGCGGGCCAGCGAACTTTTGGTCCGCCAAGAACCTCGATGGAAAAATCGCTAGCGCAACGCCGCCGCTCTTGATTTCATTCCTATTTACCGCCATACTACTCGTCACGTTTCGTCACGCTTGAGCCGCCATCGTCTAGCCTGGTCTAGGACACTGCGCACCAGAGCAAAGCACGGTGCGGTACAAGCATGGTTCCTTGCTCCGTATTAATTTGCACCGAAACAATGCCGCCATCGTCTAGTGGCTAGGACACATGGTTCTCAGCCATGGAACAGGGGTTCGACTCCCCTTGGCGGTACCACACCACAAGCAATTTCGGTGCAAATTTAGTGCGGTGTCAGCCACAGTCCGCCCAGGGCGGACAAATCCCGGTGGCGGTACCACATTCGATAACATAACGCCCCCTCCAGCAAGAGTGGGATGTTTTGTTTCTGTGGTATGATACCTGCGTATGGATAACGTCATCTGGGTTGATGAAAACGATACTGAACTCGGCATCATTTCTCGCGAACGAGCCCATCGCGAGGGATTGCTGCATCGTATCGTGGTTACCTACCTCACGCGACCAAACGGAGACATTCTGGGGCAAGAGCGAATGAGCGGCCGACTTGATCACTCCTCGGCCGGTCACGTTGACCCTGGCGAGAGCTACCTCGCTGCAGCCAAGCGGGAGCTTAACGAGGAGCTTGGCATTACACCAGAGAACTTTAACGAAGTAGGCAAGACCACCTCTGATGATATTGAGCCAGAAGAAAACGGTTGCCGAGTACGTCACATGTTCACTATCTTTACCTGTCAAGCAGAGCCCGGACGGCTAGCACCGGATGAAGTGAAAAGCGTTTTTTGGGCTAATCCAGAAAAAGTTAAGGCAGAGATGCAACACGATCCGGGTAACGAGCGCTACACCGGAGGGTTTAAAGCTTCACTTCAATTTTTCCTGCACAGCAAGAGTGTCAGTTAGTAATGAGGGCAGAATTGTTAAGGTTATGAGGTATTTTTCACGTTCCCGTTTGGGGTAGTTATGAGTAGTGGCCGTCGTCACATTGCAGTTACTGGTCGGGTGCAGGGGGTAGGATTTCGCTACCACGTTGTACAGCTGGCTCGGCAGTTGGGTCTCGTTGGGTATGTTCGGAATACGCCTACAGGCGTGGCCATTGAAGTTGAAGGTGACATTCAAAACATGAAGTCCTTCCTCATCTCTCTTGAGGCTCGTCCGCCTCGTCAGGCTTCTATCCAAAGCTTCGAAGTTACCTCCCGGCCACTGAGGGGTGATAAGGATTTTTATATCGATGAGACATAGCCATGGGGGAGTTGGGATTGACACGTTGTGGGGGTCTCAGTATACTGGAGTTTAGCACTCTTCCTTATTGAGTGCTAATCACGGAATTGTATCGTCTTTATGCTACGCACTCTTGATGAACGACAATCCAGTATTCTCGAAGCTACTGTTCGGGAGTATATCCAGAGCGCCGAACCTGTCGGCTCAGTCGTGCTGGCTGAGCGCTACGGTATTGAGGCGAGTCCAGCCACAATCCGTAATGATATGGTTGATCTTGAGCAGGCCGGATTTTTGTCACAACCCCACACCTCTGCGGGTCGAGTGCCGACAGAGCAAGCGTACCGGTACTACATTGAGCATTTTTTGCGCGAACGGACAGTGCCGCGACGCGAAGCCACAGAGCTGAACAGCGCACTTCGTCCTAGTGGGGAGAGTCGACAGCGGCTAAAACTCACGGCCAAGCTTGTCGCTTCGTTCTCTGACGAGAGCGTTTTTGTGGCCTTTGGTCCGCACGATGTCTACTATACCGGCATCGCTAATCTTTTGAACCAGCCGGAGTTCACCAACTACCAGCAGCTCTACAGCATGGGTATGGTCATTGACCAACTCGATGAGGCGCTGGCTCGTATCCATGGAAGCGTAGCTGATCGCGTGCAAGTCTTGGTGGGTGATGAGACGCATTTGAGTAATCTCTGCAGTGTCATCGTAACACGCTGGCGGGCCAGTGACATCGGAGAAGGTGTCTTTGGGCTTTTGGGTCCAACCCGTATGGACTACGATACGAACGTCGCTCGCGTGAAGTATGTTCACGAACACCTCAGTGTTGAGTAGTGAAGTTATGAACGCCACCCCACCACTCGCGACGAGCTCACCCGCCCAGCCTCTCGAGGAACGCCTGCAGCAGCTAGAGAAAGAAGCAGCGGACAACTTGGCGGGCTGGCAGCGAGCTCGCGCCGACTACCAGAATTTGAAAAAGGAATGGGAAA
>MGDX01000003.1:5196-6302 GCA_001791035.1 Candidatus Uhrbacteria bacterium RIFCSPHIGHO2_02_FULL_53_13
GGCAGGTCGAGTGCATCAACCCCGCCCTGGGAACGCCGTTTGATCCGAGTCGGCAGGAAGCCTTGCGTTCGGAGTTTGGTGGTGAGTTTGTGACCGAAGTGCTCGAGTTCGGGTATGCAATTAATGGCCGCGTGCTTTATCCGGCTCGAGTGGCAGTTGGCCAGCAGGCGGATTTTGTCGACGACGTAGGGATTTCACATTCTTCAATTGATCTAGATAAGCCGCCGGATAACGGTGATGTTTAGGTTCACAATTTCAAAACCAAAACATCCACTTAGATTAAAAACTACACCACAAAAAATTTTGCATTTTAACTTTTAACTTTTTACCCTATGTCTAAAATTATTGGCATCGACCTTGGTACGACCAACTCTTGTATGGCTGTTATTGAAGGCGGCGAACCGAAGGTCTTAGAAAACCGTGAAGGAAATCGCACCACCCCTTCGGTGGTGGCGATTGCTAAAAATGGCGATCGCCTGGTCGGCCAGGTAGCAAAGCGGCAGGCCGTGACCAACCCGGAAAACACCATCTTCTCGGTGAAGCGTCTCATCGGCCGACGTTTTGACGATCCAGAAGTACAACGCGATATCAAGCTCATGCCGTACAAGATTGTGCGGGCCGGTGAAGGCGTAAAAGTTACCATGGGCGGCAAGGAACACACGCCGCAAGAAGTTTCGGCTATGATTCTCCAGAAATTGAAAGCTGATGCCGAAGATCGCTTAGGGGGAAAAATTACCGAAGCGGTCATTACGGTGCCGGCGTACTTTGACGATGCGCAGCGGCAAGCCACGAAAGACGCCGGAGAGATTGCGGGCTTGAAAGTGCTTCGTATTATTAACGAGCCGACGGCCGCCGCTTTGGCCTACGGGTTTAATAAGAAGAAAAACGAGAAAATTGTCGTCTACGACCTCGGTGGCGGCACCTTCGATGTGTCAGTGTTGGAGGTTGGCGACGACACAGTTGAGGTCAAGGCCACGAATGGTGACACCCACCTCGGTGGCGACGATTTTGACCAGCATCTCATCGAGTGGGTCTTGAAAGAGTTTAAGAAAGACCAAGGTATTGACCTTGGTCAAGATCGTCTGGCCCTGCAGCGCATTAAGGAA
>MGDX01000004.1:0-1405 GCA_001791035.1 Candidatus Uhrbacteria bacterium RIFCSPHIGHO2_02_FULL_53_13
CCTCTACACCTGTCACTAGACAGCTTTCCAATGAATCATGGTATCAATGACTTCTTCAAGACGTCCTGTCCTCTCGCCAAACCATACAGGAGGTACATCGGGATCAACATCAACCCACCATGTATCTCTCCCTCGCCTCCACATATGCCAATAGCTCATCAAAAATGGGATTTCTGATCTTTTCATTATCCATGCATGAGCCGCGACACTCTTAGGCACAGAAATGGATTTGCATAACTACGTTTCTATTCCAAAGAATTCGGAAGTCGCAGTTTTGGCACAGATCAGTGGGACAAGCAAGTCTTTAAAACTACTTTGGACGTTGCGTTTGAAACCAGTATTTGCCACCACCATTTCGTCAGGACGTTCAGACGCATTTACCGCACAGTCATAATGATAGATATCACGTAATTTATCTGAAACAAGATTGTAGGGTCGAGGATCGTCTACGATTTTTATATCGAATGATCTAGGTAACTCCGGCAGATACCACTTTCCCCAGTAAGGAAGCGTGTCCTTGGTTGGCAGTTCAAGCCGCGTTACACTTTCGTGTCTGGCAAACATCGTCCGGAAGGAGATAATTCTTTCTTCAATTCGACCAGCGAACGCAAGCAGAGCCTCTTTTGGATTATCAAAAAGAATATCATCGAGCAAGTCAATGAAGAAAAAAGCTGTATGGCGCACGAAATTGAGATATTGTGCCTGAGGCCATATGTTTCCGCCAAGCAATAATTGCACGGCCGTACTTGGGAACGGCAGTGCTCGCAGGGCATTTTCATCAAGGTTTTTTACAAGTGTTCGTACTCGTAATGCCGGATGGTATCGCCAGTCATCCTTGAAAGAGAGATAACCAGATGCCTCAGCAATGCAGTCTCTCTGCAACTCGAATGTGTCTCCACGTGTACGTCGTTCTTCAAGAATATCAACGACGGACTTACTATACGGAGTAACCCATATAAGCGGGAGGTACGAAGATGTTTCTAGATATATTCTCATGTCTACATATTTTTACGCGACTGCTTCTTTCCCGTATTGAATGGCGGATCAATGTAGATAAGAGAAATACACTCGTCCGGAAGCTTGTGTAGTAATGAAAGATTATCACCAAACACTACTTGATTTTTCATAGACCCATAATAGCACACGATCACGTAAGTGACCTCTGAAAAAGTCCCGTAAATCATTCAGCCCATTACTAAAATGCTATACTCAATACATGAAAAATCCACTCCACATTGGCATTGACGCGCGCATGTACGGGCCTCGCGTAGGCGGCGGCGGTCCCGGGCGGTACGTAGAGCAGCTCGTGTTGCATTTGCAAGAGATCGACGATCGCAACCGCTACACGCTGTTTTGCAAACGTGAGAATTTTAGCGATATTCCACTTCCAAACAAGCGTTGGACC
>MGDX01000004.1:1422-38579 GCA_001791035.1 Candidatus Uhrbacteria bacterium RIFCSPHIGHO2_02_FULL_53_13
GCACTGGTACACGCTCGCCGAACAAACGGTCATGCCGCGCGCCATCGACAAGCAGAAGCTCGACCTCGTACATTTTCCCCATTTCAACGTTCCTTTGCGCGTACGAACACCATTTGTCGTCACCATTCACGACCTCATTATGCTCGAACAACCGTGGTCGGCACGCGCCACCACGCGCTCGCGCATCGTGTTCGAGCTCAAACGCCTTGGGTTTGCTAAAACGCTCCGTCACGCCGTTCAAAACGCAAGACACATCATCACCGTTTCCAATCACGCCAAAAATCAAATCATCCACAGGCTGAATACATCGCAAAATGACATCAGCGTCGTGTATAATGGGTTTGATATCGCGGTTCCAAAATCCGCGAACACAAAACAAACATCAAATCGCGGCTCGTCCATCCTTTCACGGATCCAAACTCCGTACATCTTCAACGTGAGCAACTCGTATCCGCACAAGAATATCGAGACATTGCTCCACACGTTCAGCTTTCTTCTTGCCGATCATCCCAACACGACGTTGGTGCTTGCGGGACCATCGAACGAGTTTCAAGATCGACTCAAAGAAGAAGCTCGAGAGATTGCCATTCCGGACGACCGCATTTTGTTTACAGGGTTTTTGCGCGACGATGAGCTCACGGCGCTGTACAAAAACGCCGCGCTCTATGTGATTCCGTCGAAAGTGGAGGGATTCGGCATCCCGCCGCTTGAAGCTTTGAAAAACGGCACGCCCGTTGCCGCCTCGCGCGCCAGCTGCATTCCGGAAATCTTGGGCGACGCCGCCATCTATTTCAATCCGGACGACATTGAGAGCATGCTTGAGGCCATGGAGCGTTTGCTGACCGATCGTTCGCTCAAAACCGCTCTCCTTTCCAAATCGCACGCCGTCCTTGCGCGCTACCGATGGGACGACGCCGCATCTCAAACTCTGCGAATATACGAGCGCTCCGTATCGTGACCTCTGTACAGTCAGAGCACGGCGCGCCGAGCGGTCGCAGGATTCATTTGCATGCCCCACTCACCGAGCCATGCCCAGAACACCAAAAATAAAACGCCCGCCGCTTTCCCTTATAGCCCACGGCATCATGGAAGACATCGTCATCGACGGCGAGTGTTTTGTTGCGATCGAACAAACGCCGTCCTCCGCCGCCGTGCGAATGCAGTGCGATATGGCACATCCCGTTTCGCCGCACCTCGTCACGCTTGCCGATGCGTTTATTGCCGACGAGCAACCGCGAGCGTATCAAAACTTACTCGAAGCCACGCCGGCACTCACGGACGTTGATGCGGAAGAGCCATCGACGCTCCACATACAGACGCATCACATTGCAAAACAACTGGATCAAAATGCCAAAACGGTTATATCTTCGCGTCATCTTGAACGACCATCTCACGCCAATTCAAAGCACCACGCCGCCACATCAAATATCACCGATCCCGTCTTCGAAGAGCTAACCATTGAACATCTCCTCTTGTGCGCCGACGCAGAGCAAGACACATCCATCGCGACCGTCTTTGACGATGTTGGCGACGAAGCGCCGGAAACCGCAAAGCTCGCGCTCGATGAAGAGCAGGAAACCGCGGAACTCACGCTCGACGATCTGTTGGATGACATCGCCATTGCCGAAGAGCTTGCCGATCTTCCAAAGTCCGCGGCACACAAACGCGCCGCACGCCCTACACGCGCTAAACGCACCCTCCCCATCGGCTGGGGAAAGGTGCTTGCCTCATTCATCGGTTTGTCGTTCGGCATCGTCCTGCCGCTTCAAGCGATGACAACCTTCTCGCGCACCGACACCGCCAAAGCCGACGTCGTAGACCGCGGAATGAGCGGCATCGGCGCGCTTTCGCGAGCCGTGCAATCCGCATCCGTCCAAGATTTTCGCCAAGCCACCGCCGAGTTTGATCGCGCGGCGCATGTGTTTGGATTGGCAAACGACGAATTGCGCGCCATGAATGCGCAACTCTTGGGAATTGCCGACGTTCTCCCGAACACGCGCAAAGAGGTACAAGCGGCGCGCCATTTGCTCAAAGCGGGCGAAGCTTCCGCGCGCGCGGCTTCCACGCTCACCAACGGACTTTCGACGGTCGCGAACCGCTCCGGCGAGCATGCCACCGACGCCATCTCACTCCTTGACGTGTTCGTTGAAAACGCCCTTCCCGATTTCACCATCGCATACGATCACCTTTCCGCCGTGCCGCAACAGGCGATTCCGTATGAGCATCGAGAGACCTTGCAGGAAGCGACCGCGCGCTCCAGCCAACTGCTTCAAGCGATGAACACGTTCCACGAATCGGCAGGCGCCATCAAGACGTTTCTCGGCCACCAGCAAACACAGCGCTACCTCATCCTCTTCCAAAATAACACAGAGCTTCGTCCCACAGGAGGATTTTGGGGGAGCTTTGCCGAAGTGGATCTTTTGAACGGTGAACTGCAAAGCATGCGCGTGCCAGGCGGCGGTACATACGAGATGCAGGGACAACTGCAAGCGTTCGTACATGCGCCAGAACCCCTGCGGCTCGTTGGAGCGCGCTGGGAGTTTCAAGACGCGAATTGGTTTCCGGATTTCCCTACTTCCGCGCAAAAAGCGATGTGGTTTTACGAGCAAAGTGGGGGACCCACCGTTGACGGCGTCATTGCTATCAACGCCACATGGGTATCGGAACTCATTGCCGCCACCGGTCCCATTGAGCTTGCCGAGCAAGGAAAAATCATCGATAGCGAGAACTTTTTGTTTGAAACGCAAAAACATGTTGAGCTCGAATATGACAAAGAAGCCAACCGGCCCAAAGCGATTATCGGCGACATGGCGAGCGTGCTCATTGACCGCCTCTCTAGCGCCGAGGGCGAGGATTTTTTGAAGATCGCCGAACTGTTGAGCGAGGGACTGTCCGATCAAGACATCCAAATCTACCATCGCGATCCAAACATTCAGTCTGCCATCCAAAAACTCGGTTGGGACGGATCGGTGCTTGGCAACGCGGGCGATTACTTTATGCTCGTGCACACAAATATCGCTGGCGGAAAAACGGACGGCGTGATTGACGATGACGTGGAACTCGTCTCGCGCATGCGCGATGACGGTCGCATCGAGAACACGGCGCGGATTACGCGCACGCATCACGGGCTCAAAAGCTCTCTCTTTTCTGGAACGAACAACGTGTCGTTTACGCGCATTTTTGTGCCGCGCGGCAGTGAACTCATGAGCGTGGAAGGCGCCGTGCCGCCCAACCCATCGCTCTTTGAATCGGACGCATCGCTCTCCAATGACCCGCTGTTATCGCGCGTCGAATCGGCTACAACCGATCCGCAGACCGGTGCGTTCACGGCCGAGAGCTTTGGCAAAACAAGCTTCGGAGACTGGATGCAAACGGAGCCCGGCACCTCCAGCACGCTCACATTTACCTATCTCTTGCCGCAAGCCATCCTGGAGGAGCCGCGCGATACTGCGTTGTCGCGTTTTGCTGGTTTCGTCGGCGTTCCGCCGTCCACGCGCCACTCTCTGCTCGTGCAAAAACAGTCCGGCGTTGAATTTCGAAAAACCGCGTACACATTTATCCCAAACGAGAGCCTGCGCCCCGTATGGTCGTCGGAAGAAACGCTCACACAGTTTACGCTCGACCAAAATACCGACGGATATTTTGGCTTGATTTTGGAATCGATGTAGAGAATAAGCATCTATGAAAAAGAAGCACAAAGCGAGTGCCGCGTCCGAGACACATCACCATGACACGCACGAGCCACACCAGCGTGAAGCATCCTCGCACGATACGCACCCATCGCACGATCCCGAAACGGAAGAAGACGAGACGCACACGCCTCGCTCCATTGACGCAGAGCTCAGAGAAATGTATGCGATCAACGACACGAATAAAAAAGAAACGAAGACGCGCTTGTCCAAGCTCGAAATCGTCACGCGTCCCGTGGTGCGACGCGTGTTGGTCGTCGTGCTCCTGATCTTGATAGCCGTCGCCGCGGGGCTCACGGGATCGCTTCTCATCAATCAGCCGTTCCAGTCATCACCAAGGGATGCGCTTACGTTTGAAGTTCAATTTGCCGATGACGAGGTCGCGAGCGGAGAGCAAACCACAATCACCATTCCGTATCAAAATCCGGCGTCCATTCCGCTTGCCGATTTGGAAGTGACGGTGCATATCCCAGAAGCATTTGCCGTTGATTCCGTGGAACCGGCGGCGATTGAAAGCTCCCCGTACACGTTTCGCATCGGCACTGTTGAGCCGGGAGGTACCGGTGACATTGTGTTCACGGGGCGATTTTTTGGAGCAGTGAGCACGGCGCACACGGTGCAAACGATTATGCGCTACAAGCCCGCCAATTTCAGCTCGCATTTTGAGGACATTGCGTCCAAGAGTGTTCTGATCAGCGACAGCGCGTATCGCGTCAGTCTTGGCGGACCGGATCGTGCGGTGCCGGAGGAAACGCAGACATACACAATCACACTTGAACGCCGCGTGGAAGGCGCAAACGTGCCGCTGGAACTTCGGCTCGAGGTTCCAAGCACGTTTGAGCTCAACTCAAGCGATCGCACGCCGGATCATGAGGATTCGTTGAGCTGGACGATCGCGTCCATCCCGAGCGATGCACCGATAACCATCTCCTTCACGGGGCACTTTACGTCAAGCGCGGGCATAAAAACAAACGAGCCTATGATCGCGACGATTGCGTATGTGCGCAACGATGCGCGGTTTGAGCAATCGCGTGTGGAGCTCTCCACCGAGGTGCTCGCCAACGCACTATCACTCACTTTAGTCGCTAACGGCGAAACGGGGAGCTCCATTATTTTGCCGGGGGACGATTTGACGCTCAACCTCACGCTCTCCAACACCGGCGAAGAAACCGCCGAAGATGTGAGACTCGTCCTCACGGTGCTCGAAGGTGACAGCCGCCTTGATATCGCCGGGCGCAGCGGCATCCCCGATGGGACGCGCAAGGGCAACGCCATCGTGTGGGATGGCGAGGATTTGAACCGGCTCGCCACATTGCACGGAGCGGAAAACGCCAGCGTGGATTTGGCGATTCCACTGCGCGAGAGCGGCGCCGATACCATCGTCCTCCAAGCGGAAGCCTCGGTGGATATGATCGGCGGCATTGGAACAAGCCGCACGCTCACCTCCAACCGCGTCACCATTCAGGTGGCCTCCGATTTGCAGGCCACAAGTGGCGCACGCTACTTTGACAGCGAAGGGTTTGCCGTCGGTCAGGGACCGATTCCACCGCTTGCCGATTCGCGCACCACATATCGCGTGACATGGAGTTTGTCCGGCGGCGTGCACGATTTGCAAGACCTCACCATGACAGCGCCAATTCCCGAGCGCGCAACCTGGGGCGGCGTGGTATCGGTGACCAACGGATCGCTCGGCTACGACCCTGTAGCAAACCGCGTACGTTGGACGCTGGACCGCTTGCCGTCCGGCCAAGCGCCGCCGATTGTGGTGTTTGATATGCACGTGACGCCTACGGAGGCAGATGTGGGATCGTTCGTAGACATCATCAGCGAGGCACGCGTGAATGGATACGACAATGTTGCCGGCACATCCGTGTCCGCAACAGCGCCCGCACAAACAACAGAGCTTCCGGATGATCCGGAAGCGGCAGAACGCGGCGTCGTGCTAGACGCCGAAACATAAAAACACTCATTCAGTCCTTTCGCGTGACACCTCTTCAATAACGGAGAGCGCATCGTCACAGTAGGAAAGTCGTATCTCTACGCGCCCCATCCCTTCAGACGGTAGAGCAAACCCCCTGCGCCCTTCTTGTTGTGCCTGCGCCAAGAATCGTGCCGAACGATAGTAGAACTCGGCAAGGCGCAGATACACCGGTTCGTTCGTCTCTTGATAGAGCACGTACGCCGCATCGCCCATCCATTGATTTTTGGGATAGTTGTTGTGGATATACTCGCCCTTCCATCCGTGGCGAGAAATGTCGTTGGACCGCGCGCGCTCTGCGACGCGTCCCACTTCCGTCGCGTGCAACTTCTCCAGCTCCTGCGCAAGACGACCAATGTCCTCCGCGGCATGCACAGCACGGTCGTCTTCGTCTGCCATCGGTTCAGATACTCCCTCCTCTCCCTGATTCTGACGCTCCATGAGTTCAAACAGGTGCTTTATCAATCCAGCTTTTGACTCAAAGAGTCCGCCCACAGCACCCGCCAATCCAGCCACGGCCGTCTTGCCGGATGCACGCAAAAATGTACGACGCGACATAAGATCGTTGCGCTTCAAGGCGCCGTACACAGCCGCGGCCACGGCGGCAGAGGCGGCCAACCCAACTAAAGACTGCCCCTGCACCGCGCCATCATCGTCCTCTATCCGCACGCCCGAATCAAACTGTTTGAACGCCTCAATAGAAAACACATACCCGCCAGACTCGCGCCCGTACTTCCGGCCGGAGCGAAACTCCTTTTGCCAGCGCACGTACTCACGGCGATAGCGCGTTGTGATGTAGGTATACAAACCGCCAGTGCCCGCCTCTGCCACCTGCTCAATATCGCGCTCGCTCAACCCATACTCCGAGGAATTCGCCAAAATCTTAAACATCTTTTTGAAGTGTCCTTCCCCACATTGATACGCATTGATGGTCGCCGGACCGATGAGCGCCTCTGGAGACAGCGCGTACTTTTTTTCAATGGTGCGATAGTGTTCGTCCTGCGACAAGGTGTCGTAGATATTTGTGTAATATCGAACGGCCGCGCGTGTTGCCAGTTCAAAATCCAGACGCTCGTCTACACGCGGACGCGATACCCTCAAGCCATTATGACGCGCCGTATCGCTCATAAATTGCCACGCCCCTCTGGCACCCGTTCGGCTCACCAAATCGGTCCGATACTTTGATTCTTGAAACGGAACATACGGCAATGTCTCCTTGAGATACGCGGGCAAATCCGACTCGCCAATGATGCGTTGCGCAAACACAAACCGCGTGAGTTCTTCATGACCTTCAACAGGGAGTGTCGCATAGCGATCCTTGGCGATACGATATTCGTTCTTGAGTTCGCGCGTAGATTTTTCGTCAATCTGTTCTTGAAACTCGGGAGCATTTTCAGCAATGTCCGCGCTCTCCCGTCGCTCAACTTCCTCTCCGGCTTCCTCCAAAATATGCTGGCGGCTATGCGCCCGCACTTCCTCTACGCCGCCGCTCACGATAGCTCCCACAGCCAAGCCCGTCCCCTCCGCGCCATACAGCGGCCGGTTGACACGATGCGCCGCGCTCGCCGCCTTAGCCGCTTTCTCGCCCAAATGCGCATCCTGAACGGCTTTGGCCGCCTTTCCTCCAAGCCGAGCCACCTCCTTAGCGCCACGAACAACCCTTTTGCCTGCAGCTTTAGCCACATCGCCAACCGCAATGTCTTTGTATAACAAACCATCCGACTTGTCTTGTGCGGTCGGTTTGCGTTCCTCTGGCTGGCCAGAAGGCGGGCGTTCTGGAGTACGTTTTGGCATACGATGATGGTTTGATTGTACTACAATTGATACGAATCGATCTATTTTTTCTCCATTTCCTTCATTGCTCGCACAGCAACTTTCGCGACAAGATCTTGTCGCGCTTCCGCAAGCGTGGGAAGAATTGCGAGGACGGAAGCATTGTGAGTTGGAATAATTTCCACGGTTTCACCAACGTAGTCAGTGAGATGTGTCAAAAATTCATCAAGCCACGATGGGGTGACGGTAAGAATTCCCTCAAAATCAATTTGAACGATTTGACCTGGATTGAGCTGCGGTCGAATGGCACCGAAGGCCTCAAGTCCGGCAGAGCGTGAGATGAGAACATCGCCAAACTTTTTGACATGAATGATTTGCATAGTCGTTCGTTCTAAAATGAGATCACGGCAAACGTTCCACGAATAAATTCGTCAGACATTTTGACCCGCATGGTGCCAGGCTTTTTTGGAATGATCACCATACCGACTCCAGATTGAAACAAGAGTCCTATTTGATTTGATTCCATTATTTTTCGCACGACCTTGAGTCCGTTTCCGCGCTTTTCTGGACTTCTTCCCGAAATGATTTCTGTAAAAGCCGTGGTGAGAGCTTCAACATCAGACGAAATACGAGGGCGCGCTTGTTGAAGCGTGGTTTTGACTCCACGTCCACGATCCGCGAGAACAATCAGTCGTTTGCCCACATTATAGGCATAAAACACGCCGGGGATATCAAGCCAATTGCCAACGTTATGCGCAAAAGAATTATCACCCACTTCTCCCGCCACGAGCGTGACAAGTGATACCAGATCCTCCGAGAGACGCCCGCTCTGCTGAAGTTCGAAGCCCATTCCGGCAACTCGACTCGTGAAGCGATCGGGTCGTTCACAATAGAATTCGCGCGGAAGATCCGGTGGAAACGCGCTGACGGCCCAAGCGTGCCCCAATTTTTGAATATCAAGCACAAAAAGCTTCAAACGTGTTAGAGAGTAGTAACGCTGTTGTCCCGAACTTCGTTCAGCGTGAAGCTTACCGGACTTTTCCCAGTTACGCAGCGTTTGCACAGAAACACCAAGAATTTTGGCAGCCTCACCGATTCTAATCTTTTTATCACTTGTTTCCATGACTGATAGGTTATAGTCATCGCACTATAGTCTAAATACCTATAAAAGTCAAGATTGCTTTATAGGTATTTACGCAAAACTATAAAAAACTTGCCCGACGCACACGCTGAATGGCTGTATAGGCCGCGTACAGGAACGGTCGTAGCACGACATCGCAGGTTGATGGATACGACACGCGCTCGCCGCCAAAGCCCAGCTTGAAACGCGTCACGCCTGCCAAGCGATGTTCCGGTTGGCCTTCGGGCGCGATTCCCCACCAGTCGTACGATTTCATCCCGCGTTCCTTTGCGTCCTGCATGAGCGACCAATGCAGGAGGTGCGGCGCCATCAGGTCTTTTTTTGTGTCCGCCGACGCGCCGTGCAAATAGGTGCGCGTGTTGCCAAAATCAATACACAATGCGGACGCGAGTACGTCTCCGTCGTGCACGGCTTGCTTTACAAGCGCGCGCGGCGCATCTCCTTCGCCATTGAGATGACGCGCGATCGCCTCAAAATGCTTACGGTCATGCAGTCGAATGCCATGGCGCGCCGCCGTTTTGGACGACAGATCGTAAAACATCTCTATTGAACCGTCCTCAATGGTGACTCCCTTCCTTTTTGCAAGCCGAATGTTGTAGCGCGTCTTGTGATGCATCGCCGCTAACAGCGCCTCCGTATCCGCCGAAATATTAGTGATGAGTGTCGTGGAAGGTTGGACATCGGTCACGGGTAGAAGTTGAAAGTGAGAAGTTGGAAGTTGGCGTGCCGCGTCAACACGAAAAAAGAGTGGACGGGATTGTTGGGTGTGTGTTGCGTGCGTCAATGCTTTGAGCATGCGCGCTTCAATTTCGGGCGTTGCCCCCACCGGTCCGCGCGGAATGTAAAAATAGCGCTGTCCAAAAGGCAGGCGCATGAGAACCGACAGTGCTTGCGCGCGCTCGGTTCTGCTCTCATCGCACAGGTTTCGCGCCACCGTGTGCCCGTCCTCTTCAAGCACGTCCCCCCATTCCCACGACTGCAAAAATGCTCCGCTTCTTTGACCATGCTTCAAAACAAACGCGTTCCAATCCGGCACGGACGCCTTCTCTGTCACAGATAATGTTGCCGATTGAGACGACATGCCTCTACTCAACCGTCACACTCTTGGCTAAATTGCGCGGCATATCCGGATCAAACGCGCGCGCACACGCCGCCTCGTATGCCAAAAATTGTAGCGGTATCACGGCCAAGAGCGGCGTCAACATCTCGAGCGTCTTTGGAATGGTAATCACACGGTCAACAAGCGACGCATCGTACGGCGCCCCTTCGGTCGTCACTAAAATTACCGATCCGCCGCGTGCGCGAATTTCGTGCAAATTGCTCATGGACTTTTCAAACACGCTGTCACGTGGCGCAATCACCACAACCGGAAAGCCATCTTCAACAAGGGCAATCGGTCCGTGCTTCATTTCCCCCGCCGCGTACCCCTCGGCATGAATGTACGAAATTTCTTTGAGTTTGAGCGCTCCTTCGTGCGCAATCGGGTGGCAGTATTTTCGCCCAAGAAAAAGCGCATGGTGAGCATCCGCCAACAGTTCCGCCGCCGCACGGTACGGCTCTCGACAATCAAGCAACACCTGAATCTGATGCGGGAGTGCCAAGAGCTCCTTCACGATCCTCTGCCCCATGACAAGCGACAACGCGCGTTGCCGCCCCAACACGAGCGTGAACAAAGAGAGCACAACGACCTGCGACAAAAACGCCTTCGTGGACGCAACACCGATCTCGGGACCGGCATGGTTGTACACTCCCGCATGCGTCTCTCGCGCGATGCTCGAGCCGACGACGTTCACGATTCCAAGCGTGAGCGCCCCCTTTTCCTTGGCTTCGCGCACCGCAAAAAGCGTGTCGGCTGTTTCACCGCTTTGGCTGATGGCCACGACCGCCGTGCCACTGTCAAGGATGGGTTTGCGATATCGAAATTCGGATGCCAACTCGACTTCGACAGGAATGCCGGCGTACTCCTCGAGCATGTATTCGCCCACGCATCCCGCGTAGTACGCCGATCCGCACGCCACGATCACGATGCGTTTAATGTCCCGCAGTTGCTTCTCCACATCGCGCAACCCTCCCAAAACCGCCGTGCCGTTTTCTGCGTCCAATCGTCCACGTGTCGAGTTCAACACCACGTCGGGCTGTTCCATCATCTCTTTGAGCATGAAATGCGCGTACCCATGCTTCTGCAAATCCGCCGCTTCTCCATCAATCGTTTCGACCGGCTTTTGCACGGTGACGTTTTCGAACGTTCGAATGTGATACTCCGCACGAGTGATGGCAACGATTTCGCGATCGTCCAAGTACACGATGTCACGCGTGTGTTGCAAAATCGCCGACGCATCGGACGCGAGGATGTAGCCGTCACGGGCAATGCCAAGAATGAGCGGACTACCGAGACGCGCGGCCACCAGCGTGTCCGGTTCCAGGGACGACGCGACGACGATACCGTATGTCCCCTCGAGCATGGGAAGAACGGCGCCGACCGCATGGGACAGTTGCGCTCCATCTTTGAGAGCGTCTTCTATCAGATGCGCAATGACCTCCGTATCCGTTTCCGACGCAAACGCATGGCCGGATTGTTCAAGACGCGCGCGCAGAGACGCATGATTTTCGATAATCCCGTTGTGCACGACCGCCACGGACTCCGTGCAGTCGCGATGCGGATGCGCGTTGGCTTCCGTTGGCATGCCGTGCGTCGCCCATCGCGTGTGCGCAATGCCTGTGCTTCCCGCTAAGCGGCGCGTTTTGAGGGCACGCAAGAGCTCGCTCACTTTTCCAACGGCGCGCACAGTTTTAAGGCCCGCGCTCGTGTTTACTGCCAATCCCGAAGAATCGTAGCCGCGATATTCAAGACGCTTCAGTCCGTCAAGCAGAACGGACTGCGCGTCTTGGGTTCCGCAATATCCAACAATGCCACACATATCGTAATCGTGTTATGAACAGAAACCCATGTTAGCACATTCGACCGCGTCCATTGAACAAAATCCTCCCTGTGAAAAAAAGCATCGCCCGCGGTGAGGTGCCGCGAGCGATGGGAGAGATTGGTCCTGGTGGACGGTCAGGGATCAAGGTGCACACACCCCCGTCCTCATCGCCTCCTCGATGAAGCCCGTGTGGGCCTTGCGGGTCCTCGGCCCCGCTTTCGGCCTTCAGGGTGCGATTCGACCAAGATTTGCGCTACAGCATGTCACACTGCATACGCGCACATTGGTCGTCAGGCGAAGCTCCGGAGCTTAGGCGCCTTTCGCCTGAACGTCCACCAGGTAAAAGAAAAATACACAACCCCTCAAAATCTGTCAAATCACCATCGTGAGCGCGGCCTTAATTTGGTCTTCGATGCGCACGATATCAGATGGAATACCGGCCGCAAGCGCCCGCGCCTGCGCGCGCGCGTAGCCCATGCCAACGAGCGCTTCAATTAAGTCAACATGCGTCGATTCAATGCGGCGCTCATTGGCGTCCGCCTTCAAGTCAATCGAACCGCGCAACTCGAGCACTATTTTTTGCGCCTTCTTTTTTCCAATCCCCGGAACGACCGTCAAAAACTCGGCATCTCCATCCATCACATGCCGACAAAACGTATCTACCTCAAACAGTCCCAGGATTTTTACCGCCGCCTTTGGACCAACGCCGCTCACGGCAATCAATTTCCAAAACAGCTCCAAATGCTCGCGCGTGCGAACGCCAAAGAGCTCGTGACGATCATCGCGCACGGTTTCGTGCGTCCAAATCACGGCTTCATCTCCAACACGCAAATCCACCGCGTGCGTTGCCGCCACATCCACGCGATACCCAATCCCGCCAATGTGAAGCAGGACCCACTCCGGCCCGCGTTCGAGCACCGTTCCTTGAACACGCATGATCATGCGATGAGTATATCAAATAGAGGTTGGAAAAAACAAAGAAATCGGGCGCTAGAGAGGCGCCCGATACAAAGGTGAGGTATGGTTTCTATGGCCGGTGCCAACACGAGGGGCACTTCAGCGCCCCGGCGGTCCACACGTACCTGTCCCGACGGCAGGACAAGCACATGTCTCCTTCGGAAGGTTTCGCCTTCACCGTCGGTATCGAGCCCGTATCGGCATCTGACACCGTAGTCAATCTGCGCTTTCCTTGCTCCAGCCACGTCGGCGCGATCTTCCATCCGTACTGCTTCACGAGGCCCGCCTCTCGATGATCCGGAAGCACGCCATGACCCGGCCGGTCGCAGTAATCCGCGCCACGATGGTATCGCGTCGACTGTCCGCAGAACGGACACAACGACTGCCCATTCTCATCCACAAAAAGTGGGAGAAGCGCCACGCAACAGTTCTTCGCCGTAGAAGGCGCCACGAGCGAATGCACACCCGGGGCGTAGAGATACCGGCCGCTTGCATCAAGATTGAGCACACAGTACGGGCTCATCCATGGCGGATCAACCGTAAGCATCGTCGCACCGTCCTCATAACGCACAGCCACCTTCACGGTCATGGTCATATTCTTCCAGTCGGTGCTCCACCCAGCGAGGTTCAAAAACTCCGGAGCAAAATGAACGTGCGCTCCAACCATCAGCAACTTCAAGGAACGATCGTTCAGTTCTATCCAGCCTAGGACTTTGCGTTTCATGAGAAGATCCGGCACAAATCCAAAGCGTGATGTGGATTCGCACCGGACTTCTCATGTTGAAGGGGCCTGTTCCCAAGTGTGCACTTATGACGCGCGCGTCAATCCAAGCTGGAAAGCTCCCTGCGCACGTTCTTCTTTTTCTTGTGCTTTGTCAAGCGAACGCTCCATCGCCGTGGCGCGTGTGCGCTCTAAAATGTCGGCCTCGTACGCGTCAAGCGCGGCAGAAACATCCGCGTCGTCCGTTTCCACAAACAAAACAATCTGGTCTTCAATCGTGAGTTCGCTGTCCTTGCGCAGAGCATTCGCGCGGCGCACCAGCTCGCGCACGATGCCAAGCCGCTTGAGTTCCGGCGTGATGTTCGTGTCGAGCGTCGCGGCGAGGTCTCCCTTGCGCCATGTCACCGCCTGCACATTCACCTCGTCTTTCAGGATATCAAGATACGCCTCTTCGAGCGCTTCTGGAGCGCTCACCTCCACCGACGCCAACACTTGCCGCACGGGAATTTTTTCCTCCTCGCGTGCCTCGAGTGTTTTCGTAACAAGTTCGCGCACACGCGCCATCTGCGCGAGCGCATCCTCCTGGCGCGCCGTAAGCTTGCGCGCTTCTGGCCACAGCGCCAGATGCACCGAGTCCCCCTCTTCGCGCACATACAACCCACGATACACTTCCTCGGCGATAAACGGCGCAAACGGCGCCATCAATTTTGCGAGATCCGTTAAGCACGCGCGCAGAGTTTGCGTCGCGCGACGATGATCGCGCATATCATCGCCCTTGAATCGCTCACGACTACGGCGAACATACCAGGTCGAGAGTTCATCAATGTACGCCGTCAAAGCGCGCACGGCCTCGGTGATGCGATAGCCGTCCAGGGACGCTGTCACAGAACGCACCGTCGCGTCGCGCACCGTCAAAATCCACTCGTCCAAAACATGCGTTGACGGCGCCTCGTGTGCCACATCATCGGCCGCCACATACATCTCATAGAAACTGACGACATTGCGCACAAGGGCAAAGTTCTTCCGCACCATATCGCCCAACACTTTCTCGTCAAACAACTTGTTCTCACCAGGTGCGTTGATCGCATACATATACCAACGCACGGCATCGGCGCCAAAACGCTCCATCGCTTCCATGGGATCGACAACATTGCCAACGGATTTGCTCATTTTCTTGCCGTGAGCGTCAAGAACATGTCCAAGAGACACGACATTTTTGTACGGCGCGCCGCGACCAAGCGCCACGGCAACAGCCAACAACGTGTAAAACCATCCGCGCGTTTGGTCGATGGCCTCGGCGATGTAATCGGCCGGATACTGACGATCAAACATCTGCACGTTCTCAAACGGATAATGCCACTGTGCAAACGGCATGCATCCGGAGTCAAACCAAACATCCACGACATCGGGCACGCGACGTGCCGTTTTGCCGCACGCCTCATCTTCACAACGCAGAACGATATCGTCCACAACGGGACGATGTGGATCCAAATTCTTCGGCACCTCCCCTACAGCCCGCGCGCGTAGTTCTTCAAAACTCCCGATGCACTGCCGCTTACCGCACGCCTCGCAAACCCAAATCGGTAGTGGCGTTCCCCAGTATCGCTCGCGCGAGAACGCCCAATCCTTCACATCACTCAACCATTCGCCAAAACGACCGTCCTGAAGATGCTCCGGCTCCCAATGAATCTTTGCGTTGGCCTCCAAGAGTTTCTTGCGCAGTGCGCTCATCTTGATGTACCACGAGTGCTTGGCGTAATAGATGACTTTTTGCTTACAGCGCCAGCAGTGCGGATATGAATGCGTGTGTTTTTCTTTCGCAAACAATAGGCGGCGCTCGGCTAAGTCCTTGACGATATCCACGGCCACCGCCTCATCGGTCACAAGCCGCCCCGCCAAAAATCCCGCCTCCTGAACGTAGGTGCCGTCCGGCTTGACGATGTGATACTTAGGAAGACCAACCGTGTTGCCCAACGCAAAATCGTCGGCACCGTACATGACGGCCGTGTGAACAATGCCCGTGCCCTCGTCTGTCGTGACAAAATCGGCGGCGACTACGGAAAACATTTTGTCATCGCCGCGCTTTCTTTTGCTTGCCGTCACGTGAGGCAGTGCATCGCTTTTTTCCAACACATCATAGAGCGGCCTGTATTTCAGCCCAACTAGTCCTGAACCAGAACACTTGTCAACGATTTCAGCATCTGCAAGACCGCATGCCTCTAATCGTGATTTAGCAAGCCAACAGTATTCATCGTGACCTGATGCATGAGGCAATTTCTGCCCATCAGAAACATGTGCAACACCCTGATCGAGAATAAATTTTTTGACTTTTACATACTTGATATTTTTTTTCACCGCCAACGCCACATTGCCGAGCAGTGTCCACGGCGTTGTCGTCCACGCAAGCAAAAATGTTCCAGGCTCATTCACGAGCTCAAACTTCACGGTCACGGACAAATCTTTCACGTCCTTATATCCTTGCGCCAACTCATGCGACGAGAGCGACGTCTCGCATCGCGGACAGTGCGGTGTTACGCGGTAATCCTGATACAAAAGCCCGCGGTCCCAAATCTGCCGCACCACCCACCACAGCGACTCAATATATTCTGGCGCATACGTCACATACGCATGTTCCATATCAACCCAATACCCAATGCGCCGAGTAAACGCGCGCCATTCGTCAAGGTACTTCCACACGCTTTCGCGGCACTTGGCATTGAACGCGGCGACACCGAGAGTTTTAATCTCCTGCTTCGTAGAAAACCCCAACTCCTTCTCCACTTCCAACTCCACCGGCAATCCATGCGTATCCCAGCCGCCTTTGCGCTCGACATGAAATCCCTGCATCGTCTTGTATCGCGGGATACAGTCCTTGAACGCACGCGCCTCGGCATGATGAATACCTGGACGCCCGTTGGCCGTCGGCGGCCCCTCATAAAACACAAAGTCCCCTCGCGGCGCTTCCTTTTCAAGCGATCGCTCAAACACGCGATGCGCCTCCCAATACGCTAAGATTTCCAATTCACGCTCGTTGACGGTTTTTTGCTGTGCCATAAAGAATGGGTCTGATACAATAACAGTAGATTATAGGTTTTTTAGCGTTTCGACAAGCGTATGACGATTTATCTTGGCGGCGATCATGCCGGATTTGAACTCAAAAAAGCCGTGTCAGCGGCGCTTTTAGAGGATGGCCACACGGTGCGCGACCTTGGAAACACCGCGTACGACGAAGGCGATGACTATCCTCCATTCGCCAAAGCGGTAGCAGACGCGGTAACGAAAAACAAGACGTTTCGCGGGATTGTATTTTGCGGAAACGCCGAGGGCGTGTGTATCGTCGCCAACAAAGTAGACGGAGTTCGTGCCGGAATTGGATTTTCTGCGGAGGCCGCACGTAGTGCACGCAACGACGACGACATCAATGTGTTGTGTTTGCCGGGGCGTTTGATGACATTTGATGAGGCGATCCAAATCGTGCACATATTTTTGGACACGCCGTACGAAGGCGCAGAGCGGCACAATCGCCGCCTCAATCAAATCAAAGATATAGAGGAAACAAACTGATATGGCGCAAATCATTCCGGCGATTTTGGTAGATTCGCTCGACGCGTTCCAAGAACGGCTCGCGGCGCTTCCGGGCGCGAAGCTGTTCAGCATCGACATCATGAACGGCACGTTCGTAGAGCCAACGACATTCGCTGACGCGCACGCCGTGGCCGCACAGGGCACGCAAGCACAGTTCGAACTCGACCTCATGGTAAGCGACCCTCTGCCAATCATCGAAGCGTGGAATGTTTTGCCAAACACCGTGCGCGCGATTGTGCAAGCAGAACTCGACGTGGATGTTCGCGATCTCCTGCGCACCATTCGCGGCATGAACCTTGAGGCCGGTCTTGCCCTGCTCCCTTCAACACGCGTGAGCAACATTGAGCATCTTTTGAACGAAACCGACATGATCCTCGTACGCGGCAACGATCCCGGATACTCCGGACGTGCGTACCTGCCGGAAATGACGGACAAAATCCTCGAGCTCCGCGCGTTCGATCCGCATCTCTTCATCAACGTCGACATCGGCGTCAACGAAATTACTATCCCAGAACTCGTTTCAGCCGGCGCGACGCATCTTTCGGTGAATAGCGCGATTTTTAGTGATCCAAACCCCACGGAAGCATTCAAACGCCTGCAAACATTGGCTAAAATGTCATAACATCCATCGCAAATATCCACAGAGACACTTATCTTATTGTGGTATACTCTCCCTCATTCACCAAATATCAGACAATTCACTCTATGAAAAAGCTCCTGATAGTGATCGCAATCGTTGGATTCGCTTTTGGAATTCATCTCGTATCCGGACAGCCGCGCGCGAATGCAAATGTGGATATTCAGGCCGGTGATTTGATTCGCGGTGAAGCGTTCACGGCGGTGTATTACTACGGCGCGGACGGATTTCGCTACGTCTTTCCAAATTCGCAAACGTACTTTACGTGGTATAGCAACTTCAATACGGTGAAGTTTGTTTCAGACGCCCAGCTCGGAGAGATTCCGATTGGCGGAAATGTCACGTATCGCCCGGGCATAAAGATGGTGAAGATTCAAAGTGATCCAAGAACGTATGCGCTCGGAGCAAATGGAGCTCTGCACCATGTGCCATCGCAAGAGGTGGCCATCGCATTGTATGGAACCACGTGGAACAAGCAGATTGACGATATTCCGGACGCGTTCTTTGGAAACTACTCGTTCGACACGGCGCTCGTGAGTGCGGCGGACTTTGACAAGACCACTGTGACGGCAACGGCATCGTCCATCAACGTAGATAAGGGGTTGCAAACGCCGATTCAGATTTCAATCACGGATAGCGGATTCGTTCCGGTTGATGTTACCATAGGCGCGGGGCGAGTGGTGCGATTCACCAATAATGGGGCAGAGAACCACTCAGCAACAGACGATCTGTTGAAGTGGGGATCGGGAACACTCGCGCCTGGCAGCAAATTTCAGCGACGCTTTAAGGATGCGGGGACCTTTACGTTCCACGACAGCTACAAGACACAAAACACCGGTGCGGTCTTCGTGAATTAGCTAAACTGAAAATCAAAACGCCGGCTTGTTGATGCCGGTGTTTTGAATTATGAGAAGTCGGGAGTTAGAGATTGGAAGTTGAACAAATGGAGGTTGGAAGTTCAATTTTTGTGCACGACAAGCATTTGGCCGTGATCACCTGAATCCCGGGAGGCTCTCCCAGTCTCCCGAGGTTCAGATGAACACCATCGCTAACTACCTACTTTGTAGGAAAATCGCGACGTGCAAAATTAGCATCCCACTAAATTTTTGTCAAGTACCACTTGGCAAAATAGAAAGCTCAATCCCAAGCAGAGCGGTAAAAAACGTCATTTGTCTCAAATACTAGCAAAAAACTCGCATGCAGATTTTCTGACGATCGTCAGAAAAGCGTTACAAAATCTGTTTAGAAGATGCTGGCAAAGTAGCATTGATTGAGCACAATTTGTAGATCATCGCTTGACAAACAAGCGGTGACCTGCTAAGGTGCCGCGTTCGGATGAAAGACTCCGGACAGAAAAAGATTAATAAAATGGGAAGCGGAAACTAAAAAAGGAAAAAGTTCATTTTTTTTCCTCGAAGCACATAATGGCGCACGAGGAACAAAACAATCCGGCGTTGAGTGCCGGAATCAACGCGGCCTATTGCGGAGGCCGCCCTGCCGGAATAATTCTCCGGCACAACGACGCTGATTGTGCGTCGTCTTCTGAAGGGCTCCGGGCGCTACACGCCTGGGGCTTCCTTATTTTCAAATGAACCGTCCTTCTAAAATGTGGCCGACAACCAGGCTAGACTACGACATCAATATCTCCAAAATCATTTGAGAGCGACTCACCCGGTTCTACATCGCGGCTGTCAATCAGCTCCAAAATGAGCGGCAAATCTTTTGCCTCCAAAAAATGCTTTCCCCCTTCAAGAGCATATAAATGCCCGTTGAGTTCGCGCTCATACTTCTGCGCGTGATCAAACGGAATCACATCGTCGTCTTTTGCCGCGATCACGGCAAACTCCTGCCCTTTCCACATCACCGTGTCAAAATCGATCGGCGGCGAAAAAAATGACGCAAACTTCTCGCTTCCAATATAGTATGGCGGCGCAACGAGAATTACCGTTTTTGGCGTGCCGCTCATCTCGGCATTCTCAAGATAGTGCAAAAGCGCCACACACCCAAGCGAGTGCGCGATAAAAATCGTGTCGCCTCCTGGACGCAACACCGCTTGCGATATGGCTTGAACCCACTCCTGACAGTTGGGCGCTTCTGGATTCGGAAGGTCAACCGCAATCACGTCATGGCCGCGTTCACGCAACGCCGAACCAAGCCACGGCCAAAAGTTTTGCTGGGGTGATGCTTTGTATCCGTGAACAAGAACAATGCGCATAGGGAATTTGTTGATTGTTGAGAATGGCCTGCCATCCTTAGCTCCGCGAAGCAGAGCGAAGGATGGTGCCGGGGAGAGGACTCGAACCTCCACACCGCAAGGGCACTAGCTCCTAAGGCTAGCGTGTCTACCAATTTCACCACCCCGGCTTTGTTACGAAGTAAGCGCCAGCAGAATAGCACACAACACCGCTTCGTCAACACATCGTGTATTCATAACAACTGATGCTCGATGCGCAAAAAACGCTTTATCGATTGGTTGAAGTGAGGTTTTCCACAGCCTGTGACTTGACAACACATTCGCGCCATGTTGTATTGGGAGTACGAATCTGATCCCCACCGGATTTGTGCGCTTCATTCTTAACACACGAGTATGCGCACGTTATTATCTGGTGTTTTTATTTTGCTCGGCGTCGTTTTGATGCCATTTTCCGGCCTCGCTGCCGGCCTTACGACTGATCATTGGTCGATTGATGTCTCCGAGACGAGCGACATGCGTCTCAACTTCGCCGTGGAATATCTTGGCGATAACGCAGTCACGGAAGCACCGGAAGCTGAAGCCGCCGCCGTTGACGAATCGGCACAGACGCCACCTGCGACCGTCGTTATGACTCCGCCGCCGCCAACAGACACGGTGCCGACCATTGTTCCTGCAACACCCGGTGACCTTCTGATCAACGAATTCGTAAGCGATCCGATGATCGGATCGAGCGAATGGATAGAGCTATACAACACGCTCCCAATCGCACTAAATCTGGACGGTTGGTCTGTTCAAGACGCGGCGGGTACATCGGTTTCCGTCACGGGGACCGTCAACGCACATGATTATCTGCTCGTCGCCATCTCGCGCTCACTTCTGAACAATGGAGGAGACGTGATCACGCTCTTGGGTGCAGACGGCACGATCATTGACCGTGTTTCGTACGGCGAAACAGAGATGCCATCATCCGTACACGGTCCCGCGGTCAACGATCCGTCGTCCGTAGGGCGATCGCCCGAAGATCCCGTATTGTTGATCGAGATGAATCCAACGCCCGGAGCGCAAAACGTGTTGCCTCAAACGTTTGAAATGAGTACGGTCAGCGCGCCGGTTATTGAATCGACCACTACAGACGAGACAGAAGATGCGAGCACGGACGTGTCTGAACCAGCAACGGATGAAACAGAAAATCCTACGTATGACCTCACTGCGAACCATGATTCTGAAAACTGCCAACCGACAGAGACAAGCGCATCAGTGGATTCTGCGGATGGAACGCCAACGCAGGTCGTACCCATCGGCAACATCCGCGCCCTTGAACTTGGGGCACAACTCATCACTGAGGGTGTCGTCTCGGCTGCGCCTGGAATCTTAGGAAAACAGGTGTTCTATTTGGCCGGATCTGGCATCCAAGTGTACTTGCATAGTGCCGAATTTCCGGAGTTACCCCGCGGAATGCGCGTGCGCGTGACGGGCATCTTGTCTTCAAGCGCGGGTGAAGCACGTCTCAAACTCGCTGATGCGAGTGACATTGAGCGCCTTGGACAAGAAGACGCTCCACTGCCACACGACCTATCGCTTCAAGAAATTAGCGAGGCTACCGAAGGCTGGCTTGTACGCGTCACTGGCACCGTTGCCAGCAAAGACGGCAATGCCTATGTTTTGAGCAACGGCGATAATGAAGCAAAGATGTACCTCAAAGAGTCGACAAACATCGTTCCAACATTCAGCGTCGGTGATGAACTGACGGTAGTTGGTATCGTAAGCGAAACATCGGCGGGATATCGCATCTTACCGCGAGGCAACGACGACATCTTGGTTCGCACACCACAGAACGAGGAGGAGCAAGAGGTCATACCGGCAGGATTCATTTCATCTAAGCAGACGCCAACAAAACTGATTGGATGGTCCCTCGCCGGTGCGGTTGCGGTTGCGCTTTCCGCGCTCGGCATCACGCACGCACTCAAGCACAAGGAGATGCTCGTAACCACCACATAGTATGGAAAGTCCACGAAAATTCGACGAAGATAAAGCGCGCTCATTCATCATAAAAGAAGCGCCTCAACTTGGTGTTGCCGCCGAGCGCTATCGAGAGTTCTCGGACTACGTGCTCAAACAACAACGCGATGCCTGGATTCGAGGCAAAGAGTTTGGATGGAAAAAGGCGTGGAAGTGGCGTCTGAATAAGCAGGAGGAACAGACAGCCTGATGAGCCAACGCTTGCACATAGATTGCTTCGTCAACCTCGCAATGACAAGATGAGGCTGTCATTGCGAGGTCGAGCGGGATGAAGAACATGCCATTGAGGCATGTTCGAACCGCAAGACGGGCACTCCTATATGCGCAGTGCGCATCGGAGTGCCCCGAGCATCAAGCGACGAAGCAATCTTTTGCGCTGGCTTGAGATTGCTTCGTCGAACTCGCAATGACGGAATGAGCGCTCGCAATAAGCAGAGAGAAACTTATTGCGGCGCACGCTCCTTCAGCCACTTTACAACATGCTCCTTTGCCAAGTTCTCTACGTCGCCTGTTTTGCGATTGCGTACTTCTACCAAACCCTTGCCGGCATCTCGGCCAACGACAATGCGATATGGGTAGCCCAATAAATCGGCGTCTTTGAACTTGAGTCCCGCACTTTCTTCGCGATCATCAATCATGGTGCGAATGTTGGCATCTTGGCACGCGGCATACAATTCTTGCGCTAGCGCACGCTGTGTTTCGTCTTTCCAGTTCACCGGAACGATGTGCGCAAACATCGGCGCCACTGATTCCGGCCACACGATCCCATCGTCGTCGTGATTCTGATCAACAATCGCCTGAATCAAGCGCGATGTGCCAATGCCATAACATCCCATCCACGCAAACTGCTCGGTGTCGTTCTCGTCGCGAAATGTCACGCGCATGCTTTTTGAGTACGTCTGTTGCAACTGAAACACGTGTCCGATTTCTATGCCGCGAACCTCCTTGAACGTCCCAATCTTGCATTCGTGGCAGACGTCACCCACATTTCCGGCACTCACCTCCGTGTTCGCGCCATAACTGCACTCGTCACAAGCCATCAGCAAATCCTCCCCCACTTCTTCGTTGAGCGCCATAAACTCCACCGAACCCTTACCTCCAATATCGCCCGAGCTCGCCTCGACCGCTTGGAGTTTGTGAATGCCAAGACGCTCGTAGATGCGCGGATAGAGCTCCTTCATTTTTTGATACGACGCGCGCATACCTTCCTCATCGCGATCAAACGAATACGCATCTGACATATAGAACTCGCGGCCGCGCAGAAGTCCTAATCGCGGACGAATCTCGTCACGAAACTTTGGACCTATTTGGTGCAAGATCACCGGCAAGTCGCGCCACGATTCAATTTCGCCCGCTACCGTAAACGACACAACCTCCTCGGCGGTCGGCGCCAGTCCATATTCCGCATCGTAGTGGTATTCGCTGGTGGTAAACATTGTTTTGGTATCGATGTATTTTTGCCAACGTCCCGATTGCTCCCACAAATCGCACGACTGCAAAATCGGCAACTGCACGTTCTGCACGCCGACAGATTCCATCATGTCAAAAACAATCTGGTGAATGTTGCGTAATACTTTCCATCCATCGGGCAATAATGTCCAAATCCCGGGGCTCACCTGACGAATCAGGCCGGCTTGAACGAGCAGGGCGTGCGCACGCGTGAGGTCGCCCCCCACATCGCGGCGCGTTCGCGGAAACCGATTGGACATCTGCATATCGCACAGTTAGTAAATAAGTGGGTCCACTATATCGTTTTGCCATGAAACCGCCAAGGATACTGCTAAAGAAATAAATTCAAATACAAAAAACAGCCGCGATCATCGGCTATTTTCTGGAGCGGGAAACGGGGATCGAACCCGCGACCTCTTCCTTGGCAAGGAAGCGCTCTACCACTGAGCTACTCCCGCGATTGCAACAGTCACCACACTCTATGTGTGAGCGAGAGGACTATATCAAACGCCTCGAGCTCTTGACAAGGGTTCGTCGACATAATATACACGAACCAGCGTACTTGCTCTCTGGCGGAATGACGGGCTTCAACCTGTCACCAGCATGGAGAGCACAGAAAGGTCACCTCTCCTCGTTGAGAAAACTCCTTTCTGGGGCCAACCAGTACGCGGACGCGCCTCCTCTTAGGGCGCGTCTTCTTTATCCTTGAATCGTCATCGCACCATGTAAAGGTTGTCTTATGCCCTACCGTATTTATCCTCCACGCTCACAATATCATCTTCGTTAAAATCTCCGGTAGAAATTTCCGGGACAACGACATCTTCTTCAGACGCGAAGATGCGATGCATAGTGAGAGGAGGAATTTCGAACTCATCTCCTTCCAGAGCACGGTGTTGTACTTCGCCAATGGTGACCGTTGGACTGCCCTTCATCACTTTCCAGAACTCGCTTCTGTGCTTGTGATACTGGAGACTAAACGCTTCTCCCTTCTTGATATTCAAGAGTTTCACCGTACTCGGGATATGGTGAGTAAAACAGGTAAAGGAGCCCCAGGGTTTTTCTACAGTTGTATTTTCCATAAGTTCAACGTGTGAACAACTGTCCTCTATCATTCCTCGTGCGCACGAAAAAAAATGGAGCGGGTAACGGGAATCGAACCCGTGTCTCCAGCTTGGGAAGCTGGCATACTGCCACTGTACTATACCCGCACAGCGCACAGATCGCGCGCGCAGTATGGTACAGAGGATCGACAAAACACTCAAGATTTGCTATCGTGCCGACGTTCGCCGCTCCCCCACATTCGCATACCCACTGACCAACGAAGTAAACGGGCCGATGGTGGAATGGTATACACGCGACACTTAAAATGTCGTCCGGAAATCCGGATGAGGGTTCGACCCCCTCTCGGCCCACCAGAAACACGACCAGGTTTGGTCGTGTTTCAATGTATTAGCGGGACTAAGAGGTTTTGTTATATTACAAGCGCTCTGTGGACCGGTCTCTTGTAACGCGGTGCCGCCCGCAAAAGGAGGCCCAATAGGCCCTGATCGTCCAGTGTCGTCAGCAACGATCCGATAGGTGGTTACACTCCACTATCAAAAAGGCGAATCAACGCCTGCAGAGCACTTTGTGGCCCCTTGTCTTCATGAGTGGGCCACTTCTGTTATACTGTGGCTATGTCATCGATGCCTCAAAACCCGTTTTCTGCCGTTCAAGAACCCACCACAGAGAGTGATTTTTTGACACCCATTGAAAGCATCGAAGATCATGAGATTGACACAACGTTGCGCCCGAAAAAACTCACCGAATTCATCGGCCAAAGGCAACTCAAAGAAAATCTGCGAATTTTTATTGACGCGGCATCGTCGCGTGGCGAAGCGCTCGACCATGTGCTCCTGCACGGCAATCCCGGACTTGGAAAAACCACGCTCGCACACATTATCGCAAGCGAGATTGGCGCGAACATCAAAATCACCAGCGGGCCGTCACTCACACGCATTGGCGATTTGGCCGCCATTTTGACCAATCTGCAAAAAAGCGACGTCCTTTTTATCGACGAAATCCACCGCCTGAACAAGTCGGTTGAGGAAGTCCTATACCCGGCCATGGAGGACCATGCGCTCGATGTGATTGTCGGCAAAGGACCAAGCGCACGCACCATCCGTCTGGCGCTTGAACCATTCACGCTGATTGGCGCCACCACGCGCATGAGCCTGCTCTCGTCGCCGTTGCGAGATCGTTTTGGCGTCACACATCACTTGGAGTTCTATACGCAAGACGATATTGAGCGAATTGTCAAACGTTCCGCAACAATTTTAGGTGTCTCCATAGACGCCGACGCGTGCGCGACCATCTCCACACGCGCGCGCAGTACGCCGCGTATTGCCAACCGCTTGCTCAAACGCGTGCGAGATTTTGCGCAAGTGAAGCACGATGGCCGCGTCACCGTCACCATCGCCAACTTGGCGCTCGACGCGCTGTCCATTGACACGCTCGGCATGGAAACCATCGATCGCGTCATCTTGACGACCATCGTCGAGACATTTCAGGGCGGTCCGGTCGGTCTTGGAACGCTCGCGGCGGCGCTCTCGGAAGACGAAAAAACCATCGAGGAAATTTACGAACCGTTTTTATTGCAATGCGGCATGATCAATCGTACGCCTCGTGGGCGCGTGGCAACGAAGCGAGCTATTGCCTATTTGGAATCGAGAAACAAGAATCTGTCATCCTCCAGGTTGTCATTGCGAACATAGTGACACAATCTAACGCCTAATAAGATTACTTCGCGTTGCTCGCAATGACAGACAGGCGGATACTTCATACGTGATACTTCCCTATGATCCCCATCAGCATCCTGCTCGTCATCTTTCTCGCCTTCATCGGGCTTGTGGTGCTGTTCACATTCTTCAATGTGTACCATATTTTGCGTTTTGGAAAAGCGGGCCTCTTTACCCTCGGCATCACCGCCATCTATCTGGTGGTCATCGGAGCGCTCCTGATGTGGTCGCTCTACAACATTCTGACGATTGATTGGACGCTCACGATCAACCTCTTCGGCTTCGAGCCAAACATCACCAACATCTACCGATACTGAATATGTTTCACCTTCAACATCTCCCCAACCATCGCCCCGGAGAAAAAACGGTCTTGTTTTTGCGCCGACATTGGATTGCGGTGTTCCGTCTCGTCGGTTTCACCGCCATCGCGGCGATCGCGCCCATCGGTTTGTTGTGGCTCCTTAGCGAGCTCTTTCCAACGCTTCTGGTAGTGCCGACATCAAACGCGATTGCGACCGTGTTCATTTCCATATACTACCTCGCGGTCGTAACGTTCTTTTTTCAGGAATTTATCGACTACTACTTGGACACATGGGTCGTGACCACGGAGCGCATTATCAACATTGAACAGCACGGGCTTTTCCATCGCGTTGCCTCCGAGATGCACTTGGCGATGGTACAAGATGTGACGGCAACCGTGCGCGGCGCCCTGCGCACATTTTTGGATTACGGCGACGTCCACATCCACTCGGCCGGCCCCATACAGCAGTTTCGCTTTAGAGACATCGCCAATCCCGAGCGCGTTCGCCAAGTTGTTCAGCAATTAACCGAAGACGATAAGCATCGCCATCCGAGCGCATACGGCCCAAACCACTAACACATGACCGCGCGTCTTCTTCCCTTTTTCATTCAACTCGTACAGTCCTATATCTTTTTGATTGTCGCCGCTCTTGTGATCGGACTGTTCTTGCCGCAATACGCCATCTATCTTGCGCCGTTTGCGACGCTGGCTTTACAGGCGATCTTTTTTTTGACCAGTCTGAAGCTCGACATGCGCGGAGTGCTGGCCGCCGCGCGCAACATAAAGATGCTCGTGTCGGCCAACGTGTTTATGCTCGTTCTGCTTCCCGCGGCCGTGTTTTTGTTGGCAAACGCCATTGTTCCCGAAATGGCTGTCGCGTTACTGCTACTTGCGAGTATGCCGACGGGAATGACCGCGCCTTTGCTCACCGAAGTCGTCGGCGGCAAAACAGACATCGCGCTCGTTCTCACACTCACCACATCGCTCTTGGCTCCGTTCACCGTGCCGTTTGTGATTGGCTTGTTCGCTGGAACCGCTATCACCGTTGGTGCATGGACCATGTTTTGGAGCTTGATCAAAGTCATTATTGTTCCGTTTGTGCTCGCACAGGGCGTTCGCGCTGTCGCCAATGGGCGTATCAGACGTATCGCACCCATGTTCAAGCCGATTTCCCTTCTATTGCTTTGCTTGCTCATTGCCGGCGTCGTTGCCAAACAAGCCGACGTTATTTTGGCGGGCTTTGGCGAAACGATTGCCCTGCAACTTCTGGTGCTCTTTGCCTTCGTGGCGCTCCTTTTAGCGCTCGGCTATTTTGTGGCGTTTTGGCGCCACTGCGCGGAGCGCGCAACCGTTTCCGTTTGCATGACCTTCATGAATTTCACGCTGGCGATTTACTTGGCAGGCTCATTTTTTGCCGATCCGCGCGTGCTGTTAGCCTCCGTACTCATCATCTTTCCGTGGACACTTTTGCTCTTGCCGTTCCGCGCAATCATGCGACGCTTGGTTTGCAAAAAGTCACTTTCCTGACGATCGTCAGAAAAGTGCCATAACCGCTACCACGTAAAATTCTCCCACGCCCAGTGGCTCAACGCTTCCACATTTTTGAAACTGTCGCCGCGCATCGGCGAACCGAGCACGACGACCACAAGCTCCCGCCGATCATCAAAGCGCGATGGCCGCAGAACTTCCACGACATTCCATCCGGACTCATGCAGGTATCCCGTTTTTCCCGCCATCACCCACACGTCGTCGAACTCGGGTTGATACAGCATCCAGTTTGTTGTCATCACGTCGCGCTGAACACCATCGCTCCCCGTCATCAGCCGGCGATACGTTTGCGCCATCTCGCGTACCGCTTCATTTTCGCTAAAAATGGTCGCCGCCATTTTCCCAACTTCGCGCGCTGTCGAAACATTGCCAACCTCAATCCCGGATGGGTCTGTAAACTCCGTGTGTCGCAGGCCGAGCTGGTACGCTCGCGTGTTCATGTACGCCACAAAGTCCGCCTTGGTTCCGCCCAAGATGCGCGCTACCGAGTTGGCCGTATTGTTCGCCGAGCCGACAAGCGTGGCATACAGCAGATCGCGCAGACGAAAACGCGTACCGTGCTCCACCAAAAGTTTAGCGCCGCCAACGTCGTCTGAATCATAGACGTTGTGCCAAACATCAAGTGACGACACGTTGCGCGTCACAATGTCCGCTGTGATGAGCTTGGTGATAGACGCGATCGGCCACGATTGATCCGCATGATACGCCCCTAAAACGTGTCCACTATTTTTGTCGATGACCACCCATGCCGCCGCATTGGTTGCGGGTGCTTCTCTGCCGTTGTGTGAGGGCGGCAATGTTTTTGGCCGGTATCCCGCAAGCGACGGATACACTTGCCAACCGTACTGACGCGCCCAATCGTCAAGGTCAATCAAAAACCCCGCGGCTGTGCCGGGCACCGCGCGGCCCGTCGCCTCAAACGCCAACTGCAAATCCGGCCGCTCGTTGTAAATGTCGAGCAACTCCGGCGCCATGGCATGCGCTGGCCAGGAAAGCGCGGCCGAAACCGCGGTAAATAATGCAATGTTGAGCAACAATATCCCTCGCTTCATAGCGAGAGTAATTATATCAAAATCTCTCTAGTAATCTCTAACACTCTGAACGTTTTTTCACGATCGTGAAAAAAGTGTCATGCAATCTATGCCGCGCGGGAAGGACGATGTTGGTCGCCTTGCGCGTCCTTAGAGTCTTGCGCTCTTAACCCCCCCAGTTCCTGTTCACGCTCGGCTTTCTCAAGTAAATCCTCGGCATCATAACGACGTCGCAACCGATCCGGCCATTCGGTAGGTTCAATCACGATGTCCTCGGCAAATAGCTCATGAACAGGTTCACTGTCCACACGACGGCGGTTGCCCATATCCGGACGATGGCGATCGAGTTTATATCGCTTCATATGACCAGCGTTTTACTAAGTCAACACCTGTGTAAAAGTACTTCAAAATCTCATCGAATGAAGAGCCGTTATTTGCCATACACAGCGCACCGCCTGCAGACATTCCAACGCCGTGTCCCCACATCGTTTTGCCAACCTCGCATGGCACCGCCACCGCCTTGGCATACGGCACATCGCGCCCCCACACATCTGCCCAATCGCGTGTGCGCCCATCCGATCGCGAAAAGTACGACGCCACAATCGTATCGCCCGCATACTGAATCGTTACGCCAGCCGTGTTGTTCACTGCTTTGACTACGCTCGAGCGCCGTACTTCGGCGTTGTAGCCATGATACACCTGATCGGCCGCCGTGTTTTTCATGTCAATAAACTCGCCCTCATACTTGGTTTTATGTTCAAAGTTGTACATGGCGAATGTACGCGCGGCCGTCACTAACGCTTCCAAGTACGCTACCGGCGCATCGCCGCTTGTTTCGTCGAGACCGTACAAATACGACTCCATAGGCAGTTCGTTGATCATCCACGTGCGATCTCGGCGCGTGTTGTGTCGCAACTCCATCGTGTCGCGAAACACGTTGTCATTCCACACCGTGTTGTATGAGCGCACGTCCGAGAAACTCGACAGGGTGAATATCGTCTCTCGACCATTCACACCCTCAAAGCGCAGATACTCGTCTGAAAAAAGGATACTGCCATTTGACTCAAATACATACTGCGTTCCGTTCCAATTTGCGCGCATCGGCTGACCGGCCGGCACGATGGCGAGTGCAGTTTTGTTGTCACCCGTCACGACGCGTACGTCGCTATTGGCCGACAGGATGGCTTCGGATACCACCGTATCAATGCCAATGCGTACACGCGGTTCCTCGATGGTGTCGCCCTGCAAAATCACCACCTTCCGCTCATCAAGGGGAGCGTCTATGATTTCTGGTGCGCCGCTTGTCACTTCAACTGGAATGTCTATGACGCCGCCTGCAACCTCCGTATCATTGGCGAAAATCTGAAATCGTACGGTGTGCCGGCCGCGCGTCGTGGGCGCGCGAAATGAAAAATCCATCACCTCCACGTCGCCGGGCGCGACTTTAGCCGAGCGAGCAAGTGCGATACTACTTGAAACCCACGATGGATGGTACGTCATTGCAAGTTCGCTGGCGGCAAGTCCCGTTTGCGCCGACGCGAGCGTATACGAATGCCACGCCGTCGTTCCGGTATTTTTGACAGCTGCCTTTACGGCAAACGATTGCCCCGCTTTTGCCACGATGCTTCCGGCAGACGTCGCCACTATTTCAGCTTTGAACGCATCTGGATCAGCTTTTGCCTTTGCGGATTTGTCTATCGGTGCTTCGCTCTCCGCCGGTGCTTCGCTCTCCGCGACCGCATCACCGACAGTCATGCCGACAGAAAACACGCCACCCTCAAACCACGCCACATCATCTGCGGCAAGTCGAAACGTTTCCTTCAATGTTCCCTCAAACGCCGGAGGCGCGTACACAGAAAAAACAAATGTCCCGGTTTCTCCCGGGGCGACCGACGTTTCCTGCAGAGTGCCCGTTTGATGGTCGTTTTGCCACAACGATCCACGATACGGACTCACATGATATTTTGGCTCCCACGTGTACGCCGAGACGAACGCCTTGCCCGTCTGTGACCATGGTTGCGTGCCGATGTTTTTGAGTTGGACGGTCACGTTGGCGGACTCTCCTTCCGCAAGTGAGACGGTTGAAGGCGACACGGACACAATCAGCGCATCGTAGCCGCTTGCGGCGTGTGCGGTCGAAATGCCAAGGAACGCATTGAACCAATCCCCAACACCAAGTTGCTGTGTACGCACAACCTCACGGTTCACAGGGAGCTCGCTCGTCACCGCAAATTCCAAAATGGCTAAACTTGCCGCCAAAGCCACGGTTACAAAAAGCGCCACGAGAACATGCGAGGTCATCTGCCAAAACGCAGACAAACGTTCACGAATACTCTCGTGACACTTCTGCTCATCGTGCGCAATGTGCACAATGTGCACACAAAGAATGGACTTCTCAATGGCCGAAAGGCTGTATTCCATGTTTGTTTTCATGTTATGAGCTGTTCATAACGCGCATAGTATACCGCGAAAAATCGTGTTTGTCAATGTGTTGTATCTGGCCTTATGCATGTGTGAACACATTTTGTGTTCAAAAGTTTACGCCCCACAGTGTGAGGCGCTTTCACTAGAGTCTCTTGGCCTTCTCAAGTCCGGCGTTCGTGAGTATGTAGGCAAACTGCCTACAATCATCAACGACGCCTGTAACCACATCCTCGATGGTGTGATTTCTGAGTGGCGTCGACGTGACGTATCCCCTCAATTCGAGTATCGCGAGGGTGATCTTCACAACGTTACAAAACGTCTCTGCATCGTCCCCACGACGCCTAACCTGGCTGATGGCAGTGTGCATGAGAATTGCCTCTCCGCTCATCGCTTGGGACCGTTCTCTTGCACTCAAGAGCACGAGTAGCGCTCTTTGCACATCGCGCGTATACCCATAGATCCAAACACCAATCCCGATCAGGACGATCGCAATGCCCACCGATGTATAGATGGGGTACTGGAACAAGAACTTCAAAATGACTACAAAACTTATGGCATACAACACGAGCCGCAACAATTTCATAGCTTGGTATGTATAGCACACAAATCATCAACCGTCAACCTATAACCAACACCCTCCATCCTGTATAATCCCCATCATGTCTAAACTTCACCAAATCGCATCCAATACCGCGATGCAAATGCTGGGCCGCTTCGTGGGCACGGTATTTGGCGTTCTCACCATTGCTGTGATGACGCGCGCACTCGGCGCCGAAGGATACGGCCACTTCACGCTCGCGTTTACCTTTTTGGCCGTCGCTGGCGCCATTGTGGATTTTGGCTTTACACTCACCACGACGCAGATGATTTCGGAGGAAGACGCCGACGAGTCACGCATTGTCTCAAGCGCCATGACCGTGCGCATCGTCTCGGGCATCGTGCTGTTCGGCCTCGCGGCGCTCGTTGGCGCGTTCATGCCGTACGACCCAATCGTGCGCGCCACCATCGCCGTGGGCGCATTTTCGTTCTTCTTCATGACACTTTCGCAAATGTTCATCGGCGTCTTCCAAAAACATTTGTCCATGTGGCGCCCGGCAACTGCCGAAGCCGTAAGCCGAGGCATCATTCTCATTTTGATCGTCGTTCTTGCAACCACTCAAGTCTCCGTACCGCACATGATGGGCGCGTTTGCTGTCGGTAACGCCTTGATGGCGCTCATCAACATCCTCTTCGCGCGCTCGTTCACGCGCATTCGCCTTACGTGGCACCACAAAACCATCGTCACATTCATCTCACGCAGTTGGCCCATTGCCGCGACGATCTTTTTCAACCTGCTGTACCTCAAAGGCGATATTGTATTCATGTCATTTTACCGATCGAGTGAGGAGATTGGCTTGTACGGCGCCGCGTATAAAGTACTCGACGTGATTAGCGTTGTACCGACCATGTTCATGGGACTGATTTTGCCGATGCTTGTGTTGGCGTGGACCACCAAGCGCCGCCAAGAACTGCACGCGCTCTTGCAACAGGCATTTGATTTGTTCGCCATCATTTCCCTACCAATCTTGGGCGGTACATTCATTGTAGCCGGACCGCTCATGGCGCTTGCCGCCGGCGAAGAATTCCGCGCGTCCGGGCCATACTTGATGCTCTTGATGCTTGCCAACACGTTTGTGTTCTTTGGGATTCTGTTTTCACACGCGGTCGTGGCTATTAACAAACAGCGCGCCATTATTCCGGCGTTTGTCATCACGGCCATCGTGGCAGTCGTCCTGTATTTGGCAACCATTCCAAGCTACGGTGCACTCGGCGCGGCATGGACGACCATCGTCTCGGAGGCGATGATCATGTGTTTGACATTTTGGATGGTGCGTAGAACCGCCGCATTCGCACCGCGATTCAAGAGTTTTGGCGTCGGACTTTTGTCAGCGTGCGCCATGACCGCGCTGGGCTTTTTGTACTTGCAGTGGGTCGGCAACACGAACGTCTGGAACTTGCTCGTTGTCGTCATCGGATGCGCCGCATTCTACGGCGTAAGCGTCGTGGCGCTTGGCGGCGTGCGCCTTGCCACGCTCAAGTCCATGCTCCCACGCGTATGATGTTTGTGATTGGCATTGTCGCGGCCCTCGTGTTATTTGCCGCCATCTGCTGGCGCTCTCTCCATTGGGGCGCGTTTGTTTTGTTGGCGTCACTGCCCGTGTATCTGATTCGATTCAATGTCGGGCCTCTGCCAACAACACTGCTCGAGGTCCTATTCACCGTTTTGCTCGTCGCTTATCTTGTACGCTTTTTTTACGATCGTGAATTTTTCGTATCGTTCCGTGAGTTGCTTTTGCACCCGATTGTGCGGTGGATTGGATGCGGCGTGCTTCTCCTATTCGTAGGCGGAGTTCTCGGCCTTACGCAAACTTCTGATCTGCTTTCTTCGCTTGGCATCCTCAAAAGTTACCTCGTGGAACCAGCGCTCTTCGGGTTGATGTTGCTTCATATCAATAAACAGGATCGATACCATGCACACCAGCCAATAGTTTTGTTCGCGCGCGCGCTGTCGATTCCAACCGCCATGATTAGCGTTTGGGCCCTCGTGCAGTGGTCCACGGGAATCACCATCCCCATTGAGTGGTTCGTGGAGCGCCGCGCAACCAGTATCTTCCCCTATCCGAATGCCGTTGGACACTTTGTGGCGCCAATCGTCGTGTTCCTTTTTGCCACACTACTCTACAGAAAACCGATGCCCATTTTCCGACGATCGTCAGAAATGTGGTACGTTGGTGTCATCGTCCTTGGACTGCTTGCCATGCTCGCTTCACAAACGGAAGCGGCGCTCATTGGCACCATTTTCGCTATGGGAGTTGGGGCGTTTTATCTCATACATCGCCCACTCAAACAGCGCCTGCTTGTTGGAGGCGCCGCGCTCGCCGTTCTTCTTATCGTTCTACTTGGCGTGTCGCCGCTTCGGCAAAAGGTGCTCCTGCAAGATTGGTCCGGCCAAACGCGTACAGCGCAGTGGTCGGAGACATGGAACCTACTCACCGCGTCTACTCGGACATTCGCGTTCGGTGTCGGCACAAACAACTACCCCACCGCCGTCCGACCGTTTCACACCGTCGAACATTTTGAAATCTTCCAATACCCTCACAATATCGTTCTGAACATTTGGGTTGAGCTTGGGATGCTAGGACTCCTTGGATTCGCCGTCATTGCCCTCACCATCGGTAAGTCGTGGATCCACGGTTCCAGATTCTCGATTCTCGCATCTCTTCCGCTCTTGGAAATGACCGTCCACGGCCTTGTGGACGTACCGTTTTTCAAAAACGATCTCTCCATGTTCACGTTCGCGTTTCTAGCCTTGTGGTTGACGGTCACCTTGAAACCCCCGAAACATCCGTGAGGAGCTGTTCCCAATCCGTGTCATCACTCGCCGTTTTGGCGAGCGTTTTTATGCGGTCAAAAATCTCCGCTTTCTGCACATGCGCGCAGTCGTGCCAGAGGTTCGCCGCGCGCACAATCTTGCCAAAGTGCGGTCCCGGCTTCATACCAAGTGCGAGTAAATCGTTCCCACGAATAACGTCCGGCGGACGACGATCGCGTACGTCGAGTGTGCATGCGCGGTCGCCCAACCAGTCTAACGCCGCATGCCTTTCGCTCTTAGCAAAGTCATCGAGAAACGGGCCCCGCCCGAGCATATCCGCTTCAGCCACTAACAACAGGTGGTCGATGGTTGCCGGATGCACGCGCCGCGCAAGTGAGAAAATAGCGCCGTCTCCAGGCGGAGAGTCGGATACCTGTTGGTGATACAGATCATACGGCGTCAAGTGATACGCCACGAGCGGCTCGACCGTATCGCGCAAGGACTCCATACCAAAAAATTCAAGCACATCCCGAACGTGGCGAATTCCAACATGGCTGTGCTGATGCGAGCGAATTCTCCCCTTTATCATTTGCGTTGTCTCCGGTTTTCCAAGGTCGTGGCAAAATGCGCTAAGCATAATCACCAGTCGCAGAGCCCCCTCCAACCGCTCGCGCTTACACAACTTTGCCGCTACGTCGCACACCATTCCCGTGTGAATCCACACATCGCCCTCGGGATGCCACTCCGGTTCTTGAGGCGTGGCCTTCATGGCCGCTACGATGGGCAGTGCGTCAAACACGCCAATTAAGCGCGCCAGTTCAAGACCTCGCGAAGGAGTGTGCGCCTTCAAAAACAGCTTGCGCCATTCATCGCGATGACGATCGCGCGACAGTTCTTGGAGCGCCGGCACCATGGAACGCAAGAGTGCCTTCACGTCGTCGCTCACGGCAAGATTAAACCGCGCGGTCAACTGAACGGCGCGCAGAACGCGCAGAGGATCCTCCACAAATGTCGCAAAATCCACCGGCCGCAAAATGCGCGCACGCAAATCGTCACGTCCACCAAACGGATCCACGATTTCGTCCGACAGCACATCTTTGAGCATCGCGTTGATGGTGAAATCACGGCGGCGCAGAGCCTCTTTTGGCGAGAGCAACGGATCTACATCCACGGCGAATCCCTTGTGTCCTTGTCCAATTTTCGAATCTCGGCGCGGAAGTGAAATATCCACTTCCACATCTTCCATAGTGGTGTGAAGCACGCCGAACGCCGCGCCAACTTCCTCGACGTTGGCAAAATGACTTTCGATAATCTTACGCAGTGCGCGCGGGGAGATGCCGTGCACCTCAATGTCAATGTCCTTGATGGGCGCGTTGAGCATCTCGTCGCGCACCGAACCTCCAACAAAAAACGCACGTCCCTTGTTGAGAGCGACCGTTTCGGCAAACGCACGAATGGCTTTGTGAATCACCTGCATATTCAGGGACCTCTGCAAAAGTCCAGCACGGCTCCACTACGGCAGGATTTGCCCCGTCATCTCGGTTCGATTTCTAACCGATATGTCCATATCGCCTTCAAAACCGATCCGAGATGACGGAACAAATCCGGCTCGTACTGGCCACGCTACTCTGACTTTTGCAGAGATCCCTACACAGTATACAAGATCGCCGCCGGCAAGAGACCAGCGGCGCTTACGAAAAATCTTAGACAGGAGCGAGCTCGTCCAAAATAACAGCGATCGTGAAGAGCGTGTGATTATGATTGGGCGGACATAACAGCTCCAATCGCTCAAACACCAAGCGAATCACACGCCGCTCATCGGACAGGGCGATAGGCGGAGTACTGCGCGCAATGAGCGCGGCCTCGGCACGCGCCTGTTCGGGCGTGCGCTCCTTCAACCATTCCAATAGTCCCTTCAACGCCTTAGCGTGTCGCTCGACTTCAATCCCCAAAGCACCGGCGGAGCGACAATACATCACGGCGAGAATTTCCTCGACCGTTGTGATGATGGCAGACACATCGTTGAATCCGCCGTCCAAACGCCTCAATAAATCATCCCAAAGTGCGTAGGTGGAACCTGTAGCGCTCATGACACGGTCATATCATCACATTTCTTTCGCGATGTAAAGAGATGAGTGGTGGGCTGGTGTGGTCTCGCAAGTCATCATTGTTAGCCCTTTCCGTCATTGCACTCACCTGTTCCGTCATTGCGAGCATAGCGAAGCAATCTAATCACTTGCATAAGATTGCTTCGTCGAACTCGCAATGACACACTAGAATAGACTCGCAATGACAGAAGGGCAAGCGTTCGGAATGAACCATTAGAACAACTTGAACATCTCATTTGCCAAATACCCTATGGGGGTATATAGTGGCGGCCTCTATGGAGCACCACAATACCAACAACATTCTTCGGCGACTCAATATTGCCGAAGGCCAAATCCGCGGTCTGCGAGAACTCATCAGCAACGGCGCGTATTGTATTGACGTCATTACGCAAACGTCTGCCATCAAACAGGCCCTCTCCGGCGTCGAGGACATGCTCCTCGAGAGTCACTTGAGCGCCTGCGTCGTGGATCAGATGAAGAAAGGAAACGAAAAAAAGGCTGTCGAAGAAATGATCAAAGTCTACAAACTCAAGCGACGCTGATATGAAATCG
>MGDX01000004.1:38665-51159 GCA_001791035.1 Candidatus Uhrbacteria bacterium RIFCSPHIGHO2_02_FULL_53_13
CCGACGAGCGCATGCAAACGGAACGTCATACATGCTGCATCCGTCCTCCTGTATCACACAACGCCAGTGTTGCCACAAACAACGCCAAAAGCAAAACACACGTTTCGATTTCCACCGACCTTCCACGAGAAACGTTTCAAGTCCCTTTCGACGATTCAAACATCAGAGGAGCTCCGCATGACCATCTTGACAAGATACGCATCGCACTCATGCAAACCACCATCAAGCGCGAATAACAAACGACGGTTGATATAGCTCCGTTCTTCTCATTCGTCGTGAGTTTTTATGCATCACAAAATCGTTCCTATTCGCGGCATGCACTGCCGATCATGCGAACTACTCCTTGAAGAAGCGATCGGCGGCGTGTATGGCGTCACAAGCGTGCGCGTAGACTTTCGCAAGGGCCGAGCCGTCATTGAGCACGGCGCGGATACTCCGAGTCGTAAAAAAATCGTCAAAGTCGTGCGTCAAGCCGGATATGAAGTCGGCGAACCCGAACCGCTTCCATGGATTACCAACAACGACGCCGATTGGCAGTACCTTGTTTTGGGCGCCGCCATTCTTACCATCTTGTACTTCATCCTGCGCGGCACGGGCCTGTTGGAATTCTCGCTGAGCGAAAGCGAGGTCACGGTAGGATTTGCCGTCCTGCTTGGTCTTGTAGCTGGAATCTCCACATGTATGGCGCTCGTTGGCGGACTCGTGCTGGGCGTTGCCGCCAGGCACGCGGAGCTGCATCCCGAGGCCACCGCGTGGCAAAAGTTTCGCCCACACCTGTTCTTCAACCTCGGACGCGTGCTCGGCTACGCGCTTTTGGGGGGGCTCCTGGGTCTGCTTGGCGGATTCCTGCAAATCTCGGGCGGCGCCCTCGCCCTCCTCACGCTCGCGGTTGGCGCCGTGATGCTCATGCTTGGCATCAAACTCACCAACCTGTCTCCGCGTCTCTCTGCGACCTCGCTCACACTCCCGCCTTCGATTGCGCGCTTCTTTGGGCTCTCCGAACATCAAAAGGAATACAGCCACAAAGCGTCCATGATCACCGGCGCTCTGACGTTCTTTCTGCCGTGCGGATTCACGCAAGCAATGCAGTTGTTTGCCATCAGCACCGGAGATTTTGCCACGGGAGCCATAATCATGGGCGCATTTGCACTTGGAACGGCGCCGGCGCTCATTGGCATAGGCGGCATTTCATCCGTGATGAAAGGAACAACGGCGCGCGTCTTTTATGCGGTCGTTGGCCTGCTCGTTATCGTCTTTGGCATCTACAACATTCGAGGCGCTTTGGCCGTCCTTCCCGCCACCGCGTCTCCGTCCGTTGAATTGAGTGACACGCCTGTCACCGGCGCCGCACAGCAAGGCGTCCAGACGATTACCATGACGCAAACCGCCTCCGGATACACGCCAAACACTCTGCGCGTCAAAGCCGGAATTCCCGTGCAGTGGGTTATCACGTCCGAGTCGTCGTATACATGCGCTTCCAGCATCGTGGTGCCATCGCTTGGCATTCGCGGGAACTTGAAAAAGGGCCAAAACGTCGTGACTTTTACTCCCACGCAAAAAGGATCCATCCCATTCTCGTGCTCTATGGGAATGTATCGTGGCACAATTCTTGTTGAATAACTCTATGGAGCTTCACTTCACCATTACCAATTTGACGTGCGGCGCCTGTGTCAAGCTCTCAACCATGGCTCTGCGTGAGCTCACGGAAGTCACGGACGCATCCGTTGACCTTGCCACCGGTGCCGCGCGCGTTCTTTCAAAGGAGCCTATAAGTCAAAGCGATGTCACCGAGGCCCTGAAAGCCAAGGGATACACCGTCGCGTTCTAGTCACCGATATGGAAAAAATATTCCGCGTTTCTGGCATGCACTGCGCATCGTGCGAAACGCTCATTAATGAGGAAGTCAAAAGTGTCCAAGGCGTCGTTGACGTGTCGACGAGTGCCAAGGACAACGTGTGCCGTGTGTCAACGAGTGGAGGCGTTCCCGACGATGCTATCATCGGCGCCATCAAAACCGCTGGCTACGATGCCGTTCCAGACAACGCAACACACAACAGCGTTCCAAGCAATCTCTCGACGAGCTTACAAGATATCGCCCACTCACTGCGTTCCATCGAAGGGATTCTTCAGGAAAAATCCAGCGCACAACATCCATCCGTGCCCCAATCCGCACCTTTGTCAGCACCCCAATCGGGTAGCGAGAAGAAAGTGACGTTCCGCGTTTCCGGCATGCACTGCGCGTCCTGTGCAGGCATTATCGAAAAAAGCATAAAAAAACTGGAAGGCATTGCGTACGTTCAAGTAAGCTTCGCCGCACAAAAGGCACAAGTCACGTTCAATCCGCAACAATCCAGTGAAGAGGCCATCATTGAGCGCATCAAGAAAGCCGGATACCGTGCCGACGTCGCCGGACACGCGAACCCCGACGAAGACCGCGCACAGCAAAATCGGGAGATTCACTCCTACCGAGTCAAGTTTGCGATTGGCGTCGTCTTGTCGCTCCCGATGCTCTACTTCATGTTCCTCGACTTCTTCTCGTTCATTCCCGGCCGCGCGTTCTTCCTCCCGTGGGTCGGTATCGTTTCCTTCGTGCTCGCAACTCCGGTGCAGATCTTCCTCGGCGTCGGATTCTACAAAGGTCTGTGGTCAAGTCTGCGCATGAAGACGTTCAACATGGACAGCTTGATTGCCATTGGCACCAGCACCGCGTTCATTTATAGCGTCGTGAACTTCCTTATCTTCGCGTTCACGAACGGCTCGTTCCTTGGCATCGATGGGGAGAAAATCCCAGAGCTGTACTTTGAGACGGCGGCGTTTTTGATCACCTTCGTACTGATGGGCAAATGGCTCGAGAGCAAAGCCAAGGGACAAACGTCAGACGCTGTGCGTAAGCTCATGGACTTGCAGGCCAAAACTGCGCGCGTGTTGCGCGATGGCAAACCGATCGATATGCCGATTGGCGACGTGGTCAAAGGCGACATCGTCGTGGTGCGTCCGGGTGAAAAAATCCCGGTAGACGGCACGATCGTGAGTGGCGGATCGGCCGTGGACGAGTCCATGCTTACCGGCGAGAGCATGCCTGTGGAGAAGCATGTTGGCGACAAGGTGGTCGGCGCCACCATGAACAAAACCGGAAGCTTTGACTTTCGCGCCACGAACATCGGCTCTGAAACGGTGCTCGCGCAAATCATCCGCCTTGTCGAGGAGGCGCAGGGATCGCGCGCACCCATTCAAGCGTTCGCGGATCGCATTAGCGCTCGGTTCGTGCCGGCCGTAATCGTGATTGCCATTGCCACGTTCGGCGTTTGGCTCCTGCTCGGCTCATCCATCAGTTTCGCGCTCATGGCCTTTACGGCCGTGATTGTGATCGCCTGTCCCTGCGCGCTCGGCCTCGCAACTCCGACCGCCATTATGGTCGCAACTGGCAAGGGGGCACAAAACGGTATTCTCATCAAAGGCGGCGAACCGCTTGAAGCGGCGTGCAAGGTGCGGGCGATCATCTTCGACAAAACCGGCACGCTCACCAAAGGCAAACCGGAGGTCACGGATGTGCTTACCGTCGGAGCGCACGATGAAGACGAGATCATGGAAATTGCCGCCGGACTCGAGGCAAAGTCCGAGCATCCGCTCGCCGAGGCCATTGTTCGTTATGCCAATGAAGAATCGCTCGTGTTGGCACCAGTGGAAAACTTTGAGGCCATCCCCGGTCATGGAGTGCGCGGTGAAAGCAACGGCGCAATGTATCATTTCGGCAACCGTAAGCTGATGAGCACCCTCGGACTTAAGGTCGGTCGCTTGGAACGCAAGATGCAAAGATTAGAGGAAGAGGGGAAGACCGCCATGTTGCTTGCGGATGAAAAAGAAGTGCTTGGCATTGTCGCGGTCGCCGATGCGATCAAGGCCACGACACCCCTCGCCATCGCCGCACTCAAACGCATGGGCCTCTCCGTCTACATGATCACCGGCGATAACATGCGTACGGCTATTGCGATTGCACGGCAAACGGGCATCGAGGAACAGCACATCCTCGCCGAAGTACTGCCAGAGGACAAGGCCCATGAGGTGAAGAAACTCCAAGAGACGGGTATCAAGGTTGCCATGGTCGGCGATGGTTTGAACGACGCGCCAGCGCTCGCGCAGGCGGACGTCGGCATCGCCATGGGAAGTGGCACGGACGTGGCCATGGAAGCAGGCGGCATCGTCCTCATGAAAAGCGACGTACAAGACGTCGTTTCAGCCATTCAGTTGAGTCGTGAAACACTTGGAAAGATCAAGCAAAACCTGTTCTTCTCGCTCTTTTACAACGTGATGGGCATCCCGATTGCGGCACGCATTTTTATCGGCCTTGGGATTGTCCTGCGTCCAGAGCTTGCCGGACTTGCCATGGCGTTGAGTTCCGTATCGGTTGTGTCAAACTCATTGCTCCTGCGCCGATTCCGTCCCAATCGTCGTAACTGGATCTCGGCGTTAGCACCGGTTGTGATGACCGCGGTGTTCGTGATCGCGTTCATAGCGCTCGCACGAGTCAGCGTGATGGCCGCAGGTTAAGAGGACACGATCCGCAAACAAAAAAGCAGCCGCAATGGCTGCTTTTTTGTTCTAGGAATCTCTGAAAAAGTGATGGCTTTTCGTTTTGCGAAATGCGCTGCCAACAAATTTGCTTGAATAGGTCCATATTATTTGGTAGTATAACAATGATGACTACCAAAACTTTATTAATATGACAAGTGGAAAAACAACGCTTGTCAAAGTCGAAAGTGGTGCTGTTGATAAGCCGAGCGTTCAAACTATGACGAAAATTACCAAAGCATTTAGACGTTTCTGTTGAGGCATTGTTGAGATAAAGAAAATACGGAAATAAAATCACCAATTTTAATAATACTGATAATATGTATAGCCGTATTTGGACTGTCGATGTTCTTTATTTTCTTTGTGCGAAGTCAACCATGGAGTCTTGGTGAAACAATCAACGGAGCATCGTCTAAGTCGGTTTTTGATGATCCGTCTTTTGATATTCCGGCTGATCCTAACCAATTCGGTTGGGCGCAATCATCGGGGCCACTCGGTGGAACGGTGATTAGAATGATCCCGCATCAGGATACAGTTTGGGCGTCTTTGTATTCAGGTGGAGTATATGAACTTCAAAAAAATAATTCGTGGAAGCAGATTGGGATTGGAAATGGAATTTCAGAAAACCGCGGATTTGATATTGTGGTAGATCCTACTCATCCGAATATCGCGTATGTTCCGGAAATGATTGGGTGCGTCTCCAAAACAAAAAATAACGGCGCGCACTGGATAGGGTTGTGCGACAATATGCTTGGTGATATCTCAGCAGATAATTTCAGCGCACACACCTTGACCATTGATCCGAACGACTCAAAAATAATATATGTTCCCGGCGATACGCACGATGGCACGAGCATGCTTGTTGTTTCTATCGACGGCGGGAATAGTTGGGAAAGGCGTTTTGTATTTGATCAACATTACGACTTCAACCATCTTTATTTTTTCAATTCAAGAATGTATCTTGGTACGATTGAAAACGGGGTACTGGTGTCCGCGGATAAGGGAAAAAGCTGGACAGCGCTTAATGCGGGATTAGACAATTTGACTACCACGCGGTTTCTAAATTTCAAAAATAACTTGTACTTGCTGGGGTCACGTTTGCAATTTAATTCGAGAGAAGGCGGCAAAGTATATAAATTAAGTAAGGACGGGTCATCGTGGTTAAAGGTAGACGGTTTAAGAAATGTTACCGGCATCGGAACAGATAACGAAACTCTATTCGTTGGAACGGGAGACTCGTTACTATTATCCTCAAAAGACGGCTTTACTTTTGACAAAAAAAATTCACAAGGCTTGCCTCAAAGCTGGATTGGCGAAATTGTAAGTTTGAGTTCCAAAATATATGTTGGAGTACACGGAAACGGCATTTATGTTTCTGCTGATAATGGTAAAACTTTTAAGGAGTTAAACGATGGCATGGTTTCTGTTGCCACAAGAGAAGTACATGTAAATCCAAACGATGAGAATGAAATATATGTCGGCACCTGGGATCGGCTTGGTTTTTATTGGTCAAAAAATGGCGGCAAAACATATAAACGTATGGCATTGGATTATAACATTATTACTATTCGGCCTGATCCAAACGATTTTGCGCGCGTATACTTGGGAGGCGATCAATTTATTGTCGGAAATGTTTCCAAAGATGGAGGGAAATTTATTGAAAAGAATAAACCTGGGGGCAAAGGAACCCTTATAAAATCAATCGCGGTTGATCCAAAAGATTCCCGACATATACTTGTTGGCGTAAGCATGGAAACAGCCGAAACGCCGTCTGGTGTTGGATTATGGGAATCGCGCGATCAAGGACAAAGCTGGACTCGCGCGAAAGGCATAAATGATTTCGCGGTCTATTCAATATTATTCCATCCTGAAAATTCAAACATTGTATACGCGTCCGCCTTGGGCTCCGGAGTGTTCAAAAGCAATGATAGCGGGCGTAATTTCGTGCCGCTTGGTGACAACTCATTAAAATATACATATCGTTTGGCAATGTCTGCCGGCGATTCAAATGTGCTCGTGGCTATTTCAAATGTATTTTTTGCCCAGCTTTCAACCGAGGAACAAACTTCCGGTAAATATGGCGGTATTTTCCAAAGCAAGGACGGCGGAGAAACATGGAGAGAACTCACATCTAGTATCCGCAAATATGGAGAGGATCAGCCAATTGATTTTATCGGCTGGCTCTATAATTTTGGCCATATGCCAAACTACGAAATGGTTTTGATTGATCCAAAAGACGCCAATCATTTAATTATAGGACATCATGGAGAAAATATTGTAGTAACGCGCGATGGCGGCGCCATCTGGGAAAAATCATTGCCGGAACAAATGGTGCCGGGAAATATTCATAATTATGCTTATTGTTTGGGATCCTCATCTGATTTTAAAGAAATATACGCATGTACCTGCGGTCGGGGCTTGTGGCGAGGCATATTAGACAAAGATAAAAAAGTTACATGGGATTTTGCAGATACAGTTTATGCAAAAGAATTAAAATCCGACATACAACCTCGCAATGCGGAAGCCGCCAGACAATTCATTATGTCCGGAGCGTATAATCATCAGCATTAGTGAACTTCCTTGCTCTTTTCATTTTGCGCGCGCCGGATTTCTTTTTCTCCTAATGAAAAGAGTATTTTTCTGCGGTGTGGCGAGCGGAGCGAGCAACAGCTGGGGTGCCTGCCCGCCACTCAATTCAATCATAGAGTGAATAGGATAATGAAGACAACCAACGCAACCACACCAAGAGCAACGTGGATGGTGAACATCCAGCTCACAAATGCTATACCGAGGATTATAGCCACACACCCGACACAGTCACCGTCTTGCATAGGCAACCTCTTACGATTTTTCTGAAAGTACAATCTGGCGGTGTTTTTTGGACGAAGTTCGAACTTTCTTTGAGCAAACCCCCAACTAAGGAAGCCAGCCCCGCCACTGCTCGACAAGCTCGCCACACCACAGAAAAATACTCTTTGCTCTTTTCATTTTGCGCGCGCCCGATTTCTTTTTCTTCTAATGAAAAAAGTATTTTTCTGTGGTGTTCTGCCTTCCAAGTATTCAGGCAGGTGGCGGGGCTGGCCTCAATTTGATTTCGCAAAGGAAAAGCGGAATTCCCCCCAAACCCCCCTTCCGCTTTTCCTTTTCTCAAACGGAACGGGAACGGAACTTTTCGGCGGACGGAATTTGAGGCTGTGCCAATTTCATTGGCGCGCCACCTAATTTTTTTTATCTACTTTAATAATATATAAATGTTCAACGACCTTGTCATCACATTGTTTGTAATGTCGTCTTTTATGATCTCTTTCTGTTCTAAAACGACGATAATCGGTAGTATACTCAGAAACCTTACCTTTATTATTTAAAATTCTTAAAATTTCATCTCTTGGAATTATGCCTTCATTATTATAACTTAAAATAATATAATTTGTATTAGTATTTGCTATTAGATCTTCAAAGGCTTTTATTGAGTTTGTTTTTTGAGAATAGGCAGATTTCTTTTTTGAATAATCTCTCTGACCTGTTTTCCCGACTAATTTTTGCTTATCCCATACAGCAAGTGTTTCTAGTATATGAAAATTTGGAGCGTATTGTCTCTCATTATACGGTGGATCTAAATAGAGAATGTCTCCAGAAATTTTTTTTATTAATGAATTTGCATCTTCTTGAACAACCTCGTTTTCCAAATCATTGTTTGTTATATCTGGTATTTTTAACTCTAAATCTTTTAGTGCCATTGATCGCCAAATCTTAAGATATGCCCCATATGTTCCAGATATATTTGCAACAAAATCAGCTGCATTGATTAAAGAATATACTAAGATATAATACTCATCATCTGATAACAATTTGTCATTTCGCCAATTTTCGATTTTGTCTCTTATCGCATCAATTTTACGAGCATTATTATCTGAAAAATATTGCCTTTTTTCTATACCACTTGGAGCAAAATTATTAAATATATATCCGCTTTTGGGTGTAGTTGAATTTAATTCTTGTAATGCACCCGAAAGACCACTTAATGAGACTTTTTCAAAACTAGGTATTTTATTTATTTTTATTAATACATATTGTGCTATATAAGAATAAGTCATAAAATCATTTGCGATGATTTTATATTTTTTGTTCTTAAAATATTTACCAACCGAGCCAGTACCACCAAATATATCTATAAATGTTCCATTTTGGGGTAATTTTGCTTTAATAATGGACTCGTTAATAAAATTAAGAAGTCGTGTTTTATTTCCTATATACTTCATAATTATTTGAATTCGGTGTCCAACTTGTTTTTCAATGTTGCATCAAATTTTGGAGAATAAACCAAACGGAATTTTGTCTTATTACTACTATCTGAATAAACAATAATAACAACGAAATTATCTGAATTCGAAATACTGTTAAAATGACCTAGTTTTATTCCACCAGCAACAGTTTTTTCCTCACAATCAACATAATATTCTGGATTTTTTGATGGCGCCGTTGGTAAATTATATAAAAACGCATTAAATTTTATGTTTGTCGTCTTGTATATTTTATCTATTGTATCACTAGCATTTTTCATTGATATTTTAATTTTTTCATCATTTAAAATAGCATGGTAGTGGTCCTTGCCTTCGGCAATCATAAACTGATTTTTTTGTTGCATTATTAAATCAACCTTTGTAGATATACGATTATTCTTTTGTTGTTGATATTTACTGCCATCAAAAATTACAAGTTGTTGCCATGACGAGTGGTGTGTGTGAATAAAGCACAATTCCCAGTTAGATTTAATTGTTGATTGGTTTAAATAGGTTGAAACAACCGCCATTTCCTCTGTCGTTCCATTTGGTGTAGTTTTTTGGATCGATATCGGAGAATATGTTGTGGGTGTATACAGTAAATTATAAGTCGTTATTACTTCATTATTATTTAGAATTAAAACATCAACATAATTTGCTATTGCTTTATATAATTTAGTTCCTTGCTTAGATGAAAAACTAAAGTTAGTAGGAGTATCAACTATGCAATATCCTATCACTGGTCTTTTTTTGTTTCCCTCTAGGTCATACCTAAACAATTCGCCGAATGCTACAATCTCGCCACTTTCAGGGTCTGGGGAAAAAGTCAAAGCCCCATTAGATTTTTTATGAATTCTTAGTGGCATAATAATAGCCTCTGAGAGATTATTATTAATTTTTTCGATAATACTTTTTTTATCTTTTGGAAATTTTACTGTTAAGAAATCTAAAATATCAGCCACACTAGCAACACCGACTTTTGAACTTCCGTTGATATAGCTTTTAGCTGGTCTTCCAGTACTTATAAGATATTTTAATAAATCTTTAATATTATTCTTTGTATTGTATGATGTCCAATTCAATAACTTTGAGCTATCGATATCTGAAATAGGATATTTCTTAGCGAATTGATTAGGTTGTAAATAAATATGGTTCATTAATTCATTAATGAAATCAGGCGTGTTGTCTGTAATTCCATAAAATGCATTGTCGTTTAATATTGGAAAATCTAATTTAAGTCTAGCTGTTTCTCCAATCGTTCCACTGTTCGTCTTATATTTACCTTCGTTTAGATAGGAAATCATATGATTAAAGAATTCCTTCTCAAGGTTCTTTTTTGTTGATATATAAGAAGTATCAACATCGCAAATTATGATTGATTTTATATATTTTGAAAATAAATCTTGAGCGTCTTCTGGGGTTCGATTTCTTGTTTTAGATCCTTCAAAATTATTTTCAAAATACGCTATCAAAGATGGTGTTTTGTATCGTGCAGTATACAAAATATGATTAAAAACTTGTAATGAGTTCGGTTCTCTAATAGTACCGAGCGACTCATCCTTACCAGAATAGAAAGTTTGATAAATAAAAGGTACACCTATCTTTGCGGCGGCCAGTTTTCTGCCTTCCCGTTGCCATTGTGAATTACCTACTGAGGCCGTCTCTGTATTTTCACCAGCAAGAATACTTTTTTTATTTTTCAATGAATAAAAAATATAATCTGGCAAATCTATAAATGATTTAATTTGGTTAACATCTTCAGGTAAATCCCATTTATCAAATGCACCGCATATTTTTATAGCATAATTTCGATCATTATCATCAGAAAAAATATATATAGGCTGGTCTATTGGCTCATACACAATACTTTTGAAAGACAACAAATTATTTGATAGTGTTAGAGTATTTAGTAAAGTTATACCCTCCAGAATATTGTCACAATACAATAAAAATTCATTTACATTTTCTATTTTCTGATAATCAGATAATGTAATTATGTTTTCTTTCTTGATCTTTTTATTTACAAGTATATTATTCATAATTATATCTCTTTTCTAAAAATCAAAATGTGTTGATGTATCATTGATGGAATATAAGCAAAAGGATAACCATAAATGTGTAGCATTTTCGAGTCGTCATGCCAAATTATGTCTGATTTTAGAGTAAAATTTTCAATTTCAGATATTACCCGTGACAATTCTGCTGAGAGGAAATGAAATTCTTTACCCCGATACATATCACCAATAAAAACAGCCATATAGCCATTATTTTTTAAAGTGTGCTTTGAATTTTCAAAAATTGCTTTCATTTCAGATAACCATTCTTCTTTTGTTTGTAAATCTTTTGCATTAAACTTTGAGAGTTTGGATTCACGACTTGCAGCAGCGGAACGAGTCTTTTTTAATTGATCCATAATCCAATAAGGAACATCAGTAATAATAAAATCTATACTTTCTGCTTTTATATCTTTCAAATTATCGTTAGCATCACCAATAATAATCGGAAATTCTTCTAGTCCTTCTAGGCGACAAACCTCAGAATAAATATCTTTCCATTTTTTATTTAATTCAATTCCAATTGCTTTCCGACCACAAAGTGCAGCACCAAGCAAAGAACCTCCAACACCAGCGAGAGGGTCAAGAATTTTATGATTTTTTTTGGTAAATATTTTTATTAAATCAGCACACAACATTGGTGGTTTCTGTCCGCCATGTTGAGAACGAAGTTTGTGTTGTAAATTTGAAGGATATTGTTTGTTAAGAACTGTTTTTGTCCAATATTGCCACTCAGCCCCGTTTAAGTCGTTTAATTTATTTCTAGGATCAAGCCGAGGCTCTTTTTTTGTTGGTCGTTTTGATTTAGCTGAAGACTTTTTAATTTCTCCGAATAAGTTTACAGCTTGTGTATTTGAATTATCTTTTTTTTCCATAATTTTATTTAATTAATATCCGGCAAGTCTCTTAGCCGTTTGTCTTTATATTGCCAATATGCAGCCCCTTGATATGCACCACTCTCATTTAATCCTCCTTTTTGCTCATATATTTTGTATGTTAGTGGTGCAAGTTTCCAAATTTGTTCACCATATTCCACTTCACGCTCACCAACCACTTTCGCGGTGATTTCTTTGTCAGCTATAAAAACAATTTCTTCTCCGTTCTGGATCCCTTTTTTATTAAAACTAAACCTTGCTCCTTGTTCTCTAGCTTTTGAAACTTCGTCAAATTCCTTTTCTTTGTTTACATCTTTGGGATAAATCACTTTACCATCGAATGACAGTAAAAGTTGTCGCACTAAATCATAATCAAGAGCAAATAGTTCACTATCTCCGACACGATGTTTATTAAAAATTTCCTTTAACAAATTTTCTTTGTCGTTGTAATCTTCAAGTTCAATCGCAAAAAATCTTTTAAGACCAGAAACATTATAGTAGCCATTTGCCTCAAGAAAACGCATTCTTTCTTGAAAATTAGCATTGCCAGTTTGGCCTATTTTTATTAAACCAGAAACGGCTGTTGTCATTATGTAAATAATTCCTTTCATATTTTTTATTTAAATAATTCTGCCGTCGGCACGCCGAGGGCTTTAGCTATTTTTTCTAATGTGTCCACCGTAGGATTCGGACTTTCGCCTGTTTCTATCTTAACA
>MGDX01000005.1:0-2445 GCA_001791035.1 Candidatus Uhrbacteria bacterium RIFCSPHIGHO2_02_FULL_53_13
CGCGAACGTCCCAAATCAGATACGAGAGCAGAGGAATGATGCCGGCCGCCAAGTAGCTGATACCCATGATTCCCGCCGCAAGCACCGGACGCTTGGCGCCCGAGGACGACTGCGCGTGTTCGTGCCGTAGAATGCGTTTGGCAAGGCGTTGTTGTTGAATACACGACGCATCGAGAATTTCTTTGCGATCCATCCCAGTGATATTTTGGTGACGAAGCGCGGCCTCGAGCGGACGCGTGGATATGCTATGGGAAAGCTCATCCCACTCGCGCGCGTGGTGCGCAAGCCATACCTCCGCCTCGGCCTTGGAGGAAAGATAACTGCCGGCCGTCATGGAAACCGTCTCGGTGAAAATCAAAACCACGCCGGAAAGCACAACCACAAACGTGCTCTGCGTACCAATCGCAATGCCTGTGAGCGCGCCGAGCGTTGAAACGAGACTGTCTTCGACGCCAAAGACGACCTCCTCAACGACCGACGACAAGGTCAGCCGTGCCTTTTTCTTCATGTAAGTATTATATCAGGTACGCATGTCAGCACGTGCATTGAGTCACGGATCGACGAAAGTATCGTTTTCTGATAACATCGGTTCGCTCGCGGCACGGTAGCCAAGTGGTAAGGCATGGGTCTGCAAAACCCTTATGCGCGGGTTCAATTCCCGCCCGTGCCTCCAACAAAACATCCGGTTCTGCCGGGTGTTTTGTTGCGGGCAGGAATTGAACGGGGGATGGTAATTCAAGTTATTCTTTCTCCCCAGGAACAGGGGAGACGTCCTGCGTCGGTTACGCCTCTTCTTCGTCCTCACTCACTATCGGAGGCGCCGCCTTAATCGTTACGACAACACTGCCGGCAGATACCGCCTCGCCCGTGCCCTCCGCTGTCGCCACGGCGGAAAAAACATATTCCCCGGGAGCAGGCAGTGTCCACATAAACGTCTCAATCACGCGATCGGGCGCCGGAAGCGTCCCTGCCAACGATTGCCCGCCATAAGCGCGTGGCGTCACAAAAAACTCAACGCGCGAGTACGCAAGTGGATCGGCAAGCTGTACGCCCACCGGATAGGTCGGCTCAACAGCCACAATTTCCTGCCCGGGACGCGGATCTAAAATGAGCACCGCCGACTCTTCTGCGTTCGGCACATTGATGCGCATCGTCGCCACACCTTCGTTTTCCACATCGTCAAACGCCACCACGCGCAACGTGTGCTCGCCCGTCGAAATAAACGGAGGAATCTCGGTCGTCAGCTGATACGGCTGGTTCGACGTTTGCCCAAGATAATACCCGTCCACGTAATACTCCACGCGAATGACTTCGCGGCGCGCCCTCACTCGCGCTGAAACGGTCATCTCGCGCGAATCCAATACCTCGCTTGTCGGCGATTCAATCGCCACCTCTGGAATGTTCTGAGAAATGTGCACGTTGTCGTATTCGGTCGGCGGTTCCTCGTTCACAAACGCCGCACCGAGCAACGCTTCTTGCCGTTGCACCCAATTTTGCACCGCCGACTCCCATCCCGCATATTGTGGATCGCTCGAGCTTCCACCAGGCTCGGGCCCAAAGGGATCATCGCGATTCACATAGTGCAAAATGGTGTGATGCGTCACAAACACCTTATTCTCGCGCAAGCGAATCGGCGTGTCTTCGGTCGCTAAGAGTCCGCTCACGCGATCAACGGTCACCACTTGTCCGGAGCCGAGCGTCCCATCGAGCGCCGGTTTGCCAAGCTGTGGAACGATCGGCCCTTCGAACGTTTCTATCGGCGTTCCAGCGAGCCCGCCACGCATCACAGCGTTCCAAATCGGTGCCGCCACAATGGAGCCATCGGCTCCGCGCACCATCTCCGTGTTGTCGTTGTTGCCCGTCCACACTCCCACCACCAAAGACGGCGTATATCCAAGCGTCCAGCCGTCGCGATAATCGTTCGTCGTCCCCGTCTTCGCGGCTACCGGACGATCGCCGAGCACCAGCTGGCTCCCGGCACCGAACGTAAACGCGCGCGCCGCGTCATCCGACAGCACGTTCGTGAGCGTACGCGCCAGGTTTTCATCAAGCACGCGCTCGCCTGCCGAATCCTTCCACTCAAACAATACGTCCGCGTCACGCGTCTCCACCTTCAGCATCGACATCGTCTCATGCCGCACGCCCTCGTTAGCGAGTGTCGCGTAGGCACTCGTGTGCTCAAGAAGCGTCACCTCTCCGCCTCCCAACACCAGCGACAACCCAAACCGACTGCGATCCGAAAGCGTCGTGTACCCCATACGCTCTGCAAAATCCAGGAATGCATCCACGCCCACCAAATACAGAGCCTTCACCGCCGGAATGTTGAGTGAGCCTTGCAAAGCCGTGCGCGCCGTCACCGGCCCCTGTTCACTTAGATTGTAGTTGCGCGGATGATACGTCCCCGTCGTCCCAACAAAATCCGTCTCAACGTCGTAGAGCACCGTA
>MGDX01000005.1:2472-29801 GCA_001791035.1 Candidatus Uhrbacteria bacterium RIFCSPHIGHO2_02_FULL_53_13
CCGTCACTCTCTTCGTCAAAATAGTTGTGACTCCCCACCATCGCCAAAATGTGGCCGTTTTTTGGATCGAGCGCCACAAGCGCCGCGTTCGAAAACCGCATAGGCTTTCCGCGCTCCTCGACCGCCTTCTTTACCTCATCCTGCGCGAGCGTTTGCAAATCATAGTCAATCGTCGTCGTTACTTTGAGACCGCCTTCTTCCACAAGACGCTGGCCGTACTCCTCCTCCAAAAGCTGTTTCACATAAAATATGAAGTGTGGCGCCACAATGTCGCCGTCTACACGCTCGACCATCGCCTCCGCTTGTTTGGCGGCATCCGCATCACCCTGTGTAATAAAACCGTCCTCAACCATGGCGTCCAAAATACGGTCGCGCCGAAACGCCAGCTGATCGGGGTTGTTCAAATAGCGCGTCGGCGCCTTCACCATTGCCGCAAGCGTCGCGCCCTCCGCAAGCGTCAGTTTGGACGCCGGTTTGCCAAAGTACGATTGCGCGGCAGACTCGATACCATAGTTTGTTGAACCGAACGGAATCTCGTTGAAGTACAGTTGCAAAATCTCATCTTTGGAGTAGCGCTGTTCAATTTTGAGTGACAAGATGATTTCTTTCAGTTTGCGCGTATATGTTTTTTCGGGCGAAAGGATGGCGTTTTTGACGAGCTGCTGTGTCAGTGTAGACGCGCCTTGTGACTTGCTCCCCGAGAGTGTGTTTGCAAGCATCGCGCGAACAATGCCTCGCACATCAATTCCGCTATGCGCATAAAAATCGTCGTCCTCGGCGCTCAAAAAAGCCTTCACCACCTGTGGCGGAATGTCCGACAAAGGCACCAGCGTGCGATTTTGGTCGCCGTGAATTTCGTAGAGCAAATGCTCGCCCGTGCGGTCGTAGATTTTTGTGCTCTGTGCGACAGAACGATCTTGGAGAGCATTTGGATCCGGAAGGTTGCGTCCAATGAAAACGAAGAGCAACCCAAAACCAATAAATCCCGCGACCGCAAGAATAAGGATAGAAAGTAGCGCGTTGGCAAAAAAACCCATCGAAAAAACGGCTCGCAGTGTTCGTTTCCATGGCGGCCTTCCGCGTCGAGAGCCGTGGCTGTACCGGGAGTACCGATAGTGATTTTGGATGGGAGACATGTGGTCAAGTATAGCAGGTGTTCGTTGGATTTTAGAGGCAAGCAACCAACCTACACTCGACACCAAATCAGCGCAAGCCCCTGTGGATACTGCGTTTGACATCCTCAAAACACCACTTTTACCTTCCACACCCATCGGTTGACAAAATGCCAAAAATATGGTATAAGTGTGCTTGTTCTCGCTGAAAGGCGAGAAATTATTTTTGCCGAATGTTCGCCAATTCTTAGGCAAATTCCGCTATGAAATCACTCATGTCCACAATTTTGCCACGGCTTTCAACGTACGCCAATGCGGTTAAAACCGTTGGATTGGCGGCCGCCTTGGTGCTGGCAACCGTCTCGCCGCAAGCAAACTTTGCGCAGGCGCAGTCAATTTTGGACATGAATACTCTTACTCTTCAGCCAAAATCCGAGATTTCGTTTCCGGTCGCCGGAGACCGAGAGGCGCCGCGAACAATAAAAATCTCCGTGACCGCCTATAACTCGGTGCCATGGCAAACAGATAGCACGCCATTCAATACGGCGGACGGAACGCATGTTCGTGACGGAATTGTCGCCGCAAACTTCCTCCCGCTTGGAACGCGCGTAAAATTCCCGGAGCTCTACGGCGACAAAGAGTTCGTGGTCAAAGACCGCATGAACCCCCGTTACCGTTATCGTGCCGACATTTGGATGGAGTCCATTCCGGATGCCAAGACATTCGGTCACAACTACACCGCTATTGAGATTTATTAAGAAAAGGAATCAAGAATCTGGAATCCAGAACGCGCCCTTCGGGGCGTTTTCTGTTTGCGTAAGGAGCAACGCATGACCATTGACGTGCGTAAGATCATGTGAGATAAAAGACCCGCCATGATGGAAATGAGCGTGAACGATTACCTCATTGTTTGTGGTTTGGTGTTGGTAGCGGTTTCTTTGATCTCTTACGCGCTTCTGCGCTCTGCCGACCGCAGCTTTCGAGCGGCTGACGCCACGCTCAAAGAGGCGAAAGCTGTCATTGGAGACGCGCGGAAAAAATTGCAAGAGGCACATGAGCTTCACCTATGGGCCATATTCATCGGTACGGAAACCCAACCGGGAATGTGGCTCGAATGGCCTCCTCCTGTGGTTGATCTGTCAACGGTCACTCCACAAACCAATGATCCGGAGGTAATACAGGCTTTTGAAACCATGAACGACGAGATTCGAGCCGCATCAATTGTTGCTGCCTTGTGGCGCAATAAGATCGCGCCTGAATCGTGGAATATCCAGAACGAGACCCCGGAGGTGAAAGCCAAGATTTCCGCTTGGGCGGTTCGACACATGGAGCTGTTTTGCAACGAGAGGTTCAAGCCTCTTGCGAGCATCACCAGCACCTCGGCTGCGAATTAGCTTGTCTTTGAAAAGAGCCCCCAACTTCGGGGCTCATCTGTTTTTGAAATTTTTGTTCGTTACTGCCGTATCGGCATCACAATGTAGGTGTACGACTCGCCTTCAGCTTGGCCGTTTGGGTGCAAGAGTAGGGGATTCATTGCGTCGATAATCTTCAACGTAACACCCTCGGAATCAACAGCGTTCAGACCATCGAGCAAATAGCGATAGTTTACTGTGATGGTGTTTTCCTTTCCTTTCACGTCCGCAGGACAGCTCGCGGTGTTTTTCCCGCGAGACGCCTCTGTCGCCTGTACAACCACTTTTTTATCCTCCGGTTTCACGGAAAGCGTGACGTCGCAAATCCCCGTTCGCGAAAACAAGCTCGCTGTTTTTACCGCCTTCACCAAATCTTGGCGCCCAACAATCATCTCAGTCGCAAACTGTGTTGGAATAATCTGCGTGTAGTCGGGGTATGAGCCGTCCACTACACGCGTCGAAAGCTCGGCGTTGCCAAAAGTGAACACGGCTTGCGAGTCGGAAAGCTGTAGCAAAATGGCGTCGCCGGACTCCGGATCGTCTTTGAGTGTTGCGATAATACGTGAAACCTCCTGCAATGCGCGTCCGGGAACAATCACACGGCACTCCTGCATTTCCTCCACTGAAAGCACGCACTCGGCCAAGCGATAACTGTCCGTCGCGGCCAAAATCAGCTTTCCTTTTTCAAATTTAAAGAGCACTCCGGCAAGCTCCGGCCGTGCCTCGCTCGTGGACACCGCAAAAAGTACTTTTGAAAGAGCCCCTTTCAAAGCCTCGGCAGGCAACTCAAATTTTACCGATGTCTCCACAGAAGGAATGAGCGGAAATTCGGCGGCATCAATGCCGTTCATCTTTGTAGAGGTTTCACCGCAAGTAACCGACAGCTCCGCATCTCCAAGCGACACATCCACTCGATCGTTCGGCAACAGCAAAACAAAATCACTCGCAAGCTTTGCCGGAACCGTAAACTCGCCTTCTTTATCCACCTTTCCTCGCACACGAACACGCATTGCAAGCTCTAGATTTGTAGTAGAAAGAATAACTCCCCCACCCTCTGCCTTGATGTGAACGTTCTGTAACACAGGCAAATTCATCTGTTTATTGGAGATGTGACTTACAATTTGTAGTCCACGTTGCAGGTTATCTTTTGTGACGGAGAAGATCATGTTAAATCAGTTTATATATAACTAGTAGTAACAGTAGGAGAGTGGACAGAGTGGATAAGTTCGTTTTACGTGCAACCTTCGCGATGAATGCGCGCACAGGTCTTGTGCGGAAATTGACGGTGGACCGTTGATGAAAGAGGTTTATGGAGAACGATACGAGATATTCAGTGATCCCCAAGCACGATACCCACACACTTTTCCACTTGCTTGTACACAGATTATTTACGCACACTCTTGGTAACCTTGTGGAAAACCTAGGGAGAAGGTGTGCCGGAGTACAGCCGCTGTTTGATGATCTCGATGTCGTGCCTTAGCTTATCGTCTGAATCCAGCATGCCCTTGATTTTTGAGTACGCGTGCATGGCAGTCGTGTGGTCGCGGCCACCGAGCTCCGTGCCGATGGATGGATACGAATAGGTCATCTCCTCACGCATCAAAAACATGATGATTTGACGAGGGAACGCGAGGCGCTTTTCGCGGCTTTTCCCCACCACCTCGTCCGTCGTGATGTCGAAGTAGTGTGAGACAACACCAATAAGTTCACGCGGCGTGACGGTTTTGATGATGTCAATTGGTTTGAACGTCTGCACAATAGGCGCGACCGTGTCGAGCTTTGGCTTGAGGTTTTTTAGTTGGTGGTAGGCGATGATTTTATTGAGCGCCCCTTCGAGCTCACGCACGTTTGAAGAAATGTTCTCGGCGATGTAATGCGTCAGCTCGGTGCCCATGCTCCATTTATGGTCGTAGCATTTTGCGTCCAGAATAGCCACGCGCGTTTCAAAATCCGGACTCGAGATATCCGCCGTAACGCCGGACTCAAACCGCGAAAGCAGGCGATTCTCCAATCCACCAATGGCCTTGGGCGGTCGGTCAGAGGAAATGACAATCTGCTTGTTTTGTTGCTGAAGAGCGTTGAACGTGTGAAAAAACTCTTCTTGTGTTTCCATCTTTCCGCCAAAGAACTGAATATCGTCCACGATGAGAATGTCAACCGACCGATAGCGATCCTTAAACTCTTTTGCATGACCAATTCGGACTGCGTTGATAAACTCGTTTGTAAACGTCTCACTCGTGACGTAGAGCACGCGCTTGATGGCGTTGTTTTTTGTCACAGCGTGCCCAATAGCCTGTAAAAGGTGCGTTTTTCCGAGTCCGACGCCGCCATAGATATAGAGTGGGTTATAGCTCGTCCCAAGGTTTTTGGATACGGCAACCGCGGCCGCGTGTGCAAACTCGTTCTGTTTTCCAACAATGTACGACTCAAACGTGTAGCGTGGATTGAGAGTAAGGTTTGTGGTTCCGTCGCTATTGTTGGAAGAGTTGGAAAATGTGTCCTCGTAGCTCTGTTCGCTTGGAAGTGGAAAATCTTGTTGTTGTGGTTCGAGCGCGCGCGATCGAGCTTCTACTTTGAATGTGATGGTCCGTACTGCGTCGGAGGTTACGTGTTGTAATGAAGTCAAAATGTCGCGCTGATATTTATTTTCAAGCCATGCTTTCGTAAAACCATTTGGAACCGCGATTGTGATTTTATCGTTTTTGACGTCTGAAATAAACGTGTCCTTAAACCACGTTGTAAAGTTTGCTTTGGAAAGGGAGAGCTCGAGCTCGCCGAGTGCTGTTTTCCAAAGTTCCTGTGTGTCCATACGCGTACGTGTTTTTTGTTTTCAAAAGAGAGGGATTGCTCTTTCTCTCTTAGACTTGTGCAGGGCATGATAACACATATCCACAGGGGTCAACAATTGTCCCCCAATGACCTTGCAAGCTCAAAAGTTGTGGAGGAAGTGTGGACAATGTGACTCTTATCCGCGGAGTGCGTGCAGCAGCGTGCTTGCGATCATTCGAAAGGATTGTGCAATGTATGTGTTCGTGATGACCGTCCCAAATATGGGCGCTTCAAGCGCCATGAGCGCCACATGGTCGTCCCAAATCAATATGTCCGTGAGCGTGTCTTCCGCGTTCGATGGGAAATAGACAAAGTCGTAGAGACCTTTGAGAGTTGGTTTGGTGGTGTGCTCGGCGATCTCTCGCGAATTTGGTGTGAGGATGTCGTGAAGAACGATACCTTTCTCTTTGAGCGTTTTTTCAAAATCGGAAAAAAATGCAGAATCTAAATCTGCCAAACGCTTTGTAGAACCGATCGCCGTAATCTCTTTTGAGTGTGTTGCTTGGCGATAGATGCCTTTTGCAGATTCCCAACCGTCGTAGAACTGAATTTTGGGCTTGTTTTTTTGTGTGACGTGAAGTGCGCGCAAATTCGGGAGCACGCGCTCCATAGCTTGTTTCTTACGTTCGAGCGATTCGACAAGGGCCTGGGGATCGCGGGCCAAATATGCCTTGCGTTTTCCCTCTTGGTGCTCCTCCGCGAGTCCTTTACTGATGAGCGAATCAAGTACGTTGTAGCAGTTTGTACGAGCAATGCCTGTGCTTTTTGCCACTTGTGGGGGTGTGGAAAGGCCAGATTCTAAGAGAAAAAGATAGACGGCAATTTCCGACTTTGTAAGGTCTAGCGTTTTTAGTTCTTCGATAAGCTCCATAGTGTCAATAAAAAGTATATCAAATATGGCGCGTTATGTCAATATACAATGTTTATTGTATGTAATTGTGTCATATTAGCTGTTGACGAAACAGCAATTTCGTGATATAAGTGACACAAGATCAGGAGGACGGAGAGAAGCAGATGTCTTGCTGATCTCAAACATACAACATATGCCACATGGAGCGGCATGGAGGAAAATGGACAAGATTCAACAGTTCAAGATGGACCTGCTGTGGGTGGGCATCCACGGGGGGCAATGTCTGGAGTGCTTCGTTGAGAAGTACGAGCACGGACACAAGTCGTACAACACCATAAACCAGTGCCAAAAAGTGGCCGTGGTGGCTGCGCTCCAGCGGGCGGGATTCTCCATCGAGGAGATTCGCGCGATGAAGTTCGTGCGGCCTGCTGGCCGTATCGGAACCCCCATCGATCTCTCGAAGGAGGAGATCGAGACTGGAGAGTGGACGATGTGCGGCTGCATGACCAGCCAGTACCTCGTCAGGAAGGTCGAGGAGCGCTGCGCTAAGCAGTAGTTCCTCAACAAGCCCGTTCAGCCGGGCATAAAAGAAAAAATTTCGGGGTAGCTGAACCCTCGAACCCTCGCTGGCCTCGAGCTCTGTCAAGGACGCTCGGCCGGCACAACGTCAACCTCTTCCCTGGCAGGGGGTTCGTACCTGCCATTTCTTGAGTGGACAATGCGATTGCCCATTCAAGGAAGCCATCGAAATGGTTTGATGGCTTATTATATGGAGGATGCGATGAGTGTGAACATTGAGCGGCTCAAGGCCGCGCTCTTTGATCAGAGGGTTGGAATGGGCGACCAGCTGAACAGGATTCGCCCCAGGGATCTCGCGGCCATCCTGGTGATGGTCGGGATGGAGGTGAAGGATGCGATTGAGATGGTAGAGGACCCAATGAACTCTTTCGGGTGGGCAGCCTCAAGCGAGAACTTCATGTGTGGGAACTACCGAATCAAGAGCAACCTCTGCGTGCTGGATCTTTTCACGAAGATCGTGGACTTGGAAAGTCGGCAAGTGTGAAACAACGCTCATCGGGAAACTGACTTGAGCGCGCCCATTCCGTCGGGTCTCAATAGGCGGAATTCCTCATCATCACCCCTCCGGGCTTCCGGCAGGGGTGATGTTCATTGCGGGGCCTAACCATTACAAGCGTTGAGGTTGCTTCGTGGATTGCTTCGATGACTCGCAACGGGGCTCGCAATGACGGAAGAAGTTTTTCATTGCGAGCGCAGCGAAGCAATCTCATTTCACAGGATCAAATCCACCATTGCTGAACGGATTGCAGCGCAGAATGCGCCAAACGCTCATCGCGACGCCTATCGTAAGACCACGCGTTCGGATGGCCTCATGTCCGTACTCTGAACATGTCGGCGTGAATCGGCAATAACCATGTGGATATAAATGACGTGGAAAACCGTGGTCGGGCGAAAGTGTTTGTTGATATAGACGAATCAGTGCCATAGCTGAAAGCCGAGGCAGGAAAACAAGCGTCGCGCTAAATCTATTCATAAAGCCGTGCTTTGCGAAGAGCGCTCAACACCGAACGTTCAAGGTCGGCGTACGTTGCAGAGAGAGCATTCGGCTTTGCGATCACAGCGACGTCAAACCCAGGCGTCACGTGCGCAAGGTGCATATTCAAAATAGCGCGAATCCGTCGCCGAATCCGATTGCGCTTGTATGCACGCTTATGTACTTTTGTGCCCACCACCACCACGAATCGGCTCTCCTCAAAGCTGTTTTTGCGTACCTTAACGCCGACAAACCCATCAAACACTCCTTTTCCCCTTTGAAAGAGTTTTTTGATTTCCATCTCTTTTTTGAGTCGGTGTTCGCGTGGGAGCATATCTCTATTATGTCATTGCAAACAACGTGAAGCAATCTCGTGCTAGCGTGAGATTGCTTCGCCATGCTTGCAATGACGGTCTGGAATTAGGCGCCGCAATGACAACATTAGCAAAGAACCCATCAATGATGGGCTCTTATACTGTCAAACGCTTTCGTCCACGGGCGCGGCGTCGTTTGAGGACATTACGGCCGCCTGGGCTTCGCATACGCTTCAAAAAGCCATGCACGCGCAGTCGGTGCTTTTTCTTTGGCTGGTAGGTTCGCTTTGGCATACTCGGGATTACGAAAACTGTGGCGGAACTATAGCGTACGGGGATAAAACTGTCAATCGAAATGGTACAATGCTTTCATGGAGCAGAATCTCAAAAAGGTGTGTCCAGAGTGCTTTTCGAAGCTCAAAGAGCTTCAAAAACTGTGCCAAGGATGCGGGTATAAAATTGAACTGGTCACGGCAGACGAGGAAATTGAGCGGTTTTTGCGTCGTCCGTCGCCGGGCGGACTCTTGTGGACGCAGGCGTATGCGTTTGGTACGCGGCAGTATCTGTGGTTTGTGCTGTCGATTTTGCCTATCACGGGTTTTGTGGCATTGCCGATGATGTTCGCGTTTGGACGCCGATGGTCGTGGAGGGTCGGTGGCTGGGGTAGTTTTACTGAATTCAAGGAGCGGCAGGTGTTGATGGATCGAATTGGCATAGCGTGGATTTTGTTTCTTGTTTTAATCTATCTCTATTTTCGATTTCGCGGTTAAGTAACGAACACGCCCCAGGCGGGGCGTGAACAAGAAGTTCACCGGTGGTTTCTTCGACGGACAGTCTTTATACCTTCGGGTACGATTGCGGCGAGCGATCCAATGATCATGCCTGCCGATCCAGTACCTCCCCAAAAAAGCCAAACCACAAGGGTGTTAAGTTTTGCCAGAGCGTTCTGGAAGGACACTCGGTCGTACTCCGGTCCCATCATGATGGAGCAAACTAATACGGCGTTAAAGAAAAAAACGAAAGTCACGAAAATACACACCGTTTCCAGCACTGACATGCTCATTGCCACCAACAGAGCGCGTCGGAACCCCAAAGTGTGATTACGGACATGTTCGCGATTGCGAGCATAACCCCACAGGATCGTCGGAATCATTCCAATGAAGAGTACAGGGATCCCTCCAAGCCAGATTAGTGAAGCCAGGAATACGGCGGCTCCGGCCTGTCCCATCATGAACGTCTGGAACGCGCATTCAATGGAGGTGTCGCGCCTGTAAACAAACAGGCTTTTCCAAGATTCGCTCACGGTGTTCTCCAAACAGCACCAAAGAAGTGTGCATACATGTGTGCAGTCTTCATAGCAATTCCGTGAGAAACGTATCATGGAAGTGTGTGTATGTCAACGCACATTCGGCTCTCGGAGCTGGAGCGCTTCGGCCATACACCCCTTGGTGACAGACGAGAACTTGGCAAGGTCGGCAATGGTTTGTGCGATTCGAATCGTGCGAATGTACGCGCGTGTGGAAAGTTTGAGGGCGCTCGCGGCTGTTTGCAACATCGCATCGGCGTCATCATCCACGGTGCAGTACCGCTTGATGGCAGAGAGCGACAAATCGGCATTGCAAATGAGCTGTGTTGCGCTATATCGGCGCTCCTGAATATTGCGAGCGTCCTGAACGCGCGCCTGCACAACATTGGATGACTCACCGGCGTGCGCGGACGCCACGTCTTTTACGTCAATGCGCGGCACATGTGTAAACACGTCTATGCGATCGAGAAATGGTCCGGAGAGCTTTCGCTGGTATCGCGCAATGTTGACCGGCGAGCAAATGCACGGCTTTGACGAGTCGGTCGAATAGCCGCACGGACAGGGGTTCATGGCGCCCACGAGCGTAAAGCGCGCCGGATATTCAACCGTACCGGCAACGCGCGAAATGGTCACCGTCCCCTCTTCGAGCGGTTGGCGCAGATCCTCAAGGACGTGGCTTGGAAACTCGGCAATCTCGTCGAGGAACAGGACACCGCGGTGGGCGAGGCTGATTTCTCCCGGACGAAGATTGGAGCCGCCGCCAATCAAAGCGATACCGCTTGCCGTGTGGTGCGGAGCGCGAAAGGGACGCTCTTTGACGTATCCGTATTTGAGGCGTCCGGCGACGGAATGAATCGCCGTAACCTCGAGCGATTCTTGTTTTGTGAGCGTCGGCAAAATGGTGGCGAGTGAACGCGCCAACAGTGTCTTTCCCGATCCCGGGGGTCCTGACATGAGTACGTTATGACCTCCCGCGGCCGCGATTTCAAGCGCGCGTTTGGCGTGAGCGTGGCCGCGGATTTGCGACAAATCAAACGTGTGCGTGCGTGATGACACGGTAAATGTGGTTGACGGTTGAGGCTCGATCGTCTGCATACCGACTAAGTGCGCGACGAGCGAGTTGAGGTGGCTCACGCCAATGACGTCAATGCCATCGATACACGCTGCCTCTTTGGCGTTTTTTGCAGGAACAATGACGTGCTTCATTCCAAGTGAGTGGGCGAGCTTAGCCATTAAAAGAGCTCCGTTCACTTTGCGAATCGTGCCGTCAAGACCTAGTTCGCCAAACGCCAACAGGTGTTTACAGCAATCCTGCGGGAGAATGCCCTGCTCAATCAACAAGCCGAGCGCCATGGGAAGGTCGTAGAGCGTGCCGGTTTTTTGCAAATGCGCAGGAGCCAAGTTGACGAGGATGCGATAGCGCGGGTAGTCGAATTTGCACTGTTTGAACGCCGATTCAATGCGGCCGCTCGATTCGCGTACCGACCGACCTGGGAGTCCGACGATGTGAAATGCTTTGAGACCAAAATGAATATCGACCTCGACAAACACAGAGTCGACATGAAGGCCGTTGATGGCGGCCGAACGAATTGTTGTTGACATACCAATACCGCTAAAAATAATGATGGGGATAGCGGCTTGGTTGCGGGAGCGCCTCTATAGTCATCGCACTATGAAACAGGACTCCATCATTCTTGAAACAGGCAAATTCCTAGCTCTTCGGAAGAAAAAATCCTCAATGTAGCTACGGCTACATCTGCGGTTTTTTCTCCCTGCAGAGCGTCGGACTTCGCTCTGTTTCAAAAATGCTAATTCCTGTTTCATAGTGCGATGACTATAGTTCTTTATTTCGAGCACACCTCTACTTGTCGTTGCGGGTTCGACGAAGCAACCTGATTTTGGCATAAGATTGCTTCGCGACCTGATTCACGGGGCACTCCGGTGCGCACTGCGCACATCGGAGTACCCGTCTCACGGTTCAAACATGCCTCAATGGCACGTTCTTCATCCCGCTCGACCTCGCAATGACGGCAGGAATGTTCTGCTCTTCGTCTGTGATAGCGATGTGTACGCAAGATAGATAATGCCAGCTAAGACAAGACCATCGGAGAGATTCACAACACTGTGGCCAAACAGCAACAGATAGTCGGTCGTGTGGGCGTCGGCCAAGCGGTCGGTGAGGTTTCCAACACCTCCAAACAAGATAAGAATGAGTCCAACGAGCGTTGTTACATCTTCTTTACTCCACGCACGGCGTAACCATATGACGCATCCAAGGAGCACAATGAGAGTGATGACAATCACGAGCGGCATAGGAACGGGGATGTTCGCTACGAGTCCGGCGTTGTAGTGCAGTAGAATCTCCAAAACACGAGGAAAAATAACAACACTACCGGTGGGGAGTGCTGTTTGAACGGCGACTTTCGCGACAGCGTCGGCAACCGTGAGGAACGATGCCAGCGTCGTCGCAAACGCAACCTTGTGAAAACTCATGCTTCTTTCGTGAACGTCTTTTTACACGCGATGCAGGACGATGATGTGGGACGAATCTCAAGACGCTTTGGATCAATCGAGTCTCCGCAGTATTTGCACAAGCCGTAGTCCCCCTTTTTCATACTTGCGAGCGCCTTTTCAATGTCGCGAAGTGTTTTCTCAAGTTCCGAGCTCACACTCAAATCACTCGTGTACTGCGCAACCTCCGATGCGTTATCATCGTCATCGTCGCCAACATCTTTATAATCTGCTTCAAAATCAGACTCTGACGTCTGCGGATTTCTATGCGCCATCACGGCAAGCTCCGCTTCGATGCGCGCTTTTTCAACTTCGAGCTTTTCTTTGATTGCTTGTAGTTGTTTCTTTGTCATAGATCACTTCCCATTACATGATTTTCACAAACATATTCTATCAGAATCTACATCGCTTGATTCGACATGTCAACGCCATTCTAGTCTCAAAACCTCCAGCCTCTATTTTTCAAACAAACAAGCCGCAACGGCTTTAGTTTGAGTTTATGTCCGTGCGGCTCGGAGAGTCGCTGATCGGTTCGAGTGGGAACCGGGTTGTGGCGAAATGCTCGATTTCGACACGACGCGGCTCCCAAAACCGGAGCGAAAGTTGAAGTTTCCTCACTACCACCCATTCGGTTCGCCGCACCTCCTTTATCGGATTCTTTTTGCGGGTCACCTTGGTGTGCGTACAGGGCACATTTTTGGATGTTTGTTTTACTCAATGAGTAGTATTGAGGAGAGGAATGGACCTGTACCCTTTTGTGTAGGTGCATTCCCCTGTGGTAGGGGTTTTGAAAGAACGAGTTTGAAGGGTACACGCACATAGTAGCACGTTGAACACCAAATGTCAACGCTGTAATCTAGCTTTTATTAGCCAAAAAATGCTTTCACAAAACATAAATGTGCACATGAGTTGTGGATAAGTTTACACTTGTCCACAAATTGATCAGGTTGTTAGCAGTTTATCCACAGTAGTGTAGACAAACTCTACTTTACGCAAACGGTAACTCTATTTCTTGACTGTGTGACAAAAATAGGATTTGGCCAAGCTTCGCTATCAATCAATTGATAAAACCAAATTGGTTTTTTCCCGCACACCTTGTTTGTCAACAGTTGTGTAGACAAAAGTGCAGATTGTGTCTTGTTGTCGTTTGTGGAGAAAAATGAGCCTGCGTGTTGTAGAATTGTCCACTTTTTGTCCCCTGCTTGAATTGTTGTAATAGTTCCATCACCAATCGAGCCATCGGATACGTTGACATTGGAATTTGGTACAAGTGCTCGATAGATCGTCCCATCGGGAAGGGTTCTTTGCTGTGTTTCAGGACTTTGTCGTGCAACGATGTTCGATAATACTTTAACAATAGTTTCTTTTTTAGTCGCCGTGTCAAAGCTCATGTTTATTATGTCGCTAGAATAAGTGAACAGATCAAATTCTAGATCGCTTTGGCTAAATGTGGACAAGTCGTGAGGGAGTTCATCACATTCGTCAGGGCATTTTGCGCGGATTCCAGACATGGCGTCTTTATTCCAGAGAGTAGTAATGGTCTTGTTTTTGCTTGCAAGAGGTGTGAACAAGCCTTTTTGGCTACGAAAAAGTGGAATGGTTGCTTGGCGAGAGTCTGTACTTATGGAAACCGTCCCAATCATGTTCGGAAGGAACCATCCGTGAGCTCGTGAGGCTTCAGTGACTACAGATTCGCGCTGTGAATCGGGGATAGTGGCGATATTGCCACTGTTGTAGACAACAATCGTACGATGATCGCCTGAAATGGAAAACGCGTCGAGAATTTGTGGCAAAACCACCTCATTGGCTGGTCGATTGAGGCTAATGACGGCCGCAACATCCATTGAAAGAATTGGGTGATCCCCAACATCTTGTCCATTTTCCGGTAAAGCCGTTTGACTCCAACGGACGCCAAGATAAGCAATGAGGGTAATGAACAAAATAACAACACCGCGGCGTACAAAATCGCCGCGTGCCGTGTTGTTTGTATTGTTGCTCATGCTAGCCATGGCGCGCACCTCGTGGTCGTTGAGGAGGACGCGGTCGCCCGCCATTGCCGTGACCGCCACGCTCACCGCTGTTTCCGTTTGATGGCGTTTGCGACTTTGGGATTCGCGCAAACAGCGTTTCGTTTCCCTCCGCCTGCTTCATGGAGAGGTTGACTCGGCCCATGGAGTCTATCTCAATGACCTTCACAAAGACTTCATCGCCTTCCTTCACCGCGTCTGTCACCTTTCCGATACGGAACGGCGCTATTTCCGAGATGTGTACGAGACCGTCTTTACCTGGCAAGAACTCGGCAAACGCTCCAAAATCCATTAGTCTTACAATCTTTCCCTTATAGGTTGCGCCAACCTCCGCTTCCGCAACAATGTTCTTAATCCACTGAATCGCTTCTTTGATGCCGTTGGCGTCCACGGATGTGACCGTCACGAGTCCATCGTCTTCGATGTTGATATCAACGCCCGTGGCGTCAATAATGGCGTTGATGATCTTTCCACCAGGTCCAATGACTTCACGAATTTTATCCGGATGAATCATCAAGCTCTCAATACGCGGCGCGTACTTGGAAAGCTCGGTGCGTGGCTGTGAAATCGTTGTTTCCATGACGTCGAGAATCTTGACACGTCCGTTCTTGGCCTGTCGGAACGCTTCGCGTACAACCTCCATTGGCAATCCCGCTGTTTTTGTGTCGAGTTGAACGGCGGTCACGCCATCGCGCGTTCCCGTGATTTTGAAATCCATACCGCCGGGACCGTCCTCTAAATCCTGCAAATCGGTGATGACTTTCCATTGGCTCATATCTTGCGAGGAAGCAAGACCAATGGCCACACCGGCAACCGGTGCTTTTATGGGGACTCCTGCATCCATGAGCGCGAGCGTTGAACCGCACGTGGATCCCATCGAGCTTGAGCCGTTTGAACCCATCGTTTCGGACACGACACGCATGACGTACGGAAAGTCTTCTTTGCTCGGCAAAACGGGCTCGAGCGCCTTTTCAGCGAGCGCGCCGTGACCAATTTCGCGGCGTCCAGGACCGCGGTTTGGCTTTGTTTCACCAACACTAAACGCCGGGAACGCGTAGTGGTGCATGTAGCGCTTTTTGATGTCCATCTCCATGGTGTCCACGATCTGTTCAAAACTTGGACCGGCGAGCGTCGTGGTGGATAGAATCTGCGTCTCACCGCGGCTGAAAATGGCCGAGCCGTGCGTGCGCGGCAAGAACGAAACGTCGGCGCCAATGGCGCGCACGTCCTCGATACCGCGACCGTCAACGCGACGATCTTTTTTCAAGATCTGCTCTGAAACATAGCGCTGAACTTCGTCGTAAATGAGCGATGTGCCGTGAACATGATGCTCGCCGGCAATTCCCTGCTCTGTCAAGTGTACCGAAAGATCCGCGTAGATTTTGGATTTTGCTAAACTGCGCTCGGTCTTTGTGGCGAGAGGCGCGCTAAACATGTGCGCCTCAACTTGCTTAGTGATAAACGGCTTGGCGAGCGTCTCAACCTGCTCGCGTATGGCGCGTGCTTCGTCCGATTCAGTAGTTGGATCTACCTTTTCTAAGCCCACGGCCAAGCGAATCTGCTCCGTGAATGCGATGAGCGGCTCAAGTTGCTTGAGTCCCTCGGCGATGCCTTCGACAATTGAATCGTCCGGCACGATGTTGACGCCCGCTTCCATCATAATGAGCTTGTCGGACGTTCCGCATACGACCAAATCGGCCATCGCGCGTTCGCGCTCTTTGTACGTTGGGTTCACAACCCACGTGCCGTCCAAAAGCCCCATGCGTACACCGTTCACTGGCCCGTTCCACGGAATATTCGACATGTGGAGCGCAATACACGTCCCAATCATTGCCGGGATATCCGCATCGTTCTCGGCGTCAAACGAGAGGACGTTGCAGACGATCTGCACTTCATTGAGTAAACGCGCCGGAAAGAGCGGACGAATAGTGCGATCAATCATGCGGCTGGTGAGCACCGCTTCGTCCGACGGACGGCCTTCCTTTTTGATGAATCGCGATCCTTTGATTTTTCCAGCGGCGGCGTACTTTTCTTCAAAGTCCACCATAAGAGGGAAAAATCCCATGCCAGGACGCACATCTTTTGACATGACGACCGTTGTGAGCACAATCGTGTCGCCTATCTGCACGGTACAGGCGGCATCGGCTTGATGAGCGAGGCGCCCTGTTTCGACGGCGAGCGTTTTGCCGCCCCAGTCGAGCTTGAATTGTTTTATATCCATAAGAGTTCTGTCGCTGGTGGAAAGACTTAAGCCCTCGGCTCGAAAGTCGAGATCTCATTGTCTTTCCGCCAGATGAATAAGGAGATCCGTGTCGTGGACCGGCCGGAATCTCGCGTGACTTAGCGGAACTCCAGACCGATGTGCGACCTGTGGATAAAAGTACCTGGTACTTTTATCCACAGTTGTTTGCTGAATTCGTTGGATTATTGAAGAACGTTATTGTTTTAAGCGCAGAAAACGAAACGGTATCTGGTACCTTTATCCATAGCCATCAATTGTTTAGAGCGCGCTCGTTTGGGGAGAGATCTTCGTCCGCGATAGGCTTTGCCGCTTCCGATTCTGCGGGAGGTACGCGGAAATCTGAACTGGACGCAGATAAACCACCGTTGGCTTTTTGCACGGTATTCAATGGCGCAGAGCTATCGTGTCCGCTGTCGCCCATCAGGAATGTGCGCTTGTTTTCGGAAAGATTGGTAAAGCGATGCCGTCCGACGACCTCGATGAGCTCGGAAGACGTGGTCTCGCGGAACGAAGCCACTTCAACGATCTTGCCACGGTGTTGCAAGTAGCGCACGAGCGGGATGTAATCCCCATCGCCGGAGACTAAAAGTACAACATCTAAGCCATCGGCAATCTCTACGGCGTCGATGGCGATCCCCACATCCCAATCGGCTTTCTTTTGTCCGCTGAAATACTCCTTCAGCTCCTTTTCTTTAGCTTCAATGCCCATGCCCTTAAGCGCGTCGAAGAACGGGATGTTCTCGCCGGCCTTCGTGCTCACAACGTAGGCAATAGCTCGAATGAGCTGTCGCTTATCAACGAGCTTCTTTACGACATTCCCAAAGTTCACTTTGCGGTCGAACAAATTTCGAGCGCTGTAATACATGTTCTGCACGTCAATAAACACACCGACGCGCTGGTGTTTGGTGTCCATCATCATAAAAATAAATGCATGAAAATATGACTAAAACATCGATCCCGTCTCTATGGTTGATGATCTTAGAGACGGGAACGACAAATCTATTTGAGTTTGAGAGCCTCTTTGAGCTTTTTGTGCCCCTTCACATCCTCACGTTCGAGATATTTCAAAAGGCGTCGGCGCTCATTCACTTTGCGCAAAAGTCCACGTCGGGACGAGTGGTCCTTTTTGTGCTCGCGCAAATGCGAAGTCAAATCCGCAATTTCCGAGGTCAAAATCGCAATCTGCACTTGCGGGGAGCCCGTGTCATTCTTGTGCGTCGCGTACTTTGTAATGATGTTCTCCTTTTGCCGTTTGCTTAGCATAGTCACCAATTAGCGCGGAACCGAGAAGGCGGCTGGAGAGGCCGATATCCCAGAAACGCGTCAGGAATAATTTAAATGAAGTATACTGAACGATGGTGATTCTGTCAATCATGAGCAGGTATGTCGAAACAAACAGGAATTGAAAAGCAACTTACTGACTTTCTTGAGTATCTTGAGCTTGAGAAGGGACGATCGCAACGCACGTTGCAAAATTACGACTTCTATTTGCGGCGGTTTTTGTCGTGGGCGCGATTTCCCTCGCCAAAAGACATTACTTTGCCGCTTGTGCGCTCGTTTCGCCAACACATCAACCGCTCCATTGAAGGACGCAACGCGGATGGGCCAAAAGTGACGACACAAAACTATCATTTGATTGCTCTGCGCTCCTTTTTGAAGTTCCTCACAAAACGCGATTTCAAAACGCTTGCTCCGGAAAAAATCGAGTTGGCAAAACAGCCCGATCGTCACGTTGAATTTTTGGAGGAGGAGGAACTTTTACGCTTGCTCGATGCGCCCAAAGGTCAAGATGTGGTGGCTCTGCGCGACCGAGCGATTTTGGAACTGCTGTTTTCTACGGGATTGCGCGTATCGGAGGCGGCGAAGCTTGACATTGATCAAATCAATCTGAAGCGAGATGAGTTTACCGTGACGGGCAAGGGCTCCAAGCGGCGCATTGTGTTTTTGAGTGACCGTGCGCGAGAGGCCCTTTCTACGTATCTAAAAAAACGCAAGGACACGGCACCGTTCTTGTTTGTGTCGCACGACCGCGCAAAGGATGCGCGCGATTCAACGTCGCTTACGCCGCGCTCCATTCAGCGCATCGTTGACAAGTATGCGCGCCGCGCGGGAATTACGAAAAAAGTGTCGCCGCACACCATGCGTCACACATTTGCAACCGATTTGTTGCGCGGCGGCGCCGGCATTCGCTCGGTGCAGGCTATGCTCGGCCATTCGTCCATCACGACGACGCAGGTGTATACACACGTTACCGACAAGCATTTGCGGCAGGTTCATAAGCGTCACCACGACAGGCGCAGAAAATAGTGCCGCCCCGCAGACAGTGTCGCGGGGCGTGAAGGTCATCTTTTCTGGAGCAGAGCGCGAACGGCGCGCCTCATTTCCTCGTCGAGTTCGACGGAGATATTGGGATCCCCGTCTCTCCCAATCCCCGGTCCGGGGATGTTGAGGTATAGTCATCACACTATGAAAGAGGATTTAGCATTCTTGAAACGGGATGAAATCTGCCGCTCTGCAAAGAGAAAAAACCACAGAGGTATCCGTAGATACCTTGAGGATTTTTTCTCTTTGCAGAGCAAGGAGTTCGCCTGTTTCATGGATGATGGAGTCCTCTTTCATAGTGTGATGACTATAGTTGCCATTTCTGATAAACGCCCCAATTCTGCCAATTTCGGCACCATGTCTACGTACCCACTGAACGTGCCTGTTTTGTCCGTAAACAGGAGCATACGAATTGGGGTCAAAAAACATGAAATGCAACCAATCCTCGGGCACAGCGCGCCTTCCCTCTGTGTATTCCTCGGCGCTATGCTGAATACGCCAGCAAACAGCGAATCGCACGTTCGCGCCGTCCTGCCTCTCTTCTCGACTCTCAAGTAATCTGCCGTCGAGGCCATTTCGACGAAGTTGAGGTTTCGATCGCCTCTCACCAACAAACGCACCTTCAATCCACGTGGGTGGAACCAATCAGGTAGAGATGTGTCTAGGCTCAAAGCTTGCACAAAACAAAAGTAGCAAGCGTTTCTTTTCTCGTCGTTTCGGTGGTTCTGCGCATTGACAAATGTCCATTTTTCACCTATATTCGGCCCACGCCTCGGTAGCTCAATTGGATAGAGTAGGTGGGTTCTAACCATCAGGTTGCAGGTTCGAGTCCTGCCCGGGGCGCCATTCTTCGCTCGGCTTTGCCGAGCTTTGGATGGCAGGCCCGTCATATCAAGATATTTACTCCTTATTCGAAAGGCAATATGTCACACGATTCAGAGTCATTGGCTAATAATGAGGCCGTGGAAGCCGCGGCACGTGAAAAAAAGTATGCGATGCGTGTGCGCAATGCGGCCGGAAACGAATTTACGATGATTGTGCAGATGGATCGAACAGGCGGCGAAACAATGGTGACGATACATAAACTGGAAGAGGGAGAAACCATTGACGCTTCGAATATGGATTTCACTAGAAGAATGTGTGTGGGAAGATCTCGGAATCTCGACAGAGTTGCCGCAAGGAATGAAGCCTTGGCGCAGGCTCGCTCACTCATGGAGAGAGACGGCTATACCGAAATCAAATAGTCCATTCTTGGATGCCAGACCTATTCTTGGATGCCAGACCTATCAAGCAAAATCCGCCGCAAAAGCGGATTTTTGCATTTCTGTGATCATGGTACGGTATGGATAAAGGTACCTGGTACTTTTATCCACAGGGGCTGCATTTGGCGCATGCTTCTTGGCAATATGGGGTCATCGCGCTAAACTCTTTTCACGGCTCACTCTCTTAACTCTAGCGATTATGGGATCTATTTACAGCCTGCTTACTCTCGTGGTCTTTGTTCTGCTCATATCGATTCGTGAAGTGAAGCAGTACCAACGGGGCGTGAAGTTCCGTTTTGGGAAGTTTGTGGGGGTGCGACAGCCGGGATGGCGTATTGTGTTGCCGGTTATTGAGAAAATGCCGCGCATTGACATTCGCGTAAAGGCAGTGGATGTTCCAAACCAAGAGGCCATTACAAAAGACAATATCTCATGCCAAATCAACGCGGTGATTTACTACAAAGTAAAGGAAGCCGACAAGGCTATTATTGAAGTGGAGCACTTTCAGTACGCGGTCAGTCAGCTTGCGCAAACGACCATGCGAAATGTGGTTGGCGAAATGGAGCTGGATGAGCTTTTGCAAAACCGAGAACAAGCGAGCGCAAACATCAAGAAAATTGTTGACGAGCTTACCGATCCGTGGGGAATTCAAGTGGACAACGTGGAGTTGAAGGACATTTTGTTGCCCGAGGATATGCGTCGCGTGATTGGCAAACAAGCCGAAGCGGAGCGCGAGCGGCGATCGGTGGTGACCAAGGCGGTTGGCGAGGTTGAAGCGGCGAACAATTTGGCGAGTGCGGCTAAGACGCTCGCCGCAAGTCCTGGCGCGTTGCACTTGCGCACCCTCAACACCATCAATGACCTTTCGTCGGACCAGTCAAACACGGTGATTTTTGCGGTTCCGCTCGAGGTTTTGCGTGCCTTTGAGGCCGTCAGTGAAATGGGAAATCGAAAAAAATAGTATGTCCGAGAAGAAATCATCGTCGCGCAAACGCGTGCAATCCAAGCAGAAATCCTTAGAAGGAAAACCGCTTGATCGTATGGAGAAGGACGAAAATCGATCCTCACGAAAGGAAGACCAACCAATAATTTCCGCCTTGGCGCTCGGAATCGTGGCCGTTTTGATTGGGCTCACTGTCGGCGGGTTTATTGCTTCTCGCTACTTTGAGCCTCCGGTACAAGAAGGCGCGGTTGACGAGGGCCTCGTGAACCGGCTCGCCGAACAGCTCGCGGCGCAAAAGTTGGCCGATGGGGTACAGCTTGATCCCGAGATCGTGAAAGGATACACGCAAGCCGTGGCGCCGATGCCGGTGTCGGACGGTGCGGGCAACGAGGTGACGCCAGAACCGACGCACACACGGTACGTCAACGATTTCTATGGCATCTCGCTTATGTTCCCAATCGCGTGGACGGCTGACGCGAGTGTCGAGATCCAGGACGAAACAGTGCGTCTTGCGCAATTATCGTCAAATGAGGTCGAGATGATCGTGAGTGCGGTGAAATATGACGAGCGGTCGTTCAAGAGCGCGACGCAGAAGCGGTTTACGACCGTGGAAGAGGTGAGCGCGGCAATTGAGGAAAAGCGTGCGCAATACGCGAGCTTGTTCCCCGATGCGACCGAGGCGTTCCCGCTTTCCGTGGAGACGACGGATTTTGGATACGACGCACGGCGTTTTGACGCTCACGATGCGTATGTGGATTGGTACGTTGAACCGGTGCTCAATGGTGAGCCGTTGCTTGTGCGTCGCCGATACTTTATTGATAGCGGTCGCGGATTGATGCTTGAGGTGAAGGTGACGTTTCCAGTTGCCGTTGGTGTTGATCCGGTGACCGGAGCCGAGCTCGAGAATCCGTTCAATGAGATTGTTGATGCCGTGATGAATACATGGCGCTTTACGAACGATGGAATTGGAGATGAGACGGAAGGGGCAGATGATTTGGTTCAGTAAAGTGATCGCGAAACGGGTTCTTCGATGTTTGGACTCAACGCGTACGCACCGAAGAACTCAGGGCAAGCAAGGATGCAAGGTTCGATCCACGCCAATTATCATCATCAACAGAAAACTTCCAGACGAACTGGAAGTTTTTTGCTGGGGCGGCCAACGGGGTCTCACAGTCGCTTCGCTCTCCATAGGGGCTTCCGCCCCTCTGGTTGCTCGACAGTCTAAAGACTGTCGAGCGTCACCCCCCGCAAGTAAGGGGAAAAACGGTATTGCCCTTGCCGGTGCATCACTCTGTTCAAATCTAAAGATTTGAACGATGCACATCGGCAAGCCCGTCTCACCGTCACGGAATGCCTCAATGGCATTCCTTTGTTGCGGCTCGACTCCCCTTACCATCCCTTTGTTCGATCTCCGTTGGACCACCACCAACAAAAACACCGACGCAAGGTCGGTATTTTTGCTGGGGCGGCCAACGGGGATCGAACCCGTAACGCCGGGACCACAACCCGATGTGATAACCATTTCACCATGGCCGCCATGATTGGAGAGCATTCGCTTGGAACGATGGCACTCTACTGTTATTTTTACGAAAATGCAATGGTTTGTAACAGATCCAAATAACGCAAAACGCCCTTCGATAAACTTAGGGCGTCTGTGGCAAATCTCCGTTACTGAATTCCAGCCTTACTCAATCGTTTGTGCCTATTCGTCTCGCGAAATCTGCATTTGCGACGACTTTGAAAGGTATCATGAAAAGGCGGCTTTGTCAAGCGGTCGAGCATAGCTTTTGAGTAAAAGTTGCAAGAAAATGGCTAGTATTAGCTAATGAAGTCTAATGTGAGTATATGACCGTTGACAGCTTTTTTGGCCTCGTGTAGTATCCGCGACGCTTTCCCAAGTTCAAAATCATCGAATCGAAGTGCGATAAGATGGTGGCGAATGAAGGAGCACGCTTCTTTACAAAGTGAACAAGAGACGCAATTCCCTATCCGGAAAGGAGGCAAAGACAACGGATCTATGGGAATGTGAATCAAGGAATCGGAGTAAGAGGCCCGAGACAGAGAGTCGAACAACAATTTGGGGCGCCATCGAGCGACCCCCCATGGAGACTGAACCCAGATGAACACCCCCGGCGGGCGCAAGCCCACCTTCCCCATCCTCGCCTGGCTCGCCCAGGCGATCAGCGCCCTCACGGCGTACTTCAACACCGAGCACGACAGCGAGACCGACGACCCCCTCGGCCAGTACCTCACGGAGGACGGCGAGGACTACCAGCTGTTCGTGTTCCCCTACCAGGACGCTAGCATGCTCTCGGTCGTCGGCAACGTCGAGAACGTCGTCGAGCTCGGGTACGACCCGCGCGACGGCACGCTCCACGCGCTCGTCGCCAAGGACGGCGCCGACACGGCGACGATCAAGGCGACCCTGCCCAAGGGCGTGCAGACGATCGTCACGATCCGCCCGCACCTGATGGGACTGGCGGTCGTCAGCATGGAGGACGGCGCCAACTTCATCGAGGACCGGCAGTTCGCCGCCATCGTCCAGCAGCTCATCGCGTCCGGCTTCGTGCCGGCGGAGGGCTTCAACGGCCGGCACACGGTCGACCCCAAGCGGATCAAGGCGATCCTCGTCGTGACGGCGATCGACATGAACGAGCCCTCCATGGAGGAGTCGTTCGCCCAGGCGCTCACCATGGACGGCGAGACCGTGCGGTTCGTGCACTTCGTGTACGGGCGGGCGGTGCTGGTGACCGACTCGAGGGCGATCGTCACCCGCCGCCTCTCGGCGGAGATGTTCGCCACGATCATGGACACCGGCAACATCCCCATGGAGTACCTGCTCGACAGCAAGAAGGTCGGGCTCGACACCCCGCCGATCACCATGATCAGCAACGGGACGCGCGTCATCGTCGGCCTCGCCGACAACGAGACCAACATCGCCGTCGGCGTCAAGCCGAACGGCGACATCGAGGTCGTCAAGACGACGGACAACTACGGCGCGCTCGTCTCGCTCTTCGCCGACATCGCCGAGAGCCAGACCGGCACGGCGATCGTGACGAAGGACGGCGCGACCAGCCGCGTGCCGCTCGCGGCCCTCTCCGGGCCGTTCCGGCGCGCCGCCGGCATCTCGCTCGAGAACGGCAACGGCGCGACCGCCTGACTCCTCACCGGCTTCGGCCGGCGTGAGCGACGAGAGGCGGCCTCGCGCTGTCTGCTCGGTCCTGAACACGGGGCCGTCTCTTGTTCGCTCACCCTCGTGACGCGCTCTGCGCGCCACATCATCCCCCACCGGGTCTACCGGCGGGGGATGAGTTTTTATAGAAGTATCACGTATCGAGTATCATGTATGGACACCCCTTGACACAGATTCGCAAAGCCGATAGTATCGCCCTTGTCTTGTCGCACGCTAGAGGAGCGTGCGAGGGGCGTCGGAACGCCGGGCATGAGCAGGCCCGGACAGCAGAAAAGAGCAGAACCAGATGGATCTGAAGGGCAACGCTGACGTGGGACAGGGAGCCAACGGCTCCCCGCAGAACCCGCACACCACGGCCTTGGGCAGGCCGCCGGTGCGCATCCACTCCATCGTCTGGGCCGACTGCGCCCGGGCGGTGATCACCCTGGCGGGGACGGAGACGGCGCTCGCGAGCGTCGCCACCAACATCCCCTTCTGGGGGCAGTTCGACATGGAGAGCCGGTTCGCCGAGTGCGAGCGGAAGCTCAACCTCGGGCCGAACCCCCGCAAGCACGGGAAGTTCGCCCTGCGGGTGGGGGTCAACTGCCTCGTCTCGCACGAGGCGCGCGAGGTGATGTGCGCGTTCGTCGTCGACACGGAGTGCGTGGGCGACGTCGAGTACATCGCGCAGCACCCGATCTCGAGCATCGTCGCGCCGCTCCGGTACGCCGGAGATGCGGTCGTGCTCGGGGCGATCGTCGGACGGTCGCTGGTGCTCGTCACCAGGCGGTCGATCATCTCGACGAGCGACTCGACCGTGCTCGCCGGCCTCATCCGGAGGCACGGCGAGGTGCTGGAGGACTCGCAGAACACCGTCGTCGCCGCGCCGCGCGGCGAGCCGATGCTCGACATCACGGACAACAAGCTGGTCGTCCGCATCGGGCACCAGCTCATCGAGATCAGCTCGGCGCTGCCGGGCAGCGGTGCCCGGCTCACGACGAGCCAGCACAACCTCAAGCCGGTCATGGGGCCCTCCCCCGCGCCGGTGCTCGCGTAGCGAACATCTTCGCCGCTCTGGCAACTCTTCACCCCCTCCGGGCCTGCCGGCGGGGGTGAACTTATTCTCCGTTCCTGATACGATGTTCTGCACATGGCAAGCCAACAAAAAACGCTCTATATCATCGATGGCAACTCGCTTCTGCACCGCGCGTGGCACGCCATTCCGCCACTTACCACCAAAGATGGCACGGTCGTCAACGCCGTGTACGGCTTTGCGATGGTGCTCCACAAATTGCTCACCGAAAAAAAGCCTACGCACATTGCCGTGTGTTGGGATGTGCAGGGCGGCACGTTTCGCGACGAGGTTTTTGAAGACTACAAAGCGGGCCGCGAGGAAAAGGAGCAGGAGCTGTACGACCAAATCCCACTTGTCGATGAGTTTCTGCGTGCGTTTGGCATCCCGTCGTTTGGGATCGAGGGGTTTGAGGCGGATGACTTAATTGGCACGGTCGCCGAGCACGTTCGCCGCAACAAAGCGTATCAAACCGTGATTATCACGGGCGATTTGGACGCACTTCAACTTGTGGACGATTCGACGGTCGTGGAGTTTTTTGTGAAGGGCCTCTCGCAGACAAAGCTTTACGACAGCAATGCCGTGCGCGAGCGCTATGGCTTTGGTCCCGAGCACATCGTGGATTACAAAGCGCTCAAAGGTGACGCGTCCGACAATATCCCCGGTGTAAAGGGCATTGGCGACAAGGGCGCAACCGAGCTCATTTTAGCGCATGGATCGCTCGACGGCGTGTACTCGGCGCTCAAAGACGGCAAAATCAACGCCAAGGAATCCTTGCAAAACAAGTTAAAATCAGACGAAAAAAACGCTCGCATGAGTTTGGAGTTAGCGACCATCAAACGCGACGTGCCGATGAAATTCTCCCTCAAAGACGCGCACATTGGGGCGCTCGATTGGGAAAAGGTGGCAGAAGCGTACCGACGGTTTGAGTTTACGACGTTGCTTCGGAGGATTGAGGGGCTGGATGGGAATCGAGAATCGAGCATCAAAAATCGAGAGATTAAGACAACCAAGCATAGAAAGGCAAATGTGGTTGTCGACACGGACGGTGTGTATGTCGACGAGGCGATGAAGGCGCTTTCCGATGCTCCGTCGCTTGCGCTCGACATCCGCGATCACGCTGAGGATTTGTTTGGTTCGTCTATCACGGCGCTTACGCTCTCTGATGGCACGCGCACGTTCGTGTTTCGTTCGCCGTCGCGTGCGACGCTGGCCGCGCTGTCCACATTGCTGACTCATGGCGACGTTGTAACGCACGACGCAAAGCGTCTTTGGCATCTCCTTTCCAAACATGGTCTCACGTTGTCCGAGCGCGGCACCGACATGATGCTTGTGAGCTATCTTATCCGCGCGGGGAATCGCGACTATGACATCCCTTCAATGCTTGAAGATCTTGTCGGTGTGCGTGTCACGATGCCAAAACACTTTGAAACCGACGACGCTCTTATGGATTGGGGCGGTGCGATTGCGCGCTTTCTTGAGGCCGCACACGAGGCACGTACTCGGCTACAAAAGGACGGAATGCTTAAGCTCTATGACGCCATCGAGCACCCTACGATCTTTATTTTGGCGCGGATGGAGGCAACGGGAATTGAGATTGATGTCACGGCGCTTCACGAAATGTCAAAACGGTTTGAGGGAGAGCTTGGTGCGTTGACGAAGCGTATTCACAAAGAGGCGGGCGTCGAGTTCAACATCAATTCGCCTTCCCAGCTTGCGAACGTGCTGTTTGACACGCTGGATTTGCCAACGAAAGGCATCAAGCGTACGCAGAGCGGCTACTCCACGGCGGCGCCGATGCTCGAGAAGCTCTACGACACTCATCCAATCGTGCCGCTCATTGGTGAGTATCGCGAGCTCGCCAAGTTAAAGTCAACGTATATTGATGCGCTTCCAGTATTGCGTGATGCCGCTGGACGCGTGCACACGACGTACAATCAAACGGTTGCGGTGACGGGGCGGCTATCGAGCCAAGATCCAAATTTGCAAAACATCCCAATTCGCACCGATTTGGGGCGCGAGATTCGAGCGGCATTCGTAGCGCCACGCGGCTGTCAACTTGTGTCGGCGGACTATTCGCAAATCGAACTGCGGTTGGTGGCGGCGCTCTCGGGAGATAAAACGATGGTTCAAATTTTTAAAGATGGCGGCGATATTCACCAAGCTACCGCGGCAAAAGTGTTTGGTGTTGCCGAAGAGGAGGTCACAAAAAAGCAGCGTCGCGCCGCAAAAACGGTGAACTTTGGCATCATTTATGGCATGGGTCCGCGCGCTCTATCGCGGAGCATCGAGGTGAGTTTCGCTGAAGCAAAGGCGTTTATTGAGAAGTACTTCGAAACATTTCCGAGCGTGCGAGCGTACTTGGACGAGGTATTGATGCGTGCAAAGCAAGACGGATTTGCA
>MGDX01000005.1:29810-30738 GCA_001791035.1 Candidatus Uhrbacteria bacterium RIFCSPHIGHO2_02_FULL_53_13
GACTCGGGCGTGCAAATGGTGCGCGCCGCGGCAGAACGCATGGCCAAAAACATGCCGCTTCAAGGAACGGCTTCGGACGTGATGAAGATGGCTATGATTGAAGTGGACGCGTGGATTCGTGCCGAGGCATTCGGCGACGCAGTACGTCTTTTGTTGCAAGTGCACGACGAACTCGTACTCGAAGTCGTAGACGATCAAGTGGAACACGTTGCAAAAAGTGTAAAGCACATCATGGAAAGAGTCGCGGACTTTGACGTGCCGCTCACGGTTAACGTAGCATCGGGCAAGAATTGGAAAGCGATGAAAGCCGTTGACGTATGATTCTTTCCGTGTACGGCGAAGACACATATCGGGCGCGCGAGTATGTGCGCACGCTCGTTTTGGCATTTCGCGAAAAGCATGATTCAAGCGGCATGAACGTGACGGACATGACGTTCTCGGGCAACGATGGAGAGATTGCCAGCGCTGTGCGGGCGATGCCGTTTTTAGCGTTGCGGCGCATGACGATTGTGCGCACACTTGCCGAGGCGGTGACGACAAAGAAGGAAGCAAAAGCGTGGGCGGAGCGCTTGACGGGACTTGGCGAGGCATCGGTGATTGTACTTGTGGACGCACTGCCGTCGCAGAACATGGAGAAAAATAAGCTATTGGTTGCCCTCAAGGAAGTCGAGACGATTCACACGTATCCGTTTGATCAACTATCGGGCGCGAAGCTCAAAGCGTGGGTTCGGCAGCAGGTGACAGGATGTGGCGTGCCATGGGACGCGACGGCCCTGGACGCACTCATTGAGCGCTCGACCGCAGATACATGGCAGATGGCGCACGCATTGCATAAAGTGTCGCATGCCTGTCGCAAAATGGGTGTCGTCACTGCGGCCGATGTTTGTGTGCATGTTGACGCGGCGACAGAGGACGCATTGTTTGCATT
>MGDX01000005.1:30787-32431 GCA_001791035.1 Candidatus Uhrbacteria bacterium RIFCSPHIGHO2_02_FULL_53_13
CGCCAAGAGCAAGCGCGCGGCACGGCGTCTGAACAGCTGATGCGCCTGCTCTCTCGCGAAGTGCGGCTACTGACATTGTTGCGCGCGTATGGCGCCGAGCATGGAAAATTGTCGTCGCAAGCGGCGGCGCGTGAATTGGGAATCCATCCCTTTGTTGCAAAGAAGATGATGCCAAGAGCTGTCTCAATGTCTGCAAGCGAATTGCGCGGCATGATGGATGCCGTTTTGAGAGCTGATTTTGCGCAAAAGCGTACTTCCGCAAGCGCCGATGCCCTTCTTGAACAGCTCGTGCTTGACCTGATTTCTTCATAAAATCGCGCCCGCGGCCTTGTGAGCCACGGGCGAGTGAAGAGTCATTTTGAATGCCGGCGTTACTTCTTTGGCTTGACATCAAGGTCAAGGTCAAGCGCGTTCGCGACTTTGATCAACGAATCGAGCGAGCCACCATTGCGCTCGATATCGCTAACGGTCGACTTTGCCACTCCCGCGCGCGTTGCAATTGTCGCTTGGGATAATCCAAGCTCCACACGTCGAGCCGTGAGCAAGGCGCTAAGCGTCCCTTCCGTTCGCGGCTTGTTCGCTATTTTGCGCTTTGGTCTTACTTGCCTCAACGTATCCGGATCCAATTGGAGCGCCTTTGCCAATTTTTTAAGCGTGGCGTCTGCGGTGGCTTCAACGAGCCCGACTCGACCAAGCTCAATCTTGCTCACGAATGTGCGCGACACGCCTATTCTGTCGGCAATGTCTGACTGACTCATGCCGAGCAACATACGGCGCTCCTGTATCAAGGCACCAAGCCCACCCACAGGTGGCCGCTTCGACCCTTGAAAGAACGGGAGAAGACTCTTAGCTGAAACCTGCAGAACTCTCGCCAATACAGGAATGTACTGAACCGATGTCAAGCGCTCTTTTGGGCACATCTCCAGATGGCGCACGACATAGAGACTCACCCTCATTTTGCTAGCCAGCCCCTCAAGAGACAGGTAGAGTTTTTCGCGTCGTCCACGAATAAAGCGCCCTCGTTCTGTTGGAGGCGGTGCAGAAACATTGGGTATCAAAGCCCACAACTCACTTAGCTCGCATTCGAGCGCTTTGGCCAAGTGTTTGAGGTACGTTACCCTGTAATTGGCACGAGCGCCGACTTCCAAACCGCTAATGGTGTTCTGTTTTACACCTGCTATTCTTGCCAGTCTTTCTTGGGTCCATCCACGCGCCAAACGCTGGTCTCGCACAAACTGTCCAAGCTTCGTCTTACAGGGTGTCATGCTACACCCAGGCGGTTGTGTCTTCGTCTGAAAGAACAACGACATGGTTCCACATACATTGAAGCAATTTTAGTTGATTGTGTCAAACCCTGCTTTTTGTGATGACTCTCCATCCTGTCATTGCGAGCTCTGTTGCGAGTTCCACGATTTGTCCACCGAAACTCGCAAAGCGAAGAAGGAAGCAACCTCGTGTTAGATTGCTTCACGTTGTTCGCAATGACAGACTGGCGTAAGATTGCTTTGGTCGCTACGTTGTTCGCAATGACAGACTGGCGTGGGGATTTCCAAAAGCAAAAACGAGCCGTAGGGCTCATTTTTGACTGCCGAGCGCATGTACGCGCTTAGCCAAACGTGATGTACGGCGTGAGGCCGTGTTTTT
>MGDX01000006.1:0-223 GCA_001791035.1 Candidatus Uhrbacteria bacterium RIFCSPHIGHO2_02_FULL_53_13
AAAGTACCGTTGCAAAATTTGCGCGCCGATGTGAATTACCATTTGGCGGAAGCGCATACGATTTTTGGTCTGATCGGTGTTCGCGTGTGGATTTATCGCGGCGAAGTATTTAGCGATAAGATTGAAGAAGCGGTTGCCACATCGAAAGGGCGCACCCAAGGCCGCGGCGGACGCCGAACCGAGCGCCGACCGGAGCGTCGGACTTCATCCCCACAAAGCTAGG
>MGDX01000006.1:232-1724 GCA_001791035.1 Candidatus Uhrbacteria bacterium RIFCSPHIGHO2_02_FULL_53_13
GATGCCCAAGAGAGTCAAACATCGCAAATGGCACAAAGGTCGCGGGAGCGGCAAACGCGTTGCCACGCGCAAGACGCAGTTAGCGTTCGGGGCTTTCGGATTGAAAGCGATCACCGAGTCATGGGTAACGTCGCGGCAAATTGAAGCTGCTCGCCGTGCCATGACGCGTTCCATTAAACGTGGAGGAAAAGTTTGGATACGCATTTTCCCGGATCATCCGATTACCGATCACGGGAACGAAAGCACTATGGGAAGCGGAAAAGGAGCGGTGGATCACTATGTGGCGGTGGTGCGCCCGGGAACGATGCTCTTTGAACTTGCCGGCGTAACGGAAGAGCAAGCGCGCGAGGCACTTCGTCTTGGAGCGCATAAGCTTCCGTTGCAAACTCGATTTGTTACTCGCCCATAAGCGGACACTATGGAATCACTCAATAAAAAAACGGACGAGGAATTGAAGCAGATGCGTGCCGACTTGCGCACGGAGATTTTGGAGTTGCGCTTTGCCATCGCGTCGAACAAGGAAACACACGTCCGAAAGGTGCGCAATGCGCGACGCACGATCGCACGGATTAACACGTTGCTTTCCGCACGCATATCGTAATATGTCAGAAACCAAGAACATCATTATTCGTCGCATGACGGGCGTTGTGGTCTCGAACAAGGCCGACAAGACGCTAAAAGTGCGCGTGGATCGCCTGAAAATGCATCCGAAGTACAAGAAACGCTACACCGTGAGCAAGTCGTATGCGGTGCACGATGAGCGCAATCAGTTTCAGGAAGGCGATGTGGTTGAATTTGTGGCGTCACGCCCCTATTCAAAAACCAAACGCTGGCGTGTGGTGTATGGCGAAGGCATGCCTTCACAACCGCTAGATTCTGTGGTAGATACGGATACGCAAACGGTATAGGAACCCCATATGCTTCAGCATCGATCCATGGTCAATGTTGCCGACAACAGTGGAGCCAAACGGCTTCAAGTGATTCGTGTTCTTGGCGGATACAAGAAGCGCTACAGCCGCGTGGGAGACATCATGACGTGCGTCGTGAAAGCGGCGCAACCGCACGCAGCGGTGAAAAAGAGCGACGTGGTTCATGCGGTGCTCGTGCGATCGAAAAAGGAAACGCGGCGTTCCAACGGCACGTATATCCGCTTTGACGAAAACGCGGCGGTGCTCATTAACCGTGAAACAAAGGAGCCAAAGGGCACGCGTGTGTTCGGTCCGGTGGCGCGTGAATTGCGCACGGCAGGGTTTCAGAAAATTATTTCTCTGGCACCGGAGGTCCTCTAATATGACCATCAAGACAGGCGACAACGTAAAGATTCTCCTTGGCAAAGACCGCGGCAAAGTCGGCAAGGTGGTTCAGATATTTCCGGCATACCAAAAAGTGGTGGTCGAGGGTTTGAATATGATGAAAAAGCACCTCAAAAAGCGCGGCAAGCAAGCGGGAAAAAAGATTGAATACGCTTCGCCTATGCACATCTCTAACGTGG
>MGDX01000006.1:1786-39015 GCA_001791035.1 Candidatus Uhrbacteria bacterium RIFCSPHIGHO2_02_FULL_53_13
TGAATAGTATGTCTTTACTCAAATCACACTATTCAACGAAGGTGGCACCGGCATTGAAGGCGTCGCTTGGAAAGAAGAATATCCACGCGGTTCCAAAGATGGAGAAAGTCACCTTGAACGTGGGGCTCGGTTCTGGACTCAAGGATAGTCAGTTTCAGGAAACGGTAGCCAAATCGTTGCAACGCATCTCGGGACAGAAACCGGTGTTGACGAAGGCGCGCAAATCTATTGCCGCGTTCAAGATTCGCCAAGGCATGCCCATCGGCATAAAAGTGACGCTTCGAGGACCGCGCATGTATGATTTTGTCGAAAAGCTGGTTGCGGTGACGTTTCCTCGCGTGCGCGATTTTCGCGGTATCGATCGCAAGAGTGTGGATCAATCCGGGAACTTCAACTACGGATTCAAGGAACACATTGCCTTTCCGGAAATTTCGTCCGACGAAGTGGAGCGCTTACACGGATTGCAAGTGACCATCACCACGTCTGCCAAGACGCGCGAAGATGGCATAGCGCTGTTTGAGGCTCTGGGCTTCCCCTTTAAAGCAACATAACGTATTGTTTCCTCCCCTATGGCAAAAACATCACAAATCGTGAAGTCTCGTCGCAAGCCGAAATTCAGCACGCGATTGGTTCGACGGTGCTGGAAGTGCGGCCGCTATCGCAGTTTCATGCGGGACTTTGATTTGTGTCGCATCTGTTTTCGCGAACTGGCCAACCGAGGGGAAATTCCGGGTATCACAAAAGCAAGTTGGTAGTATGACAACGAACGATCCAATCTCCGACATGCTCACGCGCATTCGTAATGCGCAGTTGGCTGGCCACAAGACGGTTCGCGTTCCACGCTCGAACATGAAGTTTGCGATTGCCAAGATTCTGGAAACCGAGGGGTACTTGGCAGAGGTCGGTGAAGCGGAGGGGACCGCGTTTCCGGAGCTCGAACTTACGCTCAAGTACAAGGGCCGCACGCCGATTATCCGCGAACTCAAGCGTGTCTCAAAACCCGGCCGCCGCATTTACACGAAAGCAAAGGACTTGCCGCGCGTCTATTCGGACATCGGGATCGCGATTCTTTCGACACCAAACGGTGTGATGACGAATAAAGACGCGCGTCGTCAGCGATTGGGCGGTGAAGTCTTGTGTACGATTTTTTAACCTATGTCACGCATCGGAAAAAATCCTGTCGTCATTCCCGCGAACGTTGAGACTCGTATCAACGATGGCGTGGTGAGCATGAAAGGCCCCAACGGAACGCTGGAGCAGACCATGCACGCGCACGCGCGTGTGGAGCTTCGCGATGGTGGAACGGGCAAGGAGCTCGTCGTGACCATGGTGGATTTGGATTCAAAAGAGAACCGCTCGCTGTGGGGAACCATGCGCACGCTTTTGCAAAACATGGTGACGGGCGTGACGGAAGGATTCAAAAAGCAACTGGAAGTGAACGGCGTGGGGTACAAGGTGGCTCTGCAAGGGAATGGGCTCAAGCTCGATGTCGGATTCTCGCACTCGATCATGTACGCGCTTCCCGACGGCGTAAAAGCCGAGGTGGAGAAAAACATCATCACGCTTTCGGGGGCGAGCAAAGCGCTCGTCGGTCAAACGGCGGCGGAGATTCGAAAGGTTCGTCCACCGGAGCCGTACAAGGGCAAGGGGATTAAATATGTTGATGAGGTGATTCGACGCAAAGCCGGAAAGGCTGCAAAAGCGTCCGCATAACATATGTCCATATCAGACAAACAACGATTGCGCACTGCAAGAGCGCGGCGAACGCGCGCACGCATGCACGGAACGGCGGCCTGTCCGCGGCTTTCCGTCTTTCGTTCGGCAAAACATTTTTCTGCACAGCTCATTGACGATGATGCCGGCCGTACTCTGGCGGCTGTTTCGGACAAGGGAATCCAAGCGGAGAGCCCAACTGCTGCGGCGCAGCAGCTTGGCGTACTCATGGCGAGCCAAGCGAAGAACATCAAAGTGGATTGTGTGGTGTTTGATCGCGGCGCTTATGCCTATCACGGTCGTGTGAAGGCGTTTGCCGATGGCGCGCGCAGTGGCGGACTGATTTTTTAACATGCCTATGTCGACGGAAGAACATCAAGCATCGGTGAACGAGAATCAAGCATCGGGAATCTCGAATCAAGCAGAGTCGGAAACAACGATGGCGGTTTTGGATACCGCAACGGAGGTATCGGCTTCCGGAACTCCAGCGCCTTCGAGCGATGGGGAGCGCGGTGGACGCGGAGGTCAGCGTCGTCCTCGCCGCACGCGCGAGCGTGAACCGCGTGAATTTGAACAGACGATTCTTGATCTTGCTCGTGTCACGCGCGTGACGAAAGGAGGTAAGCGCATGCGATTCCGCGTGGCGCTCGTGATCGGGGACAAAAAGGGACGCGTAGGATTTGGCGTGGCCAAAGGCGCCGATGTTCAAATGTCCATTCAGAAGGCGTACCATCAAGCGAAGAAGAACGTGACGAATTTGGAATTGGTGAACGGAACGTTTCCACATCGCGTTTCAGCGTCGTTTAGCTCGGCGGATGTGTTGCTCATGCCGGCTCCAAGCGGAACGGGACTCAAGGCCGGTGGAGCCGTGCGTACGATTTTAGAACTCGGCGGCGTGAGCGATGCGGTGGGAAAAATTCTTCGAGGCCACAATAAATTGAATGTTGCCAAAGCCGTGTTTAACGCGTTGAGTCAGATGACCATTCCAGAAGGCGTGACGACGGATAAGGAACAGCGCGCATCCAAGCGGAAAGAAATTCGTAAGGAGGCTTCCAAAAAGGTCGCAAAGAAAACGACCGCAAAGAGCTAGGATATGCCAATGACATTACACACCATCAAGCCGTCTCCGGGTTCTCGAAAGCGCAAGCTTCGTGTTGGTCGCGGACTGGCACGGCGAGGCGCGATGTCCGGGCGCGGTACGAAAGGACAGCGTGCTCGTTCGGGCGGCAAGAGCGGGCTCAAGGTGAAAGGATTGCGACAAACGCTTTTGCGTATCCCAAAATCGCGCGGATTCAAATCGCCGGTCGTGAAGGCGGCGACGGTGAGTCTTCGTGATGTGAATGACGTATCGTTGAAAGTCATTTCGCCGTCGAGTCTTAAAAAGATTGGATTGGTGAAAGAAACGCGGTACGGAGTGAAAATTTTAGGTACCGGCGCGCTTACAAAGGCGCTTACCGTAAAAGGATGCCAAGTCACGCAGTCGGCAAAAAAGCAGATTGAAGCAGCCGGAGGAACGATCGCAAGTTAGAGAGAGGAAGTTGAGAAGTTAGAGATCAGAGGTCCGAGGTCGGAACTGCGAGGCCCCTCGTAAGGAGTCAACGGCCAATAGCCAAAAGATCATAGCCAAAATATGTTTGAAGCGTTTAGACGCATTTGGAATATTAAAGCCCTTCGCAAAAGTATCGGCTTCGTGATTCTCATGCTGATGCTGTTTCGATTTTTGGCAACCATTCCGGTGCCGGGGATTGATCCGGCATTAGTGCGCTCGGCTCTGGAAGGCAATCAGTTTTTTGGCTTGCTCAACATTTTTTCCGGCGGAACGCTCGAAAGCTTTTCTGTGGTGGCTCTTGGTGTGGCCCCTTACATTACAAGTTCGATTATTTTTCAACTTTTAGTGATGGTCGTTCCATCTCTCAAGCGCATGCAAAAAGAGGAAGGAGAAGCGGGGCGCCAAAAAATGAATCAGATTACCCGTTGGGTTTCGGTGCCGCTTGCCGCCATCCAGGCCTACGGATTCATTGCGCTCATCTCTCAAGGGAGTGGCGGTGGAGCAGGACAGGGCCTGCTCATTATGGGTTTTAGTCTTTTTATGGCCATGCTCGTGATGATTGCCGGTTCGGTGTTCTTGATGTGGATTGGAGAGATTATCACAGAGAAAGGCATTGGGAACGGATTGTCCATCTTGATTCTTGCGGGAATTATTGCGGCGTTTCCACGCTATCTTCAACAAACGATCGCTACGTTTGATCAAAGTCAAATCGTGAATATGGTGGTGTTTGCGATTGTGGCTCTCGTGACCATTGTGGTGGTTGTTGCGCTCAATGAAGCGAGCCGCAATGTGCCTGTGCATTATGCACGCCACCATGCAGGCAATCGGTTGAGCGGCGGCGTCAACTCTCAAATTCCGCTTAAAGTACTTATGGCCGGAGTGATTCCAATTATCTTCGCTATTTCGGTGGTGCTCTTTCCAACCATGATTGCACAATTCTTCTTGCACGCACAGTCGCCGACCTTGATTACGCTTGCCGAGTGGGTTCTGCGTACGTTCCAGAACAACTGGGTGTACGGCATTCTGTACTTCGTGCTCGTGTTTGGATTCACGTACTTCTACACAGGTGTCATTTTTCAACCAGACGAGATGGCAGAAAATTTACAAAAGCAAGGTGCGTTTATTCCTGGCGTGCGTCCGGGAACGCACACGGAGGCGTTTTTGCGCAATGTCATGAACCGTATCTTGCTTCTGGGAGCGACGGCTCTTGCAGTCATTGCCGTACTTCCGGTGGCCATGCAGCCGCTCACGGGCTCGCAAACGTTAGTCGTCGGCGGAACGTCACTTCTTATTATTGTTGCGGTGGTGATTGATATTGTGCGCCAAACCGAAGCTCGGTTGGTGAGCTACGAGTACGAGCAGTTGTAGAAAAATAGGAGTGCCGCGATTTTTACAGAGATCTTGTAAGTAAAACCCGGGGTTGGTGGAGCCGACGGGATTTGAACCCGCAATGGCTGGTGTGGACTCAGCTAAGGTTACCGTTACCTTCACGGCCCCGGCTCCAGTCCCCGGGATATCAACAATAAAACTCCGCCAACAATGAGGGGAGTTTATTGCCACACCAACTGGGACCGTAAAGGTCTTAGCTGAGTGATATTATTGAATCAATATTCTCCACATCTGTCAAGTGGATAACTATAGTCATTTCATAGTGTGATGACCATATGTTCATTGCAAAGAAGATGACATTTGTTTAAACTACGCCCGTATGATTGTCATTATTCTCGGACCGCAAGGATCAGGAAAAGGTACGCAAGGAAAAAAACTCGCCGAGTTTTTTGGCGTTCCATTTGTGAGCGCGGGAGAGTTACTGCGCGAGGAAGCGGCATTGGGATCGGAGCTCGGCCGACGGATTCATGAGATTATCAACGTGCAAGGCGAGCTCGTTCCGCCGGAAGTGATTACGGATTTGCTGGATGCTCGTAGAATGAAAGATGATGCCAAGCAGGGCATGATCATTGACAGCTACCCGCGTGATCTTCAGCAACTGGAACTCATGCGTAAACGATTTACGCCGGACGTGGTAGTGGTACTCAATCTTTCCGACGACGAAGCGATCAAGCGCCTTGGCGGTCGAAGGCAATGCCCTGACGGCCACATTTATCATCTTGTGTTCAATCCGCCGAAGAGGGAAGGCGTATGCGATGTGGATGGCAAACAACTTTTGGTACGCGATGACGATCGTGAGGAGGCCATACGCAATCGACTTGGATGGCATCGCGGTAAAACAGAACCGATGATTGGGGCGATGGAACAGAGTGGCGTGCGCGTAGTGCATGTGGATGCGTCGGCGGGGATTGACGATGTGCAAAACGCTGTGCGTAAAATCGTCGGAATATAGGTATGGCGCTTGTAAAAACCGCACAGGAAATTTCGCTCTTGCGTGAAGGCGGCGCTCTCTTGAGTCGCGCGCTTGGAGCGGCGCTCGATGCCGCTTCGTCGGGAGTCACCATGAAGGAGTTGGATGCCATCGCCGAGCGCGTCATTCGCGGCGGTGGAGGCGAGCCGTCTTTTTTGGGATACACCGGCGGTGGCGACATTCCATTTCCGGCGACGGTGTGCATTTCGCGCAACGCGGAAGTTGTGCACGGGCCGGGGAATCGTGACCACGTGCTCGAAGACGGCGATGTTGTGGGATTTGACATTGGTTGTTGGTACGAGGGTTTGTGCACAGACATGGCCTACACGGTTGCTATTGGCGATGCGTTATCGGATGCTCGCACGCTGATGAATGTCACCAAAGCGGCCCTGCAAAATGGCATCAAAGTCGTCAAAGCGGGGGCAAAACTCCAGAGCATCTCGCAAGCCATTGAAGACACGATTCGACCGCACGGATTTGGCATTGTGACGAGTTATGTTGGCCATGGGGTTGGACATCGTGTGCACGAAGAGCCGCAGATACCTAATTTTGTGTCTTCGCAATTTCCGAATCCGGAGATGAAAGTCGGGATGGTATTGGCGCTTGAACCAATGGTGACTCTCGGCGGCGGTCTTGTGCAAGTCGCCGACGACGGATGGTCTGCTATCACCGTGGACGGTTCTCTTGCCGCGCACTATGAGCAAACGATTGTGGTGACGGCCGAGGGGTTTGAGATTTTGACTCCGTTTCCCAAAGGGAGGTAGGCGATATGACTCGCGTGCTCGGCATTGATTTTGGCACCAAGCGTCTTGGACTTGCGTTCGGCGATCCGTTGACGGGCGTTGCTGTGCCTATTGACACGGTAGAACTTCATGGAAACGATCCCGTAAAAGTCGTTTGGGGCATGATTGAACGCGACGGATACGATCATGTGGTCGTGGGCGCACCAAGCGATCCAACGTCGAAATTGCATCAAGCTGTTGTCGCATTTGCAAAGCAACTCCGCAATGTTTCCGGAATTACCGTGACGCTCGTGGATGAACATCTAACAACGAACATTGCCGATCAACTGGCGCGCGAACACGGCGGCGCATCGCACGACGACTCGCTTGCCGCCATGCTCATTGTGGAGGAATTTTTGCATGAGATTGCTTCCCGCTTCACCAAGGCTTCGAGGGACAAGTCACAGCGTTCGCAATGACACGTGAGTATGACCTCCATCATCACTGCTGTGGTACTCGGAAGCCGTGACTACAAAGATTACGATCGCTTTTATGACTTGTATACGAAGGAGCGAGGGAAGGTGATGGTGTTTGGCAAAGGGACGCGGAAATTTCAAAGCAAGCTTGCCGCTCACATGCAACCATTTGCAGAATTGACGTGCATGGTAGCTCATGGAAAGCTTTGGTTGCGTCTTGCGGGCGTAGAACGACGGCGCGATTTTCCCGGTGTGCGACGCGATCTTCAAACGCTCGGTCTCGGACTTGGCCTCAATGAACTGCTCCGTGTCGGCGTGGGTTCCGGAGAGTCGGATGCTTCGCTCTATGCGTTTCTTCTTGACGCTTACGCATGGGTGGATGCGCTTTCACCCCCATCGCGCCATCGCACCGCGTTCATTCACAGTGCCATTACACTCAAGTGGCTGATTCTGCTCGGCGTTGGACCGCACTGTGACGCGTGTGTGATTTGTCACTGTGAACTCGAGCGTGTTGTACAGCCCCACATTTCGGTCATGCACGGCGGATTGGTGTGCACAAAATGTGTTCAACAAGATCGACCTCGGTTTGCGGATGCTCGTCGCGTGAGCCATGAACTCGTCTCCGCCCTACGATTCCTTGCAATGGCACCGTTTGACGTTTTACTCTCTCGCAGTTTTGAACCCCTGCTGAACGATTTAGCTGTTGTCCAGGATCAATTTGTCACGTACCATCTTGAGCGAGAACTTAACACCACTGCATTTATTTATGATCTCAACGATCAACCGATTGCCGAGCTTGCTTGATCAGCGCGTTGAACTCACTGGATGGGTGGACAATGTGCGTACATCCGGCAAAATTGGTTTTGTGCAGTTTCGCGATGGCACAGGATATGTGCAATGCGTGTTTTCAAAAGGAGACGTTGGTGATGCGACATTCGAGACCGTAAAAGGATTGACGCTTGAAATGGCCGTGCGTGTTGCGGGCAAGGTTGTCAAAGACGAGCGTTCGCCGTCGGGCGTTGAGGTGCAGGGCACAGCGTGCGAAGTCTTGGCGCCGTCAAAGGAGTATCCAATTTCTAACAAAGAACACGGTGTTGATTTTCTGATGGACCATCGTCACTTGTGGCTCCGGTCAAAGCGCCAATGGGCGGTGATGCGCGTGCGCGATACCATTGAACGAGCGACTGTCGATTTTTTGTACGAAAACGGGTTTTTACGCTTGGACTCGCCGATTTTGACGCCAAACGCGTGCGAAGGAACGACGGAACTCTATGAAGTTGATCACTTTGGTCGGCCGGCATACCTTTCGCAATCGGGACAGCTCTACAGTGAGGCCGGCATTTTTGCGCACCGACGCGTGTACGACTTTGGGCCGGTATTTCGTGCTGAAAAGAGCAAGACACGCCGCCACCTGAACGAGTTTTGGATGATGGATGCTGAAATGGCTTTTTGCGACTTTGAAGAGAGCATGCAGATACAGGAGGACCTGGTTGTATTCATTGTCGAGCGCGTTTTGTTGGAACGCCGAGCTGAACTGGCGATGCTTGACCGCGATATTTCTGCACTTGAGAAGGTGAAAGGACCATTTCCGCGTCTGACACACAAGGAAGCCGTAGAGAAACTACACACACTCGGGAGCGACATCCACGAGGACGAGGACTTGGGAGGCGACGATGAAACGCTGCTCACCCAAGAATACGAAACGCCGATTTTCGTGACAAAGTATCCGGCGATCGTGAAGGCGTTTTACATGAAGCGTGATCCGCAGGATGACACGCGCGTGCTTTGCGCCGATCTCTTGGCACCGGAAGGATATGGAGAAGTGATAGGCGGTTCACAGCGTGAAGACGATATAGAAATTCTCATGAACAAAATTCGTGTTCACGATTTGCCGCTTGAACAATTTCAGTGGTACTTGGATTTGCGCCGTTATGGCTCCGTACCACACAGTGGCTTTGGATACGGACTCGAGCGTTTGGTGACATGGATGTGTGGTACTAAGCACGTGCGCGAAGCCATTCCGTTCCCGCGCACGCTCACGCGGCTGGAGCCGTGACGACGGTTCTGATTTTGAAACTGCTTTCTTATTCGCCAAGGCTACGGAAGACAGGTCGCTTGGTTCACAAAGATGGATAGAGGACGCGCTCAAAAGCTTGAGCTTGTTCTATCGGGTGGTGACAACGCTTGACAGAATTACACTTGGAGTCAATAATCTATGCGGAAATTAGTTGTGGGGGTAATGTTTGGCGGGCGTTCAGCAGAGCATGAGATTTCTCTATTGTCGGCCTATAATATCATCGCCGCAATACCAAAAACGAAGTACAGTATCGTTCCGATCGGTGTCAGCAAAGACGGATCATATCTGTGCTATACAAAAGAAGACTCCATTCTTCATCCAATGGATGCCAAGAGAGTATGCTTGGCAAAGCACGGCGTTCCTGTCACATTCGAGTTTGGTGAGGAGGGCCGCATTGTTTCGTTAAAGGGGAATGGCATGAAGAAACGGTTAGACGTTGTTTTTCCCGTCTTGCATGGTACCTATGGGGAAGATGGAACGATGCAGGGACTACTGAGTCTTGCCGATATTCCGTTTGTGGGTTCGGGTGTTTTGGGCTCAGCGATTGGCATGGATAAGGACGTCGCAAAGCGGTTGTGGCGCGATGCAGGTTTACCGATCGCGAAGTTTCTCGTTTTTCGCAGTGAAGACATAAAGAACATTCGATTCCAATCGGTCGCACGTAAACTTGGTCTGCCATTTTTTGTCAAACCGGCCATTGCAGGCTCGTCTGTCGGCGTTCATCGAGTTGTAAACGTAAAACAATTTTCCGATGCACTGCGCGATGCGTTTTCTTTTAGTCGGAAAGTTTTAATTGAACGGATGATTGTAGGAAAGGAGATTGAATGTTCTGTTTTGGGGAACGATCAACCAGTTGTCTCATTGCCTGGAATGGTGATTCCCTCACACAGCTTTTATTCTTATGAAGCAAAATATCTCGACGAGAATGGCGCTCATTTTGAAATTCCCGCTTTATTATCGACGAAGGTTGTAAAAAAGATTCAGCGCATTGTCTTGGAAGCATTCAAAATTTTGGAGCTTGAGGGGATGGCTCGTATAGACGGTTTTCTCACTCAAAAAGGAGAGTTTATCTTGAGCGAAGCAAATACTATCCCGGGCTTTACCAAGATCAGCATGTATCCAAAACTGTGGGAGGTGAGTGGTGTGAGCTATCCTGACCTGATTGATCGTCTCATTCAATTGGCGATTGCGCGACACAAAAAAGAGCGCCTTTTAAAAATGATTCGGCTCTGATTCCCCAATTCGTTGTGTGATAGAATGTCTCCATTCCTATCATACCTATGAAACAGCGTATTTTGGCGGCGGAAACTACTGGAAAGGTCGGCGAGGAGATTGAAATTTGTGGATGGGTACATGCCCGCCGCAATATGGGGAAGGTGGCTTTTTTGGATATACGCGATCGATCGGGCATCGTACAGGTGGTGGTAGTCCCAAAAGAGCTGGATGAAGTATCCAAGTCGCTCATAGAAGGAATTCGTCCGGAATTTGTTCTGCAGATTCGTGGGACGGTTCAGGCGCGCGGCGAAAAACAGATCAACGCAAACATGAAAACGGGGACGGTGGAAGTACTCGCGACGTCGATCGTGATTTTGAATAGAAGCGAAACGCCTCCGTTTGAGATTGATAAAGACACCTTAGGCGTAAGCGAAGATGTGCGGCTCAAGTATCGCTATCTTGATTTGCGTTCCGAGCGTCTTACGCACCACATTCGTTTGCGCAGTCGCTTTGTTCAGGCCTGCCGAGAGTTTTTGTTTCAGAGGGACTTTACGGAAATTGAAACGCCGCTCTTGTCACAGGCAACGCCCGAAGGGTCGCGCGACTTTGTGGTGCCGTCGCGCTTACAGCCGGGGAAGTTTTTTGCGCTTCCACAGAGCCCGCAACAGTACAAACAATTGCTCATGGTCGCTGGCTTTGAGCGGTATTTTCAAATTGCGCGTGCTCTGCGCGACGAAGATCCTCGTGCCGACCGTGGATTTGAGCACACACAAATTGACATTGAGATGAGTTTTGTCGATCGCGATCAAGTGATGCAGATGGTGGAAGACATGATGATTCACGCCGTTCAAACGCTGGGGTTTACCATCAAACAGGTTCCGTTTCCGCGTATTTCGTATCAAGAAGCGATGGAGCGTTATGGCGCCGACAAGTTTGACTTGCGCACGGATGAAGAAAAGGAAAAGAGAATTTTAGCGTACGCGTGGGTGGTGGATTTTCCGTTTTTCGAAAAGACCGAGAATGGCGGATGGACGTTCACGCATAACCCATTTTCTAACCCTCTGCCGGAATTTCGTGACGATTTGTTGAATGGCCGCAACGTTGAGAACATTCTGACATCGCAATACGACTTGGTTTGCAACGGGTATGAGTCGGGCGGAGGCAGTATTCGCGCGCACGAGGCTGAAGTCTTGCGCGCCACTTATGGCGTGATGGGGTACTCGGACGAAGAAACCGAGGCATCGGTGGGACACATTCTGGAGGCTTTCAAGTATGGTGCGCCGCCGCACGGAGGTATAGGGCTTGGCGTGGAGCGCAACATCATGAACTTGACGGGGGAGTCGTATCTGCGTGAAGTCGTGGCGTTTCCGATGACGGGTTCCGGGAATACATCGGTGATGCATGCACCGGGGCCGTTGCCAAAGGCGGTGACGGACGAGCTTGGACTGGAAGTAAAGCCGAACCAATGAGCTACACGGTGACAATGGAGCAGTTTGAAGGGCCGCTTGGGTTGTTGCTGTCGCTGATTGAACGGCGCGAACTCGACATTTCACAAGTGAGTTTGGCGAGCATCACAGAGGAGTACGTTGCGCACTTAGAGCGAGTGGAGACAGTCGCCCCGAGTGAGTTGGCGGATTTTTTGGTGGTCGCTTCAAAACTCTTGTATCTCAAATCAAAAACACTCTTGCCGGAATTGGCGATAGAAGACGAAGAGTCGGGAGCGGATTTAGCCGACCAATTACGCATGTACAAAAGATTTGCTCAAGCTGCTGATTGGTTTGAAACGATGCTTGGGGACGGTCGCGAGGCGTACGTCGCACCGCGACAAGCGATTGAAGCGTCCGAATTTGCGCCGCCTCTATTGCTGACAACGACCGATTTGTTCAGCGCTCTCACATCAGTCATTCAACGCCTCCAGCCATATCTCGATCTGCCAAAACGGCTCATGGAGCGCACCGCCAGCGTGGAAGAGCACATTATGCATCTCAAACGCCGTATTGCAGAGGGTGCTCGGGTCCTGTTTCACGAAATGGCACAGAGCGGATCTCGCGGCGATATGGTGACGAGTTTTTTAGCGCTTTTGGAGCTTTTGAAACAAAAGATTGTACGTGTGGAACAGCGAAGCTTGTTTGAAGACATATCCATTGAACGCGTATGAACACAAAAGTTGCTCAACTTGAGGGCTTGTTATTTGTCGCCGGGAAGCCGCTAACACTCACTCGATTGGCAAAAGAATTGAACGCGACACCGGATGAAATTCGTTCAGCGTTAGATCAGGTAACGGAACATTTGAATCACGAGGGTTCCGGTATCAGATTGTTTGTGACCCAAAGGGAAGCGTCGTTGATGACCGCGCCGGAGACGGCAGAGTTTGTGCGCGCATACTTAAAAAAGGATTTGACCGGCGAGCTCACGCGGCCGTCGGTGGAAACGCTTGCCATCATTGCGTATCGCGGGCCGATTACGAAGCCGGAGATTGAGCAGATTCGCGGAGTGAACTGTTCGCTGATTTTGCGCAACCTGATGATTCGAGGGCTCGTGGACGAAGTAGAGTCACCGGAGGGGAGCACCTACACGGTTTCTATGCCGTTTTTACGCCATCTGGGAGTGACCTCTATGGATACGTTGCCGGACTTTGCGGTGCTAAGTGATCCCTCGCTCACGGAGTCTTCTGCACCATCAACATGACTCTCGCTTCCGTGATCAACGTGTTTCTCGTGTTGGCGCTCGTTCCGCTTTTTCCGGGTGCGGTTGTGGCGCCGAATCCAACCGATACGCATGTAGCGCTGGTGCGTGCCGCAAGCGGCGCGTTCCCGTCTGCCAATCTGCGCGGACCACGGCGCGTGGACACCGACGCGCTCGGTGTGGTGACAAACGCGCCCTCATTTGTGGTGCGCGATGTGGAAAGCGGCGTGACGCTTCTTTCGGGCGTGCCGAGCGAGCCGCGCCCCATGGCGAGCATCACCAAACTCATGACTGCGCTTGTTTTCTTGGACGATCCGACGTTTAACCTCGAACGCCGCGGAACGGTTCTGCGCGAAGACGTACGCGACGGCGGGCGTTGGTATATTCGTTTTGGCGATGAGGTGTCGTTTGATCAAATGCTTTCAGTCATGCTCGTGGGTTCCGGAAACAACGAGACGCTCGCACTTGTGCGCGAGCTGGGACTCTCGGAGGAGACTTTCGTGGCGCGCATGAACACAATTGCGACCGAGCTTGGCATGTACGACACCGTGTTTGTTGATCCTGTTGGATTGGGGGCGGGAAATCTTTCGACGGCGTACGATGTGACGCAATTATTGGATGCCGCGCTTGCCAACGAAACGATTGCAGAGCGCGTTCGTCTGCCGTCGTACACGTTTGAATCTAGAACGGGTAACACGTATGTTGTTGAGGCGACCGACCAACTGCTCGATTCGTACATCAACCGATCGCCGTATGCCATTCACGGCGGTAAGACCGGATTTACGGATGAAGCGGGAGCGTGCCTTACGATTCGCATCGAGCGTGATGGACACTCGATTGATGTGACCGTGCTTGGCGCCGCGAGCATTGATGGTCGATTTCAAGATGTGAAGGCGCTGACCGATTGGGCGTTTAGCGTGTATGAGTGGTGAACTCATAGAGAGCGTATTGTTACTATTGCGCGGATGGCCGCCGGAACTCGTGACGTTTTTGATAGCGTCATTGCCGGTGTTGGAGGTGCGCGTTGCCGTTCCCGTGGCCATGGAAGGGTTTGGACTTTCCATGTTCTCGGCGAGTTTTTTTGGTTTTCTTGGGAGCGTCGTACCTGCGTTTTTGATTCCCACGTTTTTGCACTGGTTTGAAGCTCCATGCCGAAAGCACATTCCATGGTGTGCTCGCGCCTTGGATTGGTCCGCGGAGCATGTCGAGCGACGATACACAGAGCGATATCGCGCGCTGGGTATGATTGGCTTGGTGGTGTTTGTTGCCGTTCCGTTGCCCATGACGGGCGTGTGGACCGGTTCTCTGGCCGCGTGGCTCTTTCGCATGAAAAAACGCCACGCGATTCCGGCAATCATGGTCGGCGCAGCAATCTCAACGGTGATCGTGACGCTCGCGACTATGGGCGTGTTCGGAGTTTTGCGGTGGCTCTAAAACCATCGTTGGGCCACGATGACAAAAACCGCTTGGGCAAACAACGCATAGCGCAGAGGGACGTCGCCCCAGCGATTGGAAATCATATTGTGGAAGAAGAAATGGAGGCGATGGAACCACCGCAGCCATTTTATGTGGAATGCCTCATGGATACCGATGATGAGGTCCGGCAAGATGGATCCGATAACGCCCATCGCGATGGAGGCGTTTAGGTACTGAACGGGCTGGAAGCCGGTCATGAGCGCGATAACCATGACGGCGACAATACCGTCTATGGTGACGAACGCGTAAGCGCGGCGGTGTTTTTGTTTACGTTTGTGGTTTTCGTACAGTTCGCGATCGCCATGGGGAATGATGTCGACGAGGAAGTGAGATAGTAAACCTGCGCCAAATGCCAAAAAAGGATTTCCGGTGGCGGCGCCAATCAAAGCGCCAATAGTTGCATGGGTCGTGAGGGTCATGGAAAACCAAGTATAGCATGCTTGACGGCAATCTTCAAAGATGGTGTACTCGTATTGGATACATCATGAACATCCAACTCCCACGGGAAATAAAGGGAAGTGATGCGGTGCTTGTGACGTTGCTTTTGGACGATTCGGATTCGATTAGTGCCTGCAGGAACGTCTCTGTGGTGACACGCGGGGCCAACGCATTTCGCGAGCAGTTGATTCGGCGTGGCGGAAGCGCGATGCAAGCATTTTTGCGCGTTGCTACGCTCAATCAACGAGACGTTGGCCGCGACTTTGTTGTCCTATCAAATACCGAGCCGCTGGAAAACGACGACTGGTTCAGGCCGGGTTTCAATACCCCGCTCTTTGCGGCGGCGCGCCGCGCCTTGTACGTGTCGGCAGAGTCCGCTCGCCGCGCACGGGTGTGGTACAGCGGCGACGTTTTGTCCATCACGGTGATTGTGACCGACGGCGCCGACAATGCCAGTGGAGACATTACGGCGCAGAGAGTGTGCCGTCGTGTGCAGAAGATGCTTGCTACAGGGCATCACATGGTGGTTGGTTGTGGCGTTTATGACGGTGCGACCGATTTCCATGCCGTATTCCGGAGCATGGGCATTCCAGACCGGATGGTCATGGTCATGGAACGAACCGACGAGGACATTGAGGAGGGTTTGACAAACCTTGGACGGTTTGCGGCAGCCTCGACGGAGAACATTGGCACGTTCACGCAGAATCTTGCGGCTGGGGTTGGGTCCACGCCGTCCGTGCCGTAGCTTTTTTCGCCCAACGTCGGTGCACGATGTTGGGCGATCGTATTTCTTGACAGACACAGGGCAAAACGGTACACTCGTGACGAAAATCCGAGCGATAAGGTGGGGAGTGATGTGGCGGGGTAGCTCAGCTGGTTAGAGCACAGGCTTCATAAGCCTGGGGTCGCGGGTTCAAGTCCCGCCTCCGCTACCAATGGAAGTTGGAGGTTAGAGATTGGAAGTCGGAACTCGCGAGGCCTTACTAGAAGCTAAAAGCCAACGGCCAATAGCGCACATGCAAGGAATGTACACAGCGGGGTAGAGCAGCCAGGCAGCTCGCCAGGCCCATAACCTGGAGGTCGCAGGTTCGAATCCTGCCCCCGCAACCAAAATGCGCATCTCTCTTATGAGAGGTGCGGATTTTTTTGTTATACTGGATGCATCCTAATATCTCGTATACTCGAATCATATGAACAAAAGAAAATCGCTTACTCCGTATCTATTGGTTGTCGCTATTGTTTTGGTGCTTGCTCTCTGGCTTGGCGGAACCTACAACGGTCTTGTGCAAAAAGATTCGCTCGTGCAGACGCGCTTTGCGGATGTGGAAGCGCAATATCAGCGACGCTTCGACTTGATTCCAAACGTGGTGAGCACCGTGGAGGGTTCGGCGGCGTTTGAGCAAGATACGCTTCAAGCGGTTACCGAAGCGCGCAGTGCGTGGGCGCGCGCGGGAGCCGCGCGTGACATGGACGGCCAAGTGGCGGCGGCAGGCGTGTTTGACTCCGCGCTGACGCGGTTGCTCGTGACCGTGGAAGCATATCCTGTCATTCAAAGCACGCAGGCGTTTCGCGATTTGATGACCGAGCTTGAAGGCACGGAAAACCGCATTGCCGTTGCGCGCCGCGACTACAACCAGGCGGTCAACACCTACAATGTGGCGGTTCGCCGCGTTCCATCAAACATCGTGGCGGCGTTGTTTGGATTCGATGCGCATGAGTTTTTCGCGGCGGTGGAGAACGCCGAGGCGGCTCCGTCGGTTGAGTTTGAACTTTAGTATGTTGCGCAGAGGCTTGGTTGCTTTGTTGGCTCTCGCATCTCTGCTGCCGGCGATGGGTTTTGCGTACACATCTCCGGGAACGCCATCGGGGTATGTGAACGATTTTGCGGATATTCTCTCGCCAAGCGCCGAAGCGACTTTAGAAGAAATGCTTTTGCAGTTCGAACAGGAGACATCGCACGAGATTGCGGTGGTCACAATTCCATCGCTTGGCGGAGATGATATTGAATCGTATGCCAACACGCTGTTTAGAGAGTGGGGCGTTGGACAGGCGGACGTCAACAACGGCGTGCTGTTTTTGGCGGCCATGGAGGATCGCAAGATGCGCATTGAGGTTGGCTACGGACTTGAAGGTGCGCTGACGGACATTGAAGCCAAGCACATCATTAGCAACGTGATTGCGCCGGCATTTCGGGAGGAAGACTTTGACGAGGGCATTGCCGCTGGGGTTGAAGCCATCAAGGCGGCGACAGAGTCGGAACTGGTCGTAGATGATGAGCAGAGTTTTTCGGTCGTTGCTTTTCTCACAATGTTCATTGGCATTTTCGTTGTCGCGTTCGTCATCATTGCCATTGGCTTTTACTTTTCACGAAAGGGCGGCGGGAAGGGCGGTCGGCGCAGTGGGTGGGATTGGAAGAGCGGATCGTCGAGCGGCGGCTCGTCCAGCGGAGGCTTTGGCGGCGGATCATCGGGAGGCGGCGGCGCGTCTGGAGGGTGGTAAACACGAAAGGTTACAAAAGAGTAGCGGCAGGCCTTGACGCCTGCTGTTTGTTTTGCTATAAAGGGTCGGGAACAATCATGCCTCTGATCGAAATCAAAGGACTAGATCCAAGGATGTTGACGACGGACGTTGTGAGCTGTTTGAAGGCGTATCAATTGAGACATCAAGCAACTCTAGCCGACCATATTGACGATCGAGTGTTGTGGGAGAGGATTGTTGAGCGTCGTGTCACGTCAATGATTCGCACGACAAGCTTTCCGAACTTTAGACAGGATACGACGGTGACGTTTAGCTTTTCGCTTTGGCGAGAAGCGACAGCGCAGAACGTTGTCGTGATTGTTCGTGGATTGTTTGTGCATCCCGACCGTACGCGCGACACAAAGAACGGTTTGCTTAACAGGCTGAACAGGGCGTTGTCCTGGTATATCCCCTTGGGTTGGGGACTGGAATTGTGGACGGAATCTGTCGATCTCCATTCGGAAGGGTACTGGGCACGTGAGTAATCCGATAGACCGAGGCCTTTGCCTCGTGCTCAAGGGCGGCAATCTGTCCCAAGACCTGCTAACGGCATGTCTGTATCAGGCACTCGCCATGATCCGCGATCAGGCGAAACGGTTCGACTTTGACGGAAAAGATGCCGCGGGTCGAATCGTGAACACGGGACGCTACCAGTGCCTCGGCGGATTCGCCGGCGTGCTCGTTGAAGTCAACGTCGAGCACGGTGATTGCTCAACGAGCATGACGATGCTCGTCAAACCCGTGGACCACTTCCCGATGGGAGAGTGGAAGAACGTCGTACTCGACGATGGAAAATGGCGGCTTGAGAACGAAGAGCCGTGTTGGAACTAACGCAAACACCCCGGTCGCTTGGCCGGGGTGCGCTTTTTTTCAAAAATCGGTTTGAGTCTTTTGGTGGGCGGAGAGGGAATCGAACCCTCACAGTATTGCTACCACTGGATTTTGAGTCCAGCGCGTCTACCAATTCCGCCATCCGCCCCCCAAAAGACACAAAAAATTCTCTCGTTATTGCTCAAAACATCTTCGATCGTATGCGGATTTGCTCGAGTTGTCAACATGTACGGCGTTGTCCACACGCACGTATGTCGATATTTTGTTATACTGCAAACGGACTATGGCGCAGATTTTCGCGATCGTAAACCAGAAAGGGGGAGTTGGAAAAACGACGACGACCCTTAATCTGGGAGCGTATTTGAGTGCATGCGGAAAAAAGGTGCTTATGGTGGACTTGGATCCGCAGGCCAATGCCACATCTGGAATTGGCATTGACCATCAAGCGCTTGAGCAAAGTGTGTATGATCTGTTGGTCGGTCGCGTCACGATTGGGCAGGTGATTTACAAAACCTCGCACGATGGCCTCCACATCGTGCCGTCCAATCAGGCGCTCGCGGGCGCCAGCGTGGAGCTCGTGAGCGAGCAGAATCGCGAATTCAAACTCGCGCAAGCGCTCGAGCCGGTGCGTACAGAGTACGACTTTATTCTGGTGGATTGCCCTCCGTCGCTCGGCCTTCTGACGCTCAACGGGCTTGTCGCCGCCGATCGTGTGCTCATTCCCATTCAAGCCGAGTACTACGCGCTCGAAGGATTGGGGCAACTGCTCAACACGATTCGTCTTGTGAAAGAGAACCTGCGGCCGGAGCTCGATGTGTTTGGCGCGCTCATCACCATGTACGACAGCCGCACGCGCCTTTCCAAAGACGTGATGACGGAGCTGTACCGTCACTTTCCCGACAAAATCTTCCGTTCGGTTATTCCTCGTTCGGTGCGCTTGGCGGAAGCCCCGAGCTTTGGGCAAACGATTTTGGGGTATGCGCCGGACAGCAAAGCCGCGCGTTCCTATGAACGTCTGCGCGATGAATTTCTTGTGAGATTTGATGAAGGGGCCTTAGTGCCATCCATGCTATGAAAAAAAAATCAGGACTTGGGAAGGGGCTTGGTTCGCTTATTCCGGAAAGGAGCGTTGAGCGTGTCATCAGCGCGTCGGCCGATCCGAAAACAACTTCGGGGCGAGTGCTTGAAGTTCCCGTGGACAGCATTGAAGTGAATCCGCGTCAACCGCGCACGCATTTTAGTCCCAGCGATTTAGAAGATTTGATTGCCAGTATCAAGCAGTACGGCATCGTCCAGCCGCTTGTCGTGACGCAAACGAACGCCGGGTATCAACTCATCGCGGGCGAGCGTCGTCTGCGTTCGGCAAAAATGCTGGGGCTCGAGTATGTGCCCGTGGTGGTGCGCACGGCGACCGATCAAGAAAAGCTCGAGCTCGCTTTGATTGAGAACATCCAGCGTCAGGATTTAAACGCGGTGGAAGAAGCGCGCGCGTATCGTGCGCTCATGGACTCGTTTGATTTGACGCAAGAGGAAGTGGCCAAGCGTGTGGGAAAAAGTCGCAGTGCGGTAGCAAACACGATTCGCTTGTTGGACTTGAATGAGGAGATGCTCGAGGCGCTCATGGACGGTGAGATTACGCGTTCGCACGCTCGCGCGCTCTTGGCGCAAAGCGATCCGATATTGCGCAACCAAATGTTTTTGCAAATGCTCGCCGGCGATTTGTCGGTGCGTGAGGCGGAAGTGCTTTCCACCAACAAGCGCTCGGTTCGCCAACCGTCTTCTGTTTCTAAAGACCCGAATGTCGAGGCGCAAGAACGCTCGCTCGAATCCTTGTTTGGCACCAAGGTGCGCATTGAAACAAAACCGGACGGCAAAGGAAAAATTGTCATCCACTATTTTTCCAACGAGGAAATGTACAAAGTGCTGGATTTGATGGGCACGATTCACGTGGAAGTCGAAGCCCACCGGGCTTTTTAGCCGGCTTCAGATTCTTTTTGTTTTCGTGGCGGCTCCCATCATTCCATCAATCCACTGTCTCACGCGATTCCGCGTCGCCGCGCGGATTTTTGATTGCGCGTGATGCGTTTTGACGAATTTGAGCCAATCCGGATTCGGGCCTTTGCGCTTTTTGTCGGTGACAATGATGCACAAATCGCCGGATTTGAGCGGCAGGTCGAGTGGCACGGCATGATCGTTCACGCTCGCCGACACGCATTTGTTTCCAACGTCGGTGTGAATATGATACGCAAAATCAACGGGCGTCGATCCTTCCGGCAGGTCAATCACATCGCCCTCGGGAGTCAGAACAAAAATGCGATCTTGAAACATGTCGAGCTTCACTTCGTCCAAGTGTTTGAGAAAATCTTTTCCGCTGGAAATTTCTTTGTGGATGTCAATCAGATCCTGCATCCACGGAATCTTTGGCGGGTCTTCTGAACCGTGCTGTTTGTAATGCCAATGTGCCGCCACGCCAAACTCGGCTTCGTTATGCATGTCTTTGGTGCGAATCTGAAACTCGACAATGCCGCAGTGTTCATCCAAGACGGTGCTGTGCAATGACTGATATCCGTTCGGCTTTGGCTGGGCAATGTAGTCCTTGATGCGGCCTTTGAGCGGCACCCAGTGTGAGTGCAAGATACCAAGAGCGGCATAGCAATCGGTAACGGAGTCCACGATCATACGTATGGCAATGAGATCGTAAATCTTGGAAACGTCTCCGTGATACGACTGCAGTTTGCGCCAAAAGCTGTACAGAAATTTGCGGCGGCCAGAAATGTATTGAATCGGAATATGGGCTTTCTGAAGCTGTGTTCGCGCTTCGGCGATGGTGAATTCTATATCGTCGGTTCTGACCTGCACCTGTTGATCAAAGAGTGTTTTTGCGGCGTCATACTCCTGTGGCATGGCATATCGAAACGCGTTGTCTTCGAGCCGCCCCTTCATCTCACCCATGCCCAAACGACCAGCAATTGGTGCGTAAATTTCCAGCACTTCTTTGGCAACACGCTGGCGTTTGTGTTCCGGCATGGCAAAGAGTGTTTCGACATTGTGCAGGCGATCGGCAAACTTAATAAAGACGACGCGGACGTCCGCCGCCATAGCCAGAAACATCTTGCGCAGATTCTCGGCGTAGCGATCGATGCCGCGATATTTGACCTTCCCAAGTTTGGTGACGCCGGCCACCATGGAGGCGATGTCCTCGCCAAACGCCTCTTGCACATCTTCGAGTGTACGATCCGTATCTTCGGGGACATCGTGCAACAAACCGGCGATGACGATTTCAAGTGGGAGTTGCATTTCGGCCAAGCGCACGGCTGTGGCAATAGGGTGGATGATGTAAGAGGCGCCGGAGTAACGTCGCTTGGTTCCGTGCGCTTCTTTGGCATACAAATATGCATCCCGGACGCGATCAATGTCAGGATGTTCGTAGTGTGTTTTGAGGACGCGCTCAAGGTCCTCAAATGACCACAGGTACTCTTGTGGTTGAGATTTCATGTGCGATGCTGTGTCAAGGGTGCCAAAAAAGCGTATCCTAGCCAATTCTTTCTGTAAAGTGTAGGCTGTGCGTATTATTCGTGTAGTCCATTGTATGGCAGAACGTGAATTGGCTCGCGCAAGAGCTGAAGAACAAGCGGTAACAACAGAGTCGGAGCGTCCACGTGAACAACCAAGGGGTGAAACTGCAGAAGCGGCCGCGGAAACGGCTCCTGCGCCCGCTCGTGTAAGTGATGGGGAGCGCGCGGCGGCGACGGAAAGCGCAACGGTGGGCGCGCGAGAAGCCGTGAGCGCGCGCGATCGGCTTGTTGGCGCGGCAAAAAAAGCGGGAAAGGGAGCGCTGGGCGCGGCAAAAGCCACAGGCAAAGCGGCGGGAAAAGCCGTCTCTTTCAGCGGTGGATGGTTAGGCAACGAAATGGTGTCCGATTGGAATCGCACGGCGTTGGGGTTTGGCGAGCGCATGCGGCGCATCACGAATGTCGCGGGGCGAATCTTCAATCCGTTCATTCGCATGGGAGCGGCGATGGAAGATTGGGCAAAGGGATATCCTCCGTTTAGTTGGTTTATGAAAAAGACGGACACGACAGAAGCGTTGGAAGATCTTCTTCCGGATTACGGAAAAGGCGATGGCAAGAAGAAATAACAGCACCCGGCGCATCGAGGACGATGGCCGGGTGTTAGATGTGGAGCTCTCTCTTCAGCTGCTGCATGGTGTACCTCCAGTTTTTGCTCCGTACAAGTCGGTTATTCCATTCGACGCCAAAGAGCGATGGCGGTCGAATGGTGGGGAGAAACTGTTGGAACCGGCGCCAGGCAAAAAGCCGGTCGTTCTCATCTCCCATGCTAAACAATACGTTTGCCGCTACCGACAGCGGCAAGACCTGTATTTCTACAGGATGTCCCGCAATCATCGCGTGGACACGGTGCGCGCGAAAACGCGTGGATGCGAACGCGCTCTTTGAAGCGGTCGCATCGGCACTCGGCACACGGCCTGGACGCGGCATGGCCGTCAGTCCGGCGAGAGTGACTCCGAGATTGGCAAAGAGCCACACACCCATCTCATCAAATTCCTCATCGGCAACGACGAGCCGAACGCCCATGGCGTCAGGCGTGTACGTTCGTCCCGACTGCGACTTTGCGCAGAATTTGAACCACCGCGTTAGGGGACCCTTGACGCGGATCATGATGTACGCCTCAATCGTTCGGTCGTTCCACGGGACGCCTACGCGACATCCGTGAATGTCGGCAAGCTGCTCCACGGACTGTGCAGACGTTCCTGGCCGCAGAAAGCGACAACACTGAAGCTGGTTGCTCGACATCACGATCGGGAGAGACGTGGGTTCCCACGATCCCGTCACCAATTCGTGACTCTCAAAATACGCTCGAACGAGCCGAATCTCGTCATCCGACACGGCGATCGCTCCTCCCGTATCGGTTCCGTCATCGCTGGCGCCTTCCGGAGTATCGTCGCGCATGCTTTCAAGAAGCCGCGTGCGAAATTCCGGATCGTCGCGCAGGATGATATCGAGTGACTGGAGCGTCATAAGGAAGATGAGGCGCGCTTCGTAAGCGCGGCGCTGATCCTCCACTGTCCTTGGCGCTTCTTGAGGGAAAGCGGCCGTGCGCAGGCGCACCACCGAGTCGCCGATGCCAAGGATTGGCAGGGCAATTTCGTGATAGGCGGGGTCCACGAAACGTCGCACACAGCGGCGCAAGTCGCGCTTCAACTGTCGTGCCAACACGCGGAACATTTCTGCGAGCGTATCTAAACCGCGCTCGGTCTGTTCCTCGTCGTCGGCGTACTGCCGTGCGAGCGGCCCAAAGATGAGCCCGAGGGCATGCGACGGATCTTCGAGAATCGTCGCCGTCTCACGTTCCAACATGTCAATCAATGCACGCTGGACTTCTGTCAACTGTCTCCAATCCTCGCTGTCCCGATCGATCACGGGAATCAGGAGGCTGGGCAGTGCCAGGTCCATGTTGTTTCCGGTAATCGGGCGGTCCATTGTAGGGTACCTTTGATCCGAGCGGAGTATCGTCTTTTTTTGTCAAAATGTCAATCTCCTCTCTCGTAAAATCAATATCCACCAACACATATCGGTGGATATTGAGTTCCTACTTTACGTTTGCCCGTTTGTGTCGAGAACGTTTTGGCTTCTTCAAAAGTTCAATGGCTTGTTCGAGCGTGATGTCGAGCACCGTAAAATCGGCCTTGGCTGGAATACTGCGCGATTCCTCGTCGCAAGCAATGTACGGGCCAAAGCGGCCAACGTGCGCGGTGACTTCAGAGTCTTGATACGTGCCAAGCGTACGCGGAAGGGACAGTAGGGAACTGGCGATTTCAAGCGTCACGTCGTCCGGCGCCATGCCGCGCAATAAGCTCGCGCGCTTGAGTTTTTGCTTTTTGCCGTCCACCTCTTCTTCCTCTCCCAGTTGCACATACGGACCAAAGCGCCCAGTGCGCAGTGTAACGGCTTTTTGCGTTGCCGCGTCCGTGCCAAGCACCTTCGGTTCTTGCAGTGCTTGCTTTGTGCCGTCCTTGTTGAGCGCGATGGTGTGCTTGCACTCGGGATAATTTGAGCACGCCATAAACTTGCCGAAGCGCCCAAGTTTGATGACCATCGGGCTTTGGCATTTTTCGCACAGCTCGTCGGTCTTCTCCTCGGTGAGTTCTTTTTTGTTCACCTCCTGCTCTTTTTGCGTGATGCGTTCTTGAAGCGGCTCAAAAAAGTCGCGCACGAGCGGAACCCAATCGCGCGCTCCTTCTTCGACGCGATCCAAATCCGCTTCCATGGTGGCCGTAAAATCTTTGTCAACGATGTTGGGAAAGTGCTCGACTAGAAGGTCGTTGACGACAAACGCAATGTCGGTCGGAAACAGTTTTTTGTTGTCGTCGCGCTCCACATAGCCGCGGTCGATGATGGTTGAAATGGTCGGCGCGTAGGTGGATGGCCGGCCGATGCCGTTTTCTTCGAGCGTTTTGACGAGCGTCGCGTCCGAGTAGCGCGCCGGCGGTTCGGTAAAGTGCTGCGTTGGCGTGAGGTTTGAAAGCGCTACGGGGTCGTGCTCTTTGAGTTCGGGAAGAAGCGTTTCTTTGGAGGCATCGGGATACAGCTTCATGTAACCGTCAAACACAATCACATTTCCGCTCGCGCGAAACGTGCCGTGCTCTCCGACAAGATCAACGCCCTGCTTGCGCAGTTTCGCCGGTGCCATTTGTGTGGCGACCGCGCGCCGCCAAATGAGGTCGTACAGTTTGAATTGTGTCGGATCTAGGTGCACGCGTACAGAATCTGGCGTGCGCGCCGCGCTTGTGGGGCGAATCGCCTCGTGCGCTTCCTGCGCGCCTTTCGCGTTTGTCTTGAAATGCCGCGGCTTATCGGCACGATACGCTTGGCCAAACGCCCCCTCTATAAACTCGTGTGCCTCGGACACAAACACATCCGCCATGTTGAGCGAGTCGGTGCGCATATACGTGATGAGCCCCGTCATACCGTCTTTGCCAAGCGCCACGCCTTCGTACAACTGTTGAGCCACGCGCATGGTTTGCTTGGAGCTCATGTGCAGTTTGTTGTTGGCGTCTTGTTGGAGCGTCGAGGTTTTGTACGGCGGCTTTGGCTGTTTGGTCTGCTCCTTTGTTTCAATGGACGCGACGCGGTAGGTGTCGCTTCGCAAAACGGCTACCATCTCGTGTGCTTCTGCGTCGGTTTTGATGTCCATCTTGCCAACCTTTTTTTCACGATACGTCTTGAGTTTTGCGTCGAACGGAACGTTGGCATGTACAAATACGGCGTCGAGCGACCAGTATTCTTCGGAAATAAAAGCTTGGCGTTCACGTTCGCGTTCAACGATGAATCGCATGGCGACCGATTGCACGCGACCGGCCGACAAACCGCGCGCGACTTTTTTCCATAAAAACGGCGAGAGCGTATAGCCCACCAAGCGGTCGAGGACGCGGCGGGCTTGTTGAGCTTGAAACAGATCGAGGTTGATGGAGCGCGGATGCGACATGGCCTCGTCAATGGCACGCTTGGTAATTTCGTGAAACACGATGCGCTTGGCGGTCTTGGGATTGATCTTCAAAACATGCGCGATATGCCAAGCAATCGCTTCACCTTCGCGATCATCGTCTGTGGCGATATAAACGTCGTTCGCTTTGCTGGCCGCCGCCTTGAGCTCGCTGACGCGCTTGCGTTTGTCGGGAGGGATCACGTACTTGGGTTCGTAGCCGTGCTCGGTATCCACGCCGATTTTCGACTTTGGCAAATCGCGGATGTGCCCGTACGAAGACACCACATCAAAAGCGTCGCCGAGCATGCGTTTGATGGTCTTGGCCTTTGTGGGGGACTCTACGATGACGAGACGGTTCATGGGAAAGTGAGTGGTGAGGAGTGAGTGGTGCATCATGCGCAAACGCGGTGAGATTGTCAAACCACGGTGAGCGAATATGTCTGCCGATCAGCCGTCGTGACGCGCCCTTGAAGTTCCAGTTCGGTGAGGACAGCCATCACCTCTCCAATGGGCAGTTGTGTGGCAAAGACAAGGTCATCTATAGGCAAGGGGCCATTTTGCAGTGCCGCGGCAATGGCGGATGATTGCGGAGTATTGGCAGGCAGGTTCAGCGTGAGTTGTGTCAAATCGAGCGCGGTCAAAATGTCCTCAATGGAATTGATGGGGATGGCGCCGTCTTTGATGAGCCGATGCGGACCCTCCGAGAGCGCGGAGTCAATTGGACCGGGCACGGCAAAGACGAGGCGGTTTTCTTCCATCGCCAAACGCGCGGTGAGCATGGTGCCGGACTTGCCTGTCGCTTCTATGATAACGGTCGCGCGGCTCAAGCCCGCGATGAGGCGATTGCGTTTTGGGAACGAGCCGGGATGCGTGGCGGTACCGTCGGGATATTCGGACAGGAGTGTGTTGCCCGTGCTTTCAAGTTGATGTGCAAGTCCAAGGTGATGTCGAGGTACGATGGAAGCGTCGTCAAGTCCTCCGGGGAGCACGGCGACGGTGCGTCCGTCCGATTCAAGAGCCGCCTTGTGCGCGGCCGAGTCAACGCCAAACGCGAGGCCCGACACAATCACGGCGCCCGCGCGCGCAAGCGGCGGCACAAGCAAGCGCACGACGCGCGCGCCATACGGACTCATGCGCCGCGAACCGACGACGCTCACACACAGCGCGTCGTGTGGCGGAAGAACGCCGCGTACAAAAACACGCTGTGGTGGATCGTGGATTTCTTTGAGCAGCGCAGGGTAGGCCGGATCGTTTTGTAAAATGCTTGAGCGGAGAGATGGTGCATGCGTCATAGGGTGTTGAGCAGACGGTTGATTTCTGTGGCGGCACGTTTCACGACATCGGGAAGCGCGGCCTCTTGCTCTGCGCTCCACGGTTCAAGCACGTAGCGATCAAGCGGCGCGCTCGGGTTTTGCGGGCGGCCGATGCCGATGCGCACGCGCCAAAAGTCCTCACTCCCAAGATGAGCGGTGATGGATTTGAGTCCGTTGTGACCGGCGGTGCCTCCACCGTGCTTGACGCGCACATCGCCAAACGGAAGATCGGCGTCATCATGTACGACGATGCAGCGCTCCGATGGCACATGGAACCAGTCGCATAGCGCGCGCACGGCTTCGCCCGATCGATTCATGAATGTTTGCGGTTTGGCAAAAACCGCGCTAGCGGTACGCGTCACGAGCGCCTGTGCCTTCTTTTGCGTTTTCCAATCTGACGCAAACGCATCGAGCGCCAAAAATCCTGCGTTGTGTCGCGTGTGCTCGTACTTTGCGCTGGGATTGCCCAAGCCAACCACGAGCACGGTCTCACGACGGCTTTTCGGCGATGGCGCGAATGTTGATGGGAGTTCCGGTGAATCCGAACGCTTCCCGAAGACGGTTTTCCAAAAAGCGGACATAGGAAGGATGAAGAACATCGGCGCGACGGCCTTTCACCAAAAGACCAAACGTCGGAGGGCGCACGCCGAGCTGGCGAAAGTCGAGCACGGTTGGATGCGCCACGCCTTTTCCGCGCGATGGTTTGTGACGGGCGACGGTTTTACGGAGGAATTGCTCCAGCTCTTCCGGCGAGACACGATGGACGCGCTCTTGCATGATTGTATCAAATAGATCGAAGAGCTTGTGGATACGCATACGTTCTGTGGCGGAAACAGTCAAGAGGGGAGCAAAGCGCAAGTGCGGAAGGGCGCGGCGGATGTCGCGCTCGACCTCGTGCACGGTGGACGGCCCTTTGTCTTGCACGAGATCCCATTTATTGAGAGCGATCACGCATCCAACGCCGGCCTCTTGAATCAGGCGACCCAAGCGCATTTCCTGCGCGTCAATATCTTTGCCGGCGTCCAGAACCAGCACGACGATGTCGGCTTGCCGCAAACGCTCGAGCGATTGTTGCACGCCAGCGTGCTCGATGCCGGCTTGCACGCGCGATTTTCGTCGAATGCCGGCCGTATCAATGAGCAGATACTCGCGCCCGTCGAACTCCACGAGCGTGTCGTTCGGTTCGCGCGTGGTATGGGCAATGGGCGAAGTGATGAACCGAGGCTCTCCCAGAATTTCATTGATGATGGACGACTTGCCGACGTTGGGGATGCCCACAAGCGCGATGCGCGGAATCGTTCGAGCTTCTTCAAAGTCAATCGGCGGACGGCCAAGTATGGCGAGCGCATCAAACACTTCGTCCAGCACGTCCCCAAGACCATTTCCGCGGATGGCGCTCACAGGGTGCGGCAGGCCAAACGGTAGGTTGTACCAATCGGCGTCAAGCGCCGCGGCGGCTTGGCGATCAGCCTTGTTTCCCACAAGGATGACGGGTTTGTTCAAGCCCTTGAGTTTGCGCGCCACCTGTAAATCCTGCTCAAGGACGCCGACCTCCAGATCAACGACGAGCAGAATAACATCCGCTTTTTCCATGGCTATTTCTACTTGATGCGTCACTTCTTGTTCGAACGCGTCGTGACCCGGATGGTCAAGTCCGCCCGTGTCCACTAACAAAAACTGCGCTCCCCGCCACAAAACGGGAGCTTCTTTGCGATCGCGCGTGGTGCCGGCCTTAGGCGACACAACGGCGCGGTGCGTTTCCGTCAGGCGGTTGAACAGGGTGGACTTGCCAACGTTGGTTCGACCAAGGAGCGCAACGACGGGAAGGTTGGAGGTGATGGCTTTCATCTCATTGCCTTACCAGATAAGAGGAACTTTGTCCAAGAATAATGAGAAAATCCTCCTCGCGTTGTGCGCGGCCGTCCATGAGTCCTTCGTCGTCGAGCGTTATCGTGCGTGGGGCGATATTGTCGGTAAACAGCCAACCTGTGACCGTCGTTGCCACATCGGCTTTGAGGTATTCCTGTAGCTCTTTCAGCTCTCTGGGATACGCACCGCCCGAAAAGTCGTAAATGATGGTGTGCGAAAAGTCCCGTGTTTCCGCATTCGCGATGTTTGTGACGGAAAACCCTTGGCTTTCCAAGAGCAGTGACGTGCGAAACGCGAACCCATTGATGGATGTGCCGTTCTCGATGGCGATGCGCACATTCGCGTTTGAGTGCTCGGATGGAATAAACGCAAACGCGGACGCCGCTGTTTCTTCAGGTTTTGCCAAGTTGGCGGCAAGCGATCGAATGCTCTGCCAGTCATCATTTTTCGGCAAAATCACGTATGCTCCGTTCATGGTTGTTTCGTAAAGAAGCCCGTCCGGACTTGTGTCGAGCACGACATGTTGAATCTGATCCTGCTTCACTTCGCTTGCGTATCGGGCCAAGCGCATCATCTCCCATGTGGAGAGATCGGTGTCTACGTTGTCCGACACCGCCTTGATAAGCTCGCCAATACGCGCGGGGTTTAAAACGGTTTGAGATGAAAAGAGACGCTCCTTTACGGCCAGGATGATTTTTTGTTGACGCTTGGCGCGCGCAAAGTCGGACCCTTCTCCGTTGGTGCCGTGGCGCGATCGTGCAAACATCAGTGCCGTGTCGCCGTCCATGCGTTGCCATCCTTCCTCAAAGCGGATCGTGCGTGTGAGGTAGTCGTCGGTGGGGTAGAGCGAATCCACGAATGCGCGTTCCACGTACACGTCTACTCCGCCGAGCGCGTCAATAAAGTCTTCAAAACCGTGAAAATCAACCTTGACGTAATAGTGCACCTCTTGTTCGAGCATGTCGCCAATCACGTTTGCCGCATATGCGGCGCCGTTTCCCGGGTTCTCCAACTCGCCGAATGCGTTGGCGTGGTTGATTTTGCGCCAGCCCTGGTCGCCTATCGGAATCGTCAAATCGCGCGGAATGGACAGGAGTCCCACACGGTGTGCCGCCGGATCGAATGTACCGAACATGATCGTGTCCGTGAGCTCGGGGCCGTCGTGGCCTTCGCCTCCAATGCCGAGCACCACCACGTTGATGCGGCCTTCCGTTTCGCCGACGAGCGGTCGGTCGCCGCTGGTCACAAACGACGCAATCGATCGCAAAAATCCACGCGGTGTCTCTTGACTCACGTTCAACCAATCAGCGCGCGTGATGGCAAACGAGAACCCAATGCCCACAAGGGCGCCCACAAAAACCGTCACAAAAAAGTACGACCCTAATTTCCAAGGGGTCACCGAAGGATCCGGATGGAGATCGAAGTGATCGTCCAAGAGATTGATGCGCGGATCGTCGTTCATGGCTTGCATTGTATGGCAAACGGAGTGCTTGCGCAACGCTTGAGCGTTGCAGAAAATCGTGATAGTATGGTTTTCATTAGCGATTCTTTTATTTTCCATGCCTCACACTCCTCCATCTTCGTCCGTTCTGCGGTCGTTTCTTGAGCGCTGGGTCGGATCGTCCATTACCGCACTTCTTATTTTTACGATCGAGATCGTTCAGATCGTGGTGATCGCCGCCGCGATCATTATTCCGGTGCGCTACTTTGTTGTTCAACCATTTGTGGTGCGCGGCGCTTCCATGGAACCGACGTTTACCGATCGCGAGTATCTGCTTGTGGACGAGATTTCGTACCGATTTCATGAGCCGATTCGCGGAGACGTGGTCGTGTTCCGCTACCCCCTTGATCCGAGCGAGTTTTTTATCAAGCGCGTGGTGGGCGTTCCGGGCGACACGGTGGATGTGCGCAACGGGAAGATCGTCGTCTCCAACGCGAAACATCCAGATGGCGCGGTGCTCGACGAATCCTATTTGGGTCCGGCGGGCCATACGGGGCTCGACACCCATGTTGTTCTCAATCTGGACGAGTACTTTCTGCTCGGGGACAATCGGGGGGCGAGCCTTGACTCACGCAACTTCGGTCCGGTAAAAGAGGAGTTCCTTGTCGGAAAGGTGTGGGTTCGCGGCTGGCCACTCCAGCGATTCGGCGCCTTCCATCCCCCTGAATACAATTTGTGAACATCATTTATGGCAACCAAACCAAAAGCGGAGGAAGATACATCCGTACGCAAAGTAAAGACCATTGAATCCGTTCGCGGAATGAAGGATATTCTTCCGGACGAACAGCCGTACTTTGAATACTTTCGTCGCAAGGCGCAAGAGATTTCCGAGGCCTACTCGTTTGGTCACATTGACACGCCGATTCTGGAAGACGTAAAGCTCTTTGAGCGAACAGTCGGCAAAATGACGGACATTGTGGAGAAGGAAATGTATGTGTTTGAGGATAAAGGAGGGCAATTGGTGGCTTTGCGTCCGGAGGCCACGGCAAGCGTGGTGCGCGCGTACATCAATCACGGCATGCTCAATTTACCCCAGCCGGTAAAGCTGTGGTATCTGGGACCGATGTATCGTTACGGTCGTCCGCAATCAGGGCGACTACGCCAGTTTTATCAGTACGGGCTTGAAGTGATTGGCGGCGCGGATGCTGTGACGGACGCGCAGCTCATTTTGATTGCCGTGAAGCTTTTTGAGGATTTGGGAATGAAGGTCAAGGTGGAGATCAATTCTATTGGTACACCGGAGACGCGACAGACGTATAAGGTGGAGCTGGTGGCGTTCGCGCGAAAGCATCGCAAGAATTTGTGTGAGGATTGTCAGCGCCGGCTTTCGAAGAGTCCTCTGCGTCTGTTGGACTGTAAAGAGGAAGGGTGCCGCGCAGTGATGAAGGAGGCTCCGCAAATTGTGGATTGGCTTGATGAAGCATCCAAAGAGCACTTCATGCAACTCATTGAGTACTTGGACGAGCTGTCGCTTCCTTATGAGCTCAATCCGCATTTGGTGCGCGGGCTCGATTACTACACGCGCACGGTGTTTGAAATCGTGCCCGATCGCGGTGATGGCGCCGAACTGGGATCGCAATCATCGCTTGGAGCTGGTGGGCGCTACGACGGATTGGTGGAGCTCATGGGCGGGCGTGAGGAAACACCGGCCGTAGGGTTTGCTGTCGGTATTGAACGCGCCGTTTTGGAGATGAAGCGCCAAGAAGTGGAGCCGCCGGCATTGCCCGCGCCGCAGATTTTCTTTGCACAGATTGGCGCAGAGGCGCGTCGGATTGCTTTGCGGCGTTTCGAGGAGATTCGCGCCGCCGGACTCACGGCGGTGGAATCGTTCGGGAAGGCGAGTTTGAAAGCACAACTGGAAACCGCCAACCGCAGTGGAGCGCGCTTTACCGTGATTTTGGGGCAAAAGGAAGTGATGGACGGCACCATGATTGTGCGCGACATGGAATCGGGCGCCCAGGAATCCATCGCGGACGATAAGGTGGTGGAGTATCTCAAGAAGGAACTGAAATAGAGGTATGATGTATCAAGTATCATGTATGGGACGGACTTGATGGGGAAGTAAGAATCGAGAATTGGGAATACGGTGGCTAGCATCGAGCATTCTGGGCAACGATTGACGCGTTGTTTTGGGCGTGCTATCATCGTGCCACGTTGAAATCAGATGAAAAAACATGATTGAAGTCAAACGAAAACAAGGCGAGAGCTTCGATGGACTATTCCGTCGCTTTAAGCGTCGCATTTCGCAAAGCGGAGTGGACCTGGAAGTGCGCAAGCGCAAAGTGCGCGAGCCGGTTCCGAATCGCAACGCCAAGCGAAAGACGAAAGTGCGCGGTATTCGTGTCGCCTCCAAAATCGAATGGATGATCAAGAGCGGCAAAGCGACCGAAGAGGACTTTCGCCAGAGGCGCAAGCGCCGCCGATAATCAGAATGGGAGCTTCGGCTCCCGTTTTGATTTTGGCATGTTGAGCGTTATACTCTGCACGACTCACCATTCATCACTCACTTTTCCTATGACTATCCAAGAACAACTCAAAGCGCGCCTTATTGCCTCCATGAAGGAGGGAAAAAAAGACATAGTAGAGATGATTCGCGGGCTCCAGGCGGCGCTCAAGAACAAGCAAATTGAACTTCAGCGAGAGCTCAAGGAGAGCGAAGTCATTGATGTGCTCAAAATGAACGCGAAGCAACTTAAAGACGCGTTAGGGGATTTTATGCGCGCAGAGCGAAACGATTTGATTTTGAAAACAGAAAAGGAACTTGATTTGATTGCCGAATATCTTCCGACTCCTTTGGAGCGCGATGAGATTCGCAAGCATGTGGTGAGTTTGGCGGCAGATATTGGAGCGCAGACGATGGCGGATATGGGCAAGCTTATGGGCGCGGTGATGAAAGCGGTGGGCGCGGCGGCCAATGGCGACGACGTGCGAGCCGAAGTGGAAGCGTTTTTGAAAGGGGAGAAATAAGGTGGGGCGACACTTCGTATGACTCACACCGGCAGCGCACTTGATTTTTGCAGATATCCCCATTATAGACCCTTTTCAAAATAGCTCTATTGCCTGCAAAACTCCATCTTTGGCTCCAAGAACCTTTTCGGAATCCTCACCATACTTCCAGTATTCTTCGGATTCCTCAAAGGCCTTTCGCTCAATGATGTCGTTTTTCGGCTGTAAATCTATTTTGAAAAAGGTCTTATGAAGCCTCAAAAAATTATCACAGTACTTCTATTGGTACCTGTGACCGGAGCATACGCTTATTTGACCGTTATGCTTGGATATGAGGCGACCTTTCCCTGGGGGTTCAATCTTCTTTCTGTGCTCTCAATATTTGGTTTACTGGGCTTGATTGGCGTGTGGCTCTTGTTTCTGAACGATACCTTTGATCGCCGATGGTTGAAAAGATTAACCCTCGTATTGCTCACTTTTGGATTCATTGCTGCTCTATCAGTCTCTTTCATCATCTTGAAAGTTTCTGATTTTGGGAGGGAGACAGATTTTCCAATCAGCTTGTTGATCCCTTGGGGCTTGGTCATCTTGATGGTGGTTGTTGCATTCTACGGCAAAAAAAAATTGTTCAATACGCCATCACACAACGCGTGATATTTGCACGAAGAACTATCCCCAGCGTTGTGCTTACGGATTCGGTCGTGAGAGGGTAGAATAAACACAAATACACACATGCCAAACGTTCGAAGGCAAAGGATATTCTCCATCGCCGCGGCCGCTCTGTTTGTCGTCGCGTTTTTTGGAGTATTTTTTGTTTCGAGCGTGAGCGTGCATGCGCAGAGTGAGCTTGCTACAAACCTTGCGACGGTCAACGCGGAAGTCGGACTTGGCACCACGGACATTCGCATTGTGATTGCGCGCGTCATTCGCATCGCGCTTGGGTTTCTCGGCGTCATCGCCGTGGGACTCATGATCTATGCCGGATTCATTTGGATGACTTCCGGCGGCGATCCGACGAAAATCAAAAAAGCCCAAGGCATCATGATCAACGCGGCTGTGGGGCTCGTAATCATTCTGTCCTCACTTGCCATTACGCAGTTCATTTTGAGTCGGTTGCTCGATGCCACGGGTGCCGGCGGCTCGGGTACATCGCGATCGGCCGCGGAAATTCTGACGCCGTTTAGCTCGGCGCTTGGCACGGGCATCATTGACACGCACTATCCGGCGCGCAATCAAACGGATCTTCCGCGCAACACGAATATCGCCGTGACGTTCCGCCGCGAGATGAATCCTACGACCATCATGCCTGCGTACGATTCGGCGAATCCCGAGCTCACGTCGGCGCTCAACACGGATGCCATGCGCATCTTCTTTGTGGATGTGGATGATTTGGATGGCGACGGCAACACGACCGAAGAAATTGAGCTTTCCGGTGAACAAGTGGATGTGGGTGTAACGCCCGACAACAAAACTTTTGTGTTCAACCCCAATGTCTATCTTGGCAGTGAAGAAATGCCGGTGTGGTACACGGTGGAGCTGACAAACGACATTGAGCTTGCGGGCAGTTCCGAATCCATTTTCCGATCGGGCGCATATACATGGACATTTCAGGTTTCTACCGAGTTGGATTTGATGCCGCCAACTGTGGAGAGCGTCATTCCGCAGGCGAGCACCACGAATGCGCGCAACATCCTTGTACAAATAAATTATTCAGAAACGATCAATCCTATTTCGGCGGTGGGGCACGCGCCGACGCCATTTACCAACATCACTTTGCAGACGGTGCCCGTGGGAAGCGGTTCACCGGCTGGAAATTGGTTGCTTGGAAACGCGTATCGCACATCCGAGTTTGTAGCAGAAACGGCCTGTGGAGTGAACTCGTGCGGCGAAACGATCACCTGTTTGCCCGAAAATGTTACGGTGAACGTTACGGCTAAAGCGGCCGGACGCGTAGATTCAGACTCGTTTGAAGCCGTATTTCCATACAGCGGGCTCGTTGACATGGCCGGCAATCGGCTCGACGGCAATGATAACGAGGTGCCCGATGAGACAGACAACTATTCGTGGCAGTTTCAAACGAACAACGACATTGTGTTGACCGAGCCGCGCGTCACCGCGCTCACGCCGCCTTTGGACGGCAATGTGCCAGCGTCCGAAATCCCGTTCGATCAAACCGTGCGTATTGGATTTGACAGCGCTCTGCAAGTTTCGACGGTCAATGCGGACAACGTGATTCTGCGCTCGCCTTCAGAGTCGCTGTGGTTTACCAATTCGACGACGCTCATAGACGGCAATCCGCCAGTGCACGAGGTGACCATACAGCATGGAGCTTTTTCTGAAGATATTTTGTACGGAGCAGAGCTCGATTCTGGATTGCGCAGTGTCTATCAAAACTGCTTTACCCCCTCGCGCAGTCAAAGCTGTATTGGTCCGAACTGTTGCAACGAGCAGTCTTCACTGGCGCAGTGCGCGTACCCGCTCTAAAACATGACAAAACGATGTACAAAAATTGTGTTCACCCTTGCCTGGGCGTTCGTGCTCGTTGGGGTGTTCATGTTTGCCGATTCCGCGTTTGCCCAGTTGGATACGGGTCTTGGCGGTCTTGAAGAAACGGGTCTTGGCTCGGCGGACATCCGCATCATCATTGCGCGCATGATCCGCATCGTGCTTGGGTTTCTTGGCATTGTGGCGCTCGGATTCTTTCTCTATGCAGGCGTTCGATGGATGACGTCCGGCGGCAACATAGACACGGTTAAAAAAGCGCAGGCGATTATGGTCAACGCGGCCGTTGGGATCATCATCATTTTGTCGTCGTACGCCATCACGACCTTTATCATCAATCAGTTACTGGAAGCGACGGGGATTGGGCCTGGAGGATCTCTTACGTCGAGTGTCGGCGGTCCGGGGGACTGTTTTGGACCTCATTGCGCGAGCGGAGGAAGCGGGTTTGATTTGCGCTCCGTGACGCCGACGGGCTTTGTACCAATCCGCAACGTCGTCGTCCAAATCGCCATGAGCTCGAATGTGGACGCGTCAAGCGTTGAGGACAACATTCGCGTGCGCAACACCGATACCGATTTGGAAGTGGACATCCGTGCGTCGGTGACAGGGCGAGTGATTCGCGTGCGTCCAACGGCGCCATGCCCCGCGCCCAACACATCGCAGAGTTGCTTTGACGCCCAATCGAACTTTACGGTGGAACTCTACGGAGGACTTCAGGGAACCAATGATGTGCTCTTGAGTTGCGGATTCACCGGGTGTCCGGTGACGAGATCGTTTTCGACGGGTGATTTGGTGGATGTATTGCCGCCAAACGTGGTCATCACGACTCCGCTTAGCGGTTCGGACGTAAGCGTGGACGGTTTTGTGGACGTGGAAGTCACGGTCGTGGACGACGCGGGCGTTGGTCTTGTTGAGGCGACTGTGGACGGCACAGCCATTGGCACCGACGCACCGGTGGGGAATGAGACTACGTTTGCCGCGCGTTTGGTGTGGGGAACGACGGGTCTTGAAGTCGGGACGACGCACACGATTGACGCGCTTGGCACGGACATTGCCGGATACAGCGCCTCTGCCGACGATGTGATCGTGTCCGTTATTCCAGCTTATTGCTTTAACAATGTTCAGGACGGTGACGAAACAGGTATTGACTGCGGAGGTTCGTGCGGCGCATGTACGGGGGCGGCGTGCGTTGAACACGCGGATTGTTCAAGCGGTTTTTGTGTGGAAGATGTGTGCGTGGCCTTGCCGGTCATTCAGGCGTTTTCGCCGATGAACGGCGCTCCGGGCACATATGTCACGATTCAAGGAACGGATTTTGGCACGGCTACGGGAGGCATTACATTTCTTGGAGTGGATGGAGATCCAACGGACGATACCGTAGCCGCGTTGGCATGCGCCGAAGGGTGGGGCAATTCGCAGGTGGTGGTGCACGTGCCAACGGCGGCAAAAAGCGGCCCGATTCAGCTCTACACGGCAACCGGATCGTCCGATATCACGAACAACACCGTTGGACCGGATCTCCCCGATTTTACGG
>MGDX01000007.1 GCA_001791035.1 Candidatus Uhrbacteria bacterium RIFCSPHIGHO2_02_FULL_53_13
TGAGGCCTTACTCGATGGGCACGAAGAAACTGAAAAAATCCCTTTGAGCGATGGGGATCGTGCAATCGTGGCATCCATGCACTTTGCGGATGCTGTAGATTGGCTAGAAGACGCGTATCCGGATCGAATGTTGATTCGGAATCTGAAAACAGTGATGGATGGGGCGCGACGCTCCATCGCCGAGACAAAAAAGCGTTTTGGCCTACCTGAATGATCAGAGAGGCAAAACCACGGCTATGAAGCCGCGGTTTTTGTAATGACTTTGAGAACGACATTTGCGGTATGGTTCCAATTGAAGGATTGAGATTGAGCAAGGCCGCGCTCGCGGCAATGGTAGCGCAGGGTATTTGACGACAAAATGTGTTCAAGGGCGCGCTCGAGTTCGCGTACGTTCATGGCGCGGACGTAGAGAGGAGCGTCGCCGCCGACCTCCGGCAAACTGCTGTTGCTCGAGCATATGACAGGCGCACCGCACGCCATCGCTTCTAACACTTGCATACCAAACCCTTCATAACGTGAGGGGAGGCATAGCGCTAGTGCGTGGCGCATCAGAGCCGGTCGCGCCGAATCTTCAACATATCCAATCGTGAGAATGCGATCGCGGTGCTCGGTCGATTTAAGCGCGCGTTCAAAAGATGTTCGTTTCCAACCGCGTCCGCCGGAGATGACGAGTTGTAATGATCGATGGGTTTTTGCAACCGTGTCAAACGCTTCAATCAAACTGGGAACATTTTTGCGCGGTTCTATTGTTGCGACAAAAAGGAGGTATGGCTTTTTGATGCCGTAGCGTTGCAGCCAAGTGGCGTCGCTGGGCAAGGGGTTCTGATGAAATTGTTCGTGATCAACTCCGTGGAGCACCGTGTGAACGCGTCCGTTCGGATGCAACTGCAAAACGTCGCGCGCCGTCGATTCAGAAATGGCAATCACCGCATTGGCGCGGCGCAGTGATGCGATCGTGCGTGTTATGGCATATCGCGCATGATCCTTCCACGTGTAGGTGCTTTTCATCAGATGAAATGCCAGATCGTGAGCCGTAATAATCGTGCGCGCTCGCGTGCGAGGAAGGAAGCCTGTGTTGGGGAACCACACGGCATCAACACGCGAGCCAAGCAGTTGTTCCAAAGAAACAAGACGCAACGCAATCAACGCGTTGACGATTTTGTTTGGAATTGTGCGGTGTATACTGCGCACGTTTGGCCGCTCTGTTATGGAGCGTGGCAGTCGCGGTGGCTTGCGCCCGCACGAAAACAATACCATCGTGTCGTCTGTGGTTGGCCATGCGCGCAAAATTTCATAGAGGGCATGTCCGACACCGCTTGGATGCGCGTCGCACAAACTGCGGACATCAATGGCGATGGTCATACATGGGATTGCACAAGCTCTCGCATTCCTATCTCAAATCGTTTTCGCGAAAATTGTTGTGCGTGCTCTCGGATGACGAGCGGATCGAACGAACGATCGCTCAATCGTAGCATCGCATCGGCCAAACTTTCCCACGACTGCTCTGTAAAATGTATGCCCGTCACGCCGTGATGCACCGACTCCAAGGCGCCGCCTTTTCCAAACGCAATCACCGGTCGGCCGCACGCCATGGCCTCCACCGCCGTAATGCCAAAGTCTTCCTCTTGCGGATGAATATAGGCGATGCTGTTTGCGTATAGTTGCGCTTTCTCCGTGTCAGATACACGTCCGAGAAACACTACGTTGTCCTTGGCGCGCTCCTTGAGATGATCCAAAAATGGTCCTGTCCCAAAGATGCGCATCGGCACGCGCAAACGGTTTGCCGCCTCAACAACCAGATCAAAGCGCTTGTACGCCACGATGCGTCCGCCGGCCACAAAGTATGTTTTCGGTTCATTTGAAACGTGAAACTGCTCGGTGTCAACTGGTGGATACAAAATGTGTGCATCCTTTTGATAGTACTTGCGAATACGATCTTTCACCGTTTGCGAGTTGGCGATGAACGTATCCACGCGTTCGGCGGCGAGGCGATCCCACTGACGCAAATAGGAGAGATAGTGGGGGAGGATGCGCTTGACAATGCCGGGCGCCTTGAGCTCGCGCACATATTCCTGTGTGTCGGTCCACAGGTAACGTGTTGGCGTGTGGCAATAGCAAATGTGATGCGCTTTTGGATGCACAATGACGCCTTTGGAGAAAGCACTCGTCGAGGAAATCACGATATCAAAATCGCGCAGGTCGTAGTGCTCGGTCGCCGTTGGCATGAGCGGCAAAAGCCACTGGTAATGGCGAAGACTTCCGGGGATGCGCTGTAAAAACGATGTCTTAATTTCACGGTTGGCCAAGTCGCTAAACTGTTTGGGGTCGTGCAAAAGCGTAAAAATAGGCGCATCCGGATACATCGAAGACAAAACACGGAGGACGCGCTCGGCTCCTCCGTCCTGGATCAAGTGATCATGTACCAGGGCTATGTTGGGTTGTTCACGGCTCATGGGTAAGATGGTACTTGAAATTCAGCCATTTTGAAACTCATCGATAGATGTGCCAATGGTGAACTGTCCGTATAACACAACGTCAATGGTTTCAATGTTGCGATTCCAATCTTCACCGCGTAATTCCTGTGCGGTCTCTTCCGTGGGAATCCATCGAATTGTCACTCCGTCTCCTTGGACAACGTATACTTTTGGAACGGACTGAATCTTCACCCATGTGTTAGGTGGGGGCAAGACAGGCGCACCAACTGGAAGCGTTGCCATACGTTCCGGACCAATTTCTTGAATATTCTCAAATGTGGAGTATCGCAGGAAATACAGACGTTCATTCAAAAACGGTCGGCGTTTCCCATTCTCCACGAGATAGACGGCCGTGTCGTGCGTCGTGAGGGGATTCCCATCATTTTCCAGTTTAATGAGTGTTCTATTTGGAGGGGTGGCGAGGTCCGCTGTAATGCCGTTGATGGACGACAGTCCATCCGTTGCGCGATACCATTGTGCCGGAACGTATTGTGAAAGATTAATCACGCGACGCATGAACTCCGCCGAGGATGGATGACCTTCCTGCTCGAGCAGTACAAATGCGATGGAGAATGCAGTTTGGGCATCATTCGCGCTTGGGGTGCGGAGGCCGTATGTGTTGATGATATCGTAAACGGTGACAAACTCCCGTCGTCCTGTGACAACTTCGCTGGATTGTTCTGCATCGGGAATAAGGATCGAGAATGGAATCGTACTTTCCGGCGTAAGAAAACCCATCAAATAGAGCTCGATCGGATGAAATTTTAGAGGAGTCGTTTCACCGAAGATCCCTTGAAGGACACGAAGAAATGATCCTTCAGAAAGCTCATCCCACGCGGCGCCACCGTTCGGACTCAAGAAGCGTACCCCATCGTGCATGGTGCTCGTGTCCACATACTGGCTCCAGTGAACACCATCATTACCACCGTGGAAATCAACAAAAGGCTTATCTGAAATATGGCTTATGTATGCGAGCCAGTCATGGGAAATTTCGTGGAGACTTAGTCCAACTAGCTGTGTGTCAGTGTGTTTGTCAAGCCCGTGCAAAAAAACAGCTCCGTGCAAGCGCGCATCTGTCGAGAGTGACGGGTGCGGTCCGAAAAATTCGTGCCCAATATTTTCCGCTGATTTCACTATGGGAAAAAACGCACCAAAGTCTCCCGAACGTTGTGTTGCTGTTGTTCCGTAGAAAACAATAAAGTCATATTGATCTGGATGTGTGCCGCGAAACTTCTCAATAACTTGATCTTGAATGAGTCTGTCATTCTCATCGTAATCGTTCGAATCGAGGATGATGGAATACACATGATCTGGAAGTGGCTGTGTGTTGGCATGCGCCGCGGTCGAGACACCCATCATTCCCATCAGAGCCATTGCGGACAGTACGATAGATTTTCGCGCCCATATCATCATAGAGACATTTACTTTGCGCCCTTGGATGTGAGCACAACAAACGGCGTGCGCAATAAAACAATCAGATCCATGAGCGGGCTCCAATGTTCGATGTAGTACGTGTCGAGGCGCACCTCTTCGTCAAACGCCAAGTCGGCGCGGCCGGAAATTTGTGCCATGCCGGTCATGCCCGGCTTGACGGTGAGCACTTTGCGCCACTCGGGTTTATATTGTGCGACTTCCTCTGGCAAGTGCGGACGCGGACCGATAAGGCTCATCTTACCAATAAGGACGAGATAGAACTGCGGGAATTCGTCGATGCTTGTGCGACGAATAAGGCGTCCGAAACGCGTTACACGTGGATCGTTTTCGAGCTTAAACAATGGCGAACCTTCACGTTCATTGCCGTGTACCTCGATAAAGTCCTTGTCGAAGCGGAGAGTGTGGGCGTTCTTTACCATCGAACGGAATTTCACAAAATGAAACGGTTTGCCATTTTCGCCCACACGCATAACGGGCTTGCCGTTCGGGAGTTTGAAAAAAAACATGCCGCCTTGGCGTTCGAGTAACAACAGAAGAGCAACGACAATCTGAATTGGCGAAGTCATGATGATCAGAAGGAGCGACAGTACGATGTCGAATGTGCGTTTGTAGATACGTCCCCAACCGTCGAGGGGCGTCCGCTTGACCTCGAACACGGGAATGCCGGCGAACGTGTGCGCCTGCAAGCGCGATGTCACCGCTTCCAACAAGTCGGCGGTGTACATGAACGTGATGTGATGCTCCTCGCAAAACGACGCGATGCGTAGGGCTTCTTCGCGGCGGGCATTTGGATCCGACAAGATGATTTCGTCAATACCCGATAGTGTGTGTTTGCGCAAAATCCAGCTTTTCGTTTCCTCTCCAAAGTGCGGGCGCACGCCGACGATATGGAAGCCGAGTCCCGGATGGCGTTCAAACTCGTTCACGAGTGCTTGATTCGTGTCCTGTGGTCCGAGGATGATGACACGATGTTGGCCAAAGCCGCGTGAAACGAGCCAGCGCTGTTTCCATTTCAAGATGACGCGTGCGCCGCCAACGAATAGCATCGCCAACACCCAAGCGGCGAGGACAATGAAGCGCGAGTCAAACAGCTCGCGGCTGAAGAAGATCACGGTGAACACGAGCATCATGCCGGTGGAGACGGCGTAAATGACGCGGCCGAGCTCTTCGCGCACGGACATACGGCGCACGGTGTAAAGTCGGTTCAGTGCAAACACGAGAATCCAAAGAATGGCGACGACGATGGTGACTCGCAGAATGTCCTCGGCCGTGATGGCGAAACGTACCGGCAGGCGCTTTGTGACGAATGGGCTGACGCGGATGGCGTACGCCGCAAGACCGGCCAGCACGATCATGGTCGCATCAACGGGAACTTTGAGCGCCGTAAAAAACAGCTCGAGCTTTTTCATGCGGTAAGTATAGCAGGTACTGGGGTCAGACCGTGAAATGTCAGTTTTTGTTCTACGGAATTATTATAAACCGACATTTCACGGTCTGACCCCCCATTCTTAAAACAGATTACCGCTCCGGAGGAGGAGCGGCAAACAGTCAGGAGTCAGTCGTCATTGTAAGCGATACTTATCGCCATGGCGCAGCTCACGATGAAGATGACGTAAACCCAAGTTCCCCAATCATCAAACATGTGTCGCTCGTCCTAACTTGGACGCTGCGGGTTGAAATCTGGGAATCGAACCGATGACGATGCAAGCCATGCCGACGGCAAGGCTCAACGGGCGCCAGAGCTCGAGCCAAACGGAGAGAGCTATCGCTACTCCCAGAAGGAGAAGCATGGTGGCGTCCTCCCAGTAATCCCTTCGCAGTGCATACGACCTCTGGGGGTCTGACAGACGATCAAATCCGATGAGTCCGGCAAAACCGAGAAGGACAAAGTGTCGAGTGAGCGATGTGGTCGGCCACTGAGTGACCAGCATCATGACATGCCCAACAATCAACAAAATTCCTATGGCGTTTAGGATGCGTCGCCAGTTCATTGGAATCTCGCAGACGTTGTATCAAAACATGACTGTGTTGTCAATCACAAAACCCCCTTGCGGGGGTTGTGAGCACGGCGCCTATAAGCCGAATTCTGTTCGCGAGCGCAAGCGTTCGCGTGACCGCGATCTATCTGCGACAACGATCGCTCGTTGCCTGAGCAACGTCTTTGCGGACGTCGCATGCGCGCTACCAAATTTGCGTTTGCACCAGGATGGGTTTACCACACGCACCTGTCACCAGGGCGCGAGACGAGTAGCCTTGAAGACATCTCGTCACTTTTCACATTTCTCCGCTCGAGAGCGGATAGTATAGTCTCTGTGGCACTTTCCCTAGGCTTCCATTCGAGCATGGAATTCCATGTGCTCGAGTGTTATACCCGGTTGCCGTTAGCAACATCCATTTTTGTGGTGTTCGGACTTTCCTCCGTGTCTCTCTCTGGAGAGATACGGCCGCGGTCCGGCGCTCCTACTCGCCGAGGCGGCAAGGATTGTGCGAGGAGAGGATACCAAAAGAATTTGCGATTGTCAACGGTTTCAAGCAAAAATTCCAACGGCTTTGCGCACGCTTTCCATTTTTTTTGTGGCTAGGGCGCGCGCTCGGTTTGAGCCCTCTTTGATTGTTTCGGCTAATGTCGTCTTGTCTTTCAACCGATCTACAATTCCTGTTCGCAGGGGCTCCACAAACGCAACCACCGCCTCAGCAACATCGCGCTTCAAATCGCCGTAACCCTTTCCGTCGTACGATGCTGCAATCTTCTCCACGGTCGTGCCCGTGGCTAAGTGCATCATGTCAATCAAATTGCGAATGCCCGGCTGATCGTCCGCGTACGCCACGATGCCATTGCTGTCGGTGACGGCGGACATGATTTTTTTGCGAATGGTATTGTTGTCGTCTGTGAGCGCAATGTAATTTTTCGCAGATGCCGCGCTCTTGCTCATTTTTTTTGTTGGGTCGTCCAAACCCATCACGCGCGCGCCGACTTTGGTCAAATGGAGTTTTGGCACACGGAACGTTTCGCCGTAGTGCCGATTGAATCGCTCGGCAATGTCGCGTGTCATCTCTACATGCTGTGTTTGATCGTCGCCAACCGGCACGATGTCCGGCTCGTACATCAAGATATCGGCGGCCATGAGGAGAGGATAGGTGAATAGTGCAACGGGGACATTCTCGTTGCGCGCTTTGGCCTTATCCTTATACTGCGTCATGCGTTCAAGTTCGCTCATGCGCACGAGCGCCGAGAAGATGTGCGCAAGCTCGGTGTGTTCAGGTACGGACGATTGCAAGAACAAGATGTTCTTTTGCGCGTCCAAACCGACGGCCAAATAGGTTGCCGTGAGCGTTAAGATGTTTTGATGCAAGCGTGTCGCGTCGGTTTCGGTATCGAGCGCGTGCAAATCCGCGATCATCACAAACCCGTCGTGTTCTTTTTGGAACTCAACAAACTGACGCATGGCGCCAAAGTAGTTGCCGATATGCAGTAAATTTGTGGGACGAATCCCGGAAAGAAAGCGCATAGTATGCACAGTATACCGTAAAACAGTTTCGCGAGCCTGTGAGGGCTCGCGAGAGAAGATGTTCAGTCGTCCTCAACCAATGTAAACAGTTCTTGAGGGGGTTCCTCCAATGCTGGGTACCCCATTGGACGCGTCTTGGCATCTGCGTCCACGTCATCCGCCTGTGCGATTGGGACACGAGGATACAGCTCGTCGGAGCCGAACGGTCCTTCGTCCGCGGGCGGTGAGCCGGCAGATGCGAAGAGCTGAATGCCCGAACGCGACGCGTTCTCCATCTCGACGAAGATACCGGCCGGGTGCAACATCGCTTGGAAGATCTCACTGTGGAGGACGCGGCGGTAGTCGCTCACTTGCACAAACCGTCTCGCCTCAACGAGCGCCAGGCGCATCATGGTCCGCAGACCATCTCGCGACTCATGGTCGCGGTCGATCTCTGCAATCTTTGTGCCGCAGACTTCCATGAGAGCCGCCATTAACTGTGGTCCAACTCGCTCCCACGTCATCTCCGACGGGAGTACGTCTGTTGTTTCCTCAAGGATGCGGAACAAGACGTCCATCGCGATCGTGATTGCGCCGATGGTGCGCAATCCTGCGCGCGTCTTAGTCAGTGCAAGAATCTTTGCGCTCACTTCCTCCGACAGAGGAAGGCGCGCCGCTTGAACGCCGGCGCGCATGGTTGCCGAGCTTGGCCCTTCGAGGCTCGTCAAGTTCACGCGGTAGTTGTGCCGCAACAAATGACGCTGTTTCACATTGCGCCGTCCACGGAACGCGATGGCAATCTGATCGGGCGTCGCGTGATGCGCGATGCTATGCCACTGCTCCAAAACATCCAAAGGAAGCTGTTGGGTCCTTACCTTTGAAGTCACAGGGTTCTCCTGGCGGCTACGCTATCACGATAGGCGCTTCTGTCAATAGGCGCGGTCATGACGAGGATTTGGCCAATATTGCGAGCGTATTGTGAATCATGTATCGTGTAAGCGCAGACTCGATTGAGTATGTGCCCATACTTGATACTTCACTTATGAACAAAGCCGATTTAGCCGCAGTGATTGCCGATCACTTAGGGCTTCACAAAAAGCAGGGGGAGGATATCGTTGACGCGTTGCAATGGGCCGTGACTGATGCTCTCGCACGACAAGAGGAAGTAACGATTGCCGGATTTGGCACGTTCTCATCGCGCGTGCGCAGTGCGCGAATGGGCGTGAACCCGCGCCGACCTTCCGAGCGTATTCGCGTGCCCGAAGTTTTGGTGCCAAAGTTTAAGGCGGGCAAGGCGCTCAAGGACGCGCTCAAAGCGTCGCATCGCGCCGGCGGTTCAAGCGCTTCGGCGTCCGTGGAGCCGGTGTCGTCTATGTCGCCGCCGACAGCTCTGCCGGGCGACAGTCCATCGTCCATTTAGGTAACGTCCAAAAACAACAACCCTCGGAATAACCGAGGGCTGTGTGTATGTAAGCGAAACGCCAAAGGTGTAGAGCGATCCAACCTCCAACCTCTCATCTGGCGTACTCGCTCACGCGTGTCTCGCGAATCACGGTCACCTTGACTTCGCCAGGATAGTTGAGCGTTCCCTCAATTTTCTTAGCGATGGATTTGGCGAGCGAATAGGCACCAAAGTCGTCAATCTCTTGTGGCGTCACGAACACGCGCACTTCGCGCCCGGCTTGAATGGCATACGCCTTTTCAACGCCGGCAAACTCTTGCGCGGTCGCCTCGAGTTCCTCCAAGCGTTGAACGTACTGCTCGAGCGAGTTCTTGCGCGCGCCCGGGCGTGCGCCGGAAATGGCGTCTGCCGCTTTCACAATCACCGCCTCGAGCGTCTTTGGCTTATCCACGTGGTGCCCAATGGACTGGTACGCAATCTCTTCGGGGAAGCCAAACTTTTTCATGATGTTGTAACCGATTTCAGGGTGTGATCCTTGCATGTCGTGGTCCACCGCCTTTCCGATGTCGTGAAATAGACCGCCCTTTTTGCAGATGCCAACATCGGCGCTCAACTCCTCGGCGAGCATGCCGGAAATGTGCGCAACCTCAATCGCGTGCTGGAGCTGATTTTGGCCGTAGCTCGTGCGAAATTTGAGGCGTCCCAAAATTTGCACGAGTTTGGGATCGATGGATGAGATGGGAATTCCTAGTTCGTTCAGGGCGTCCTCGCCGGCCTTTTTCATCTCAACGGCGAGCTCCTTTTTCGCCTGTTGCACAGCCTCCTCAATGCGCGCCGGTTGAATACGGCCGTCTTTGACGAGCATGTCAATCGCGCGCTTGGCGACTTGGCGGCGAATGGGTGAGAACGATGACACCATAATCATCTCCGGCGTCTCGTCCACAATAATTTCGGTGCCTGTCAAAAGTTCAATGGCCTTGATGTTGCGCCCTTCTTTGCCGATGATGCGCCCCTTCATCTCGTCGTTGGGGAGCTTCACGTTGGTAGTGGTGTTCTCCACGGCGACGCTTGAAGCATAACGCTCCACCACGAGCGCGAGCATTTTTTTAGCTTTACGATCGAGCGCCTCATCCACTTCGCCGTCCAGTTTGCGCAGACGGTTGACGAGCGTTTCCTCGTGATCTTTTTGAATGTCCTCTAGCAGTTTGTTGACGGCCTCCTCTTGTGTGAGTCCGGAAATTTGCTCGAGCTTTGCGGATCCCTCCTTCTGCAGTTCCTCCAAACGCGCTTTGATGCCGCGCAGGCGTTCCTTTTCTTTTTCGATGTCGCTCGACTTTTCTTCAAGCGAGAGCAGTTTCTTGTCAAACGCATTTTCGCGCTGTTCCAAGCGCTGCTGCATCTGCTTGATTTCATTGCGACGCTCCTTGGCGTCTATTTCAGCTTGATCGAGCTCCTTGATGGCCTTCTCCTTGGCTTGGAGCAGGATGTCCTGTTGCTTACGTTTGGCGTCGGCAATGAGTTTGGCGGCTTGGTTTTCTGCTCGCTCGGCGCGATGCCTCATGACAGAGGCCCAGATACCAATACCAACTACGGCGCCCGTAAGCATGCCAATAGCGATCTGCAAGATCGAAATGATGGTCATACGTTGTGGCGGCGCTCCCGGAAACAAAAGCGGCACTAGCGTGTAGTGCGTGTTTTTTGCCAAGATTCGAGCGAAAATGCGTTGTGCATGTTCGATAGAGGTCAAAGATATTGGCAAAACAATTCCGTTTCAGAGAGCGTCCGGTTCGGTTATGTTTAGTGAAAGGAAGCATACTTGGTGAGAGAGGTAAAGTCAAGCGGTAGCAGGAGGCTCGTTGCGAGTGGCTAGTTGCGAGTAGCTTCGGACAGTACGGCCTCGCAAGAAGCCACTAGCTACTTGCTACAAGCAACGAGCCCCTTTGCCAATCTCCAACTTCCACAAATTAAACACTTCCCGAGCGAGGGCTCGGGAAGGTGAAAGGGG
>MGDX01000008.1 GCA_001791035.1 Candidatus Uhrbacteria bacterium RIFCSPHIGHO2_02_FULL_53_13
CATTGAGGATTTTTTCTTCCGAAGAGCTAGGAATTCGCCTGTTTCAAGAATGATGGAGTCCTGTTTCATAGTGTGATGACTATAGTTCCTTATTATGATGCGTGTGCGTGCTTTGTCAAGTGGATAACCCCAAGTCACTCGCACAACTCAACAAATCGCATGTCCTCACCAATCGCAAAACACCTTCTCATCACCTCGTGTACCATCGCGCTTCTTTCTGGCGCCTTGTTTCCGTTTGGCGTTCAAGCATTTCGCGTAGATAATTTTGTGCGCTCGGCGAACCAATTTCTTGTTGCCGGACCCGATCTCAAAGATAGCGACTGGCCCTCTCTTTCGCGGTTTGATTTGATTGTCCTCCCTGCCGAAGCGCAAAACTTCAATCCAACCGTTGCGCAAGAGTTGCGTTTGCGCAATCCGGATATCATCATTCTCGCTTACGTCCCGACCGTAAGCTACAACGATCGCTACTGGAACGATGCGCTCCACCTCAAGCTCAAAAATCGCCTCACGCCTCAAATGGAACTGCATAATAGATACGGCGAGCAAGTCAGCATTTGGCCAGAAACGCGCGCGTACAACGTGGCAAACTCCGTGTATCGCGATGTGTACATAGACTATGTGACCAACGAAGTGTACGCCAGCGGATATTGGGACGGCATTTTTCTCGACGAAGTTTCGTCATCCATTTCGTGGGTGGGTACAACCGATGTGGATCAAAATGGATTTCAAGACGATTCGCGCTTGGCTGATCGTTCATGGAACGAGGGAAATGCGGCGCTGTTCCGATCATTGCGCGAGCGTCTTGGCGATGACGCTATTCTCATTACCAACGGAAGCTCGGAGTCGTCGTATCAGCCGTTTGTCAATGGACGGATGTTTGAAACATTCCCAACCCCATGGGAAGGCCAAGGACGATGGCAAGACTCCATGCGCTTGTTGTTGCGCAATGCGCGAGAAAACAAGAACCCGGATGTGTTTGTTGTCAACAGCAATACGCTCAACAGCGGTCAAATCAGCTACGCCAACTTTCGCTTTGGTCTCACGAGCGCCATGCTCGGCGATGCGTTTTTTGGCTATGATTTCGGCGAGCTCTCACACGGTCAACTATGGATATTCGATGAATACGAGGCGTTTTTAGGACGCGCGGTTGACGTCCCAAAAGACGAATTGCGCGAGCGCGCGAGTTTGCTCACATCGGAGATTTATCCGAGCGTGTGGTCGCGAGAATTCCAGGAAGGCCGCGTTGTCGTGAATGCAACATCAGAACCACAAACCATCGAGCTTCTCGAAGACTTTGAACGCGTCAACGGCACGCAGGATCGCTCCGTCAACGACGGACGCATTTCGGATGTAGTGACGCTCAATCCGCAGGATGGCGTGGTGCTGTTGCGGCCGATGGAGGACCTGCTCCATTCGGCATTTGCCAACGGATCATTTGTGCGCCTGTACACCCTCAACGGGCATCGCAACCGTTCCGGATTTTTTGCCTATACAGGCGCCACGCTTGGCGGTGACACGGTTGTGCGCGCCGATCTCAATCACGACGGCTTCGACGAAATTGTCACGGCGAACCGCTCACAAGTGCGCATCCACAGTGATTCCGGTCAGTTACAGCATTTGTTTTATCCGTATAGCGAGGCGTACAAAAGCGGCATCAATTTGGCCGTCGGGGATTTGAACCGAGACGGTACGATGGAGATTGTCACCGGCACCAAAGACGGCGGCGGCGCGCATGTTCGCATCTTCAACCATGAGGGCGTGCTCATTCATCCGGGATTTTTCGCGTTCGATAAGGCGTTTCGCGGCGGAGTGAATGTGGCGGTGGGTGATGTGACCGGCGACGGATTTTTGGAAATTGTGGCAGGCGCCGGCGTTGGCGGAGGACCGCACGTGCGCATCTTTAATCGCGACGGCGTGCTCATTCATCCCGGATTTTTCGCGTTCGATAAGGCGTTTCGCGGCGGAGTAAATGTGGCGGCAGGCGATGTGACCGGCGACGGCGTTGCTGATATTATTACCGGGCCCGGGAAAGGCGGTACAGCGACCGTCCGCGTTTTTTCGCAGAGCGGCGCTGTGCTCGTGTCCGAGTTTGAGGCATTTACGTCGCGTCAACGCAATGGCGTAAGCGTTGCGGCCGAGGATTTGAACGGCGACGGAATCGCCGAGCTCATGGCTCTCACGACCGACGTGTTTACACTATCAGGAAATTAATGGCTCTTATGGCTTCCCCCGTCGACAAACAATCCAAGCGCGGCGTTGCCATTCGAAGCGGCGTCCATGTCGCGCGCTCTATCGCACGGCCGATTTCGCTGCGTGTGGAACGACGCTTGCAAAAGCGCGGCTGGAAGCACCGCTTGCTCGATGCCGTTCTTATTTTTCTCGTGTCGGCCGTCGTCATTGGAGGTCTGATTTGGTTGTTCCGCGCCGATCCAGGACGCCATGTAGAATTTTCTGCCGTGGTTGCTCCGCGCGAAGTGGTGAGCGGCGGCGCCTCTACCCTTTCCATTTCGTACACAAATAACAGCAAAGAAACGCTCGAAAACGTCACGCTCGCTCTTGCCTATCCCGATTACTTTGTCCTGCAAGGCGTAGACGATCCGTCATTTGAACAGGCGACAAACACGCTCAAAATTGGCACGCTCGCCCCGGGAGCAAACGGTTTGGTGAAAATCCGCGGCGTCATGTTCGGTAACGTCGGCGGGACACAGACGTTCGGCTCAACATTAAGCTACGTTTTCGACGATGACCGCACGGGAAGCCGCACTCAATCGTATGCGTTTTCTCCGACGCGGTCAGCTCTGCGCGTTGAAACCAATCTGCCAAACAAGCTTGTGTCCGGACAGCGCTTGAGCGGCGAAATACGTCTGTTCAACGATGGACCAGTGACGTTCCCAGAGGCAGCCGTTCATCCTGTGTACCCGGACGGATTCCGTTTGACATCCATATCGACCGACCGCCGCGCCGACAACACATGGATCGTGCCCAAGCTTGACTCGGGCGAGTCGTTTGCCATTGCATACGAAGGCGTCCTTTCACTTGAAACAGGATCCGATGCCCGCTTTGAATTTGAGCCGTCGTTCGTGTTTGGCGGCGAGCGTTTTGTGCAAGAACCGTTGTTTGAAACGGTGCAGACGATCGCCTCGCCGTTGCGTGTTTTGCTTGAAGTTGGCGACGTCGCGAGTACAGGGCGTATTCCTGTCGTGGTGTCGTGGGAAGATCAGAGCGACGTGTCCATAAGTGATGTAACGCTCACGGTGGACGGAGCCGCCAATGCACCAGAATGGCATCTTGAGACGCCCGTGTTTGCTTCATCGCGCGAAGCCATGCTTATTCCGTCGCGCGCGCTTGGCATAAATCCAATGGTAGAGGTGCGTCCCGAGTTGGCGTTCACGCTCGACGAAACAGGCGACACGGTACGCGTGCTTGGAAACGTCACCTCATTTAAACTTCAAACGAGCGCTTCAGTGGAATCGTTTGCGCGTTACTTTTCGTCCGCCGGTGATCAGCTTGGCCGAGGTCCACTCCCGCCGCGCATTGGTGATACGACAATTTATTGGCTCTTTTTGAATGTTTCTGGCACACAAAACGAGTTACGCGACACTGTGGTAACAGCGACTCTCCCTGCAGGCGTAGAGTGGATTGATCAACAAAGCATCACGCTCGGCAATTCGATTGTGTTTGAGCCGGGCACGCGCCGTCTGACATGGCCGCTTGGAACGCTTGCACCGACCGTGGAGAATAGCCGCACTGTTGCCGCGAGCGTTGCCATCGCGTTGACACCTATTGACGCAGAGCGCGGCACTGTGCCACTACTGTTGACCAATGTGGCATTGAATGGGTTTGATACGTGGGTTGAAAAATCCGTGTCGTTCCGTGGATCAAACATCACCACGCGAATCAGCGAAGATAAAGGCGTCGTGAGATAAACCACCTGTGTAACGGGGCCAGGCACCGTTATCTACAGCTCCTGCATAGACAACCATCAGCTTTCGCATGTGCTCGTCTATAGAAAATTGCGTTTCAAATCTGCGCTTTCCAAGTAGGCCCATGCGCCACGCTTCCTTTGGATCATCGTGCAATCGGCGCATCGCTAAAGCAAGCTCACTAACGTCACTTGGCGGCACCAAAAATCCCGTTTGACCGTGTACGACCAATTCCGCAAGTCCGCCTGTTCGGCTTGCTATGACCGGCGTTCCGAGCCCTTGCGGCTCAATCGCCACCATCCCAAACGGCTCCCACCACACAGACGGCACAACCACCGCGCGCGCCTCGCGCATGTGACAGAGCGTCGCCTCGTTATCGAGCGCGCCCAAAAAGGATACGTTTGTCATGGCGCCCGCCTGACGTTGCAATTTCTGCCTATCAGGTCCATCGCCGATAATCTCAACCGAAATTCCTGTTTTGCGCGCCGCTTCAATCAATATCTCTACCCCTTTCGTTTTGTGTAACCGCCCTGCAAACACCATCTTTCCGTTGTCCTCTTGCGGTTTTTTATCCTCCCCCTTTAAATCTACGACGTAAGGAATAACGGTCCCGCGGTCTCCGTGCCATCCTTTGAATTTGAACAAGTCCTGCACGAAGCGCGCCGTAAATATCAGCCGATCAATGTTTTTTTCATACACACCGAGCGTCTTATGAAACGCAAACGCGGATGCGGCTATGGCGCTAGCCACATACGAATCCTTCACGCCGCGCCGACGAACAACGCTCCAAAATGATCCGACGCGATCAATTCCATGCGCATCAAACAGCGAGTAGTTTGCCGAAAGCATGCCATAGTCGTGCACATGCGCTACCACTGGAATCTTTGCCTCATGGAGCACGGGTAATACCGACGGCGACATCTGCGTATAGATGTTGTGCACGTGTGCGATGTCCGGTCGCCATGCGCGAAGCAGTTCCCGAAGCGCACGTTGTGCCTCTAGTGACCACACCATGCGGCCGATGGTTCGCGGAGCATCCAACAAATGAAGCTGTTCCGTTTGCACGTTGGAAATACAAACCGGATGATGATCCGGAATGTTTTTTGAGTGCTCCACCGAAAACACTCGAACCTCATGCCCTCTACGCACGAGCGCATCGGCGAGCCAAATAGCGTATCGGTCGGCTCCTCCGCGGCGATACCAATACTTGTTTATGATGAGGATTTTCATGAGTGAGTGTTGAACAACATCTAAAGCGGTTGTGAACAATGTTCTTTTGGGTTATCCACTTGACAAAACACGTACACGCATCATAATAAGAAACTAGTGAGCTTGCCCGCCCTGGGCGGGCTTTTTGTTATGAGGGTTTTGAAATCTTACGTTCGAGTACGCGTGATGAGCACTTTTTCGCGACTTCCAAGCGTGAGCATCAGCGCCGCCCACACCCATAGATACGGCGCGAGCGTGCGGATTTCCAAAAACGTTGCCAGCGACGCATTCACCGCCACCGCCACCGCCACGCCCACGTATCCCGCACCCACCGCGCGCGTCAGCGATGATTTCCCGTGTCGCGCCACGCGCACGCCAAGCGCCAACAACGCCAGATACATCCACGCGTACAGCAACAACCCAAGCGTTCCCGTTTCGCCCCACAAACTCATCCAGTTGTTGTCGATATACCCTTCCGTGCCGTACACACCAAACGGCAAGCCTACCGCATCGTACACACGCGTGTTCCCGAGCGCCGCCACGGCGCCTCCGCCATACTGCGCCGGTCCCCAGCCAAATAAAAACGGCACTGCGCCATGCAAAACCACTGTCCGGGGCGTATGAAGAATCCAAAACACGCGCCCAAGTCCGTAGTACTCCCCGCGAAATCGTTCGTACGAAAACGCCTCAAAAAATCGTTCTACGACCGTTTGCCGTGGTACATCCGAGAGAGTCTTTTGAATACCGCTAAATCCAAGAATGCTCGCGAACACCACGCCTGCAACAACAGCGCCATACAACACGCGCTTGTCTTTGCGCACCCATCCAACGGCAAGCGCACCCAAAATCAAACCGAACCACGCCGAGCGGCTATACGTGAGCAAGAGCGTCGGCAATCCCAATGCCGCCAACCACCCAAGCCACTTCCACTCCGGTTGTTTATCCGATTCATACACAAACGCCATCACCAAAAGAAGCACGAACGCTAAAAACGTGCCCATGCGATCGTAGCGGCCAAACGTGCCAAACACGCGCTGGCCAGGATCCCAAAACTGAACCGTGCCCTCGGTGAGTTGAATGTCGCCGAATGTTCGACGCTCTGACGGAAGCAAAAACGCGTCCAACTCTCCGCCAGACAGCGCTTGCGCTATGCCAACGAGTGATTGCAGTAAAAGCATCGCGCACAACGCCATCATCACATACTTCACCCAAAACCGACGTGGGTAGCGATAGAACACGACGAAAAAGAGTAAGACGAATCGAATGATTTGCCGCAGACCGAGCACCGCGTCCACAACCGGAATCGTATTGAGCACAACGGACACGCCGATCATCAAGAGAAAAAGCACAAACGGAACATCGATGGCAGAAAACCGCCGTTTGAATCGACCCGTGATGAGTCCGACAATCACCACCGCCACCAATACATAAATCAGCAATTCGGACGCGTAACGCGCAAAAACATACACGTCGTCGTGGATAAATTTGAGGATGAACGGCTCCAGCGGCCACCAAACAAGCAGAAAGAGTACTGTCCACATGGGTTCTTTCCATGTCAGGTACACGGCGAGCATTGCGGCGGCGGCGGCAACGAGAAACCAGGGCGACGTGAGAATAGCCGCAAGCAACAACAAAACTCCTGCCGCGACAATCGCAAACAGCCATCGCTGGTGTTGATTGGAGGAAAGCGGATCGTGCGGCAGAAATGGCATAGGATAGGATAAGTATAGCAGACAAGATTGCTTCACTACGTTCGCAATGATTTTTAATCCAAGTGTGAATCACATTTGGATTAAAAATCAATTCCCCTCCGCGAAGTGACGCAGGCGCGCCAATCGCAGAGGGGATCCCCATCAGGGAGAGATTACGATCTCAAACTCGAGATCGCATCCGGTGCCCGCCTCATTGGGCACCGCATTGGAAGCGTCAACCGTCAACGGCGTCCCGTCGGCGGAGAACAGCGGGTCGGACCCACCGAGCCTCCAGTTGAGCGGGTTACTCCCGCCCGTGCACGCCCAGTCCATCCCGGACGCGTCCACAAGCTCGACGTTCAAGAGCAGGGTGTGCACCCCCGGAGCCGTGAGGTCCGTGAGCGTTGCACACACGCTTTGTCCTGCGTCCACGAAGGCCCCGTCAAAGTCACCGCCCGGGAAGGACGAGTGCTCGTCTGGGGTCGCCGCGTTCCACAGGACGTACTCCGTGAGACTCGTGTACGACACGGCCTCGTCGAGCTCCCACCAGCACAAGGTGGGCTCTGCGCCAACCGGACAGTCCTCGTCCACCAGCTCGTCGCAGTCTTCGTCGGTCAACCCGTCGCAGACTTCGACCGCTACCGGTGAAATGGAGGCGTCCATGTCGTCGCAATCGAACGGTGGCAGCATGAAGTCACCGTCGGCGTCCGCGTCGCACGCGTCGCCCTGCCCGTCACCGTCCAAATCATCCTGACTTGGATTGGCGTCGCTCGGGCAGTTGTCGCCCTCGCACGGCAGAACGCCGTCGCCGTCAAGGTCGAGCTCGTTTGTGCTCGGCCCGCCGGCGCAGTCGTTGTCAAGCCCGTCGCACAACTCTGGTGCGCCCGGGTACGACTGGTCGTCGGTGTCGTCACAGTCGCCGGCGCTCTCCACGAGTGACGGCGGCTGACCACCAGGACAGAAGTAGAACCCAACGGACGGATCGCCGAAGCCATCATCGTCTGCGTCCCAGTAGTACTTGACCTGCAACCAATCGTCCACAACCCCCGAGCAGTCGTTGTCCACATAATCGCAGACTTCGACGGCGCCCGGATTGATGGCCGCGTTTGAATCGTTGCAGTCAACGTCTGCCGCGTACCCGTCCGCGTCGCTGTCGAAAGCGCCGCAGTCGGGCCACCCATCGGCGTTCAAATCTGCCTCCGCAGAAGGAACGCTGCCGTCGCAGTCGTTGTCCTCTCCGTCGCACAGCTCCAGGGCCTGTGTGTTGAAGGTCGCATCCGCGTCATCGCAGTCGCCTTCGCACGCCATCTCCCCGTCACCGTCCGCGTCGAGCTCCCCATTGGGAACCGTCTCGTCGCAGTCGTTGTCGAGGCCGTCACACAGCTCGGGCGCACCGCTGTACACGGCCGCGTCGAGGTCATCGCAGTCCGTGTTCGTGGACACGAACCCGAGGGGCGGCAGACAGGCCATGACGTGCGGAATCGGGCTTTCGGGCCCATTGCCGTCGCCATCGCCGTCGTACCAAAACGCCTCAAGCGTCCCCTCGTCAACACTGCCGTCGCAGTCGTTGTCGGCGCCGTCGCAAGACTCGGGGTTGTCCGGGGACATCCCGTCCTCTGCGTCGTTGCAGTCACCCGCACACGACGACACCCCATCTCCGTCCGCGTCAAGCGCGTTCAGGAGGTTGTTGTTGTCGTCGCAGTCGCCCTCACAGCTCGACAGACCGTCCCCGTCGCCGTCCTCTTCCATGGAGGGCAGAACGAAGTTGCAGTTGTTGTCGAGGCCGTCGCACAACTCGGGCGCTCCGATGTACACGGAGTCGTCGCCATCATCGCAATCCGGCGCAACGGGATCATTGAGATCCGCGCCGTCGCCGTCGGCATCCACAAAGTCGGCGCCAGAACAATCCTCGTCGATCCCGTTCATGGGAATCTCGGAGGCGTTCTGGTTGATCGCCGAGTCGCTGTCGTCACAGTCGACCTGCGCCAAGAAGCCGTCGCCGTCGGCATCCTGACACGCAACGAGCTCATCCTCGAGCCCATTGCAGTTGTTGTCGAGATCGTCGTCACAAACCTCGAGGTTCCCACCGAAGTTGGCGGGATCCAGGTCGTCGCAGTCGTCGGCACACGCGAGCGCGCCATCGCCGTCGTAGTCGACCTCCACCAAGGGCAGCGAACCACTGCAGTCATTGTCGATCCCATCGCACACCTCGGGGTTGCCCGGGAAGTGCGCGGAGTCGAGATCGTTGCAGTCGTTGCCACCGTCCCCATTGCTGTTCTCGCCGTCCCCATCCTTGTCGGGATCGGCGCAGTTGGGGAGCGTGTCACCGTCCAAGTTGGCGAAGCTCTCGGCAAGGGAGCCATCGCAATCCTGATCGATGATATCGCACAGCTCCGGCGAGAGCGGCGCGATCGTGGCGTCGGTGTCATTGCAATCCGGGCCGCCACCGCCCGCAAAACCGTCTCCATCCACATCGACCAGATCGCCACCGAAGCAGTTCTGATCGATCCCGTCGTACGGCACCTCAATGGCGCCGGGGTAACGAGTCGGATCGGTGTCGTCGCAGTCCGCATCCGCGAACGCACCGTCGCCGTCGCCGTCCACACAGGCAACGAGACTCTCGTCGACACTGCCATTGCAGTTGTTGTCGATGTTGTCGCACAGCTCGGGGAGGCCCGGGGCCACCGTCACCGCGTCATCGTTGCAATCGAAGGGCGACATGACAAAGTCGCCGTCGGCGTCCGCGTCACACGCGTCGCCCTGCCCGTCGCCGTCCAGGTCAACCTGACTTGGGTTGGGCTGAAGCGGACAGTTGTCGCCATTCAGGCACTGAACGAGACCGTCGCCATCGCCGTCCACCTCCGAAGGAAGCAGAACGCCGTCGCAGTTGTCGTCCAGACCGTTGCAGACTTCGATCATGCCCGGGAACCGCATCGGATCGAGGTCCGCGCAGTCCGAGCCGGCCAAGCCGCCTGCAAATCCGTCGCCATCCTGATCCACCAAGTCTGCCCCATTGCAGTCCTGGTCGATCCCGTCGTACGGCACCTCGAGGGCACCGGGGAAACGGGTCGAATCGGCGTCGTTGCAGTCGGTTGGCGTAAACGAGCCATCGCCATCTGCATCGAAGCAGAACGACGTGCCTTCGTCGACGCTGCCATCGCAGTCGTCGTCAAGGCCGTTGCACGACTCGAGGGCACCCGGACGGACGGTGTTGTTGTCATCGTCGCAATCCGGATTTGCCGCACACGGGCGGAACCCGTCGCCGTCGCCATCGAGTTCTGTGATCGGCAATTCGCCGTCGCAGTTGTTGTCGAGGTCGTCGCACAACTCGGGCGCTCCGTCGAAAACCAACGGGTTACCTTCGTTGCAGTCGCCCTCGCACGGCGATTGACCATCCGCGTCGATGTCCTGTTCCGAGAGGGCAAGCCCGCCCGAACAGTCGGAGTCGACACCGTCGCAGACTTCGTCCGCGCCGGGATGGATGCTCGCATCCGTATCGTCGCAGTCGCCATCACACACCATGGCGCCGTCTCCGTCGCCGTTAACCTCATCCACACCAACGACACCGTTACAGTCGTTGTCGATGCCATCGCACACTTCCGGATTCCCGTAGAAACGGAGCGGATTAGCATCGTCGCAGTCACCTTGTGCCTGCGATTGGTCATCACCGTCGCCGTCGCTGTACGCCGGATCG
>MGDX01000009.1 GCA_001791035.1 Candidatus Uhrbacteria bacterium RIFCSPHIGHO2_02_FULL_53_13
ACATGCATATAATGCTGGTTAGGACACAAAGTTGTCTAATGAACGGGGGACAGTCCATCAGTGACAAATTTGTCCTCTCCCATGATAAACGCCCTCAGTAAACTAAACTCGTCACCAAACAGCTCGGATGTACTGCCTTGTTCATTTGCGGCATGTATCAAGTAGTTGAATGCAACCTTAACAATTACTCTCGTGATCGGAGGATTTATCGTCCCTTGAATTTCAGCATTTACTGATGCGGGTATCTCCTTGGCTTGCTCTCGTTTTATTTCATTGTAGTCGATTTGCAGATCCTGAAGAATTTTAATCGCTTCATCGATCTGCTCATCGTGTAGAGCATAAATACCAACTTCAAACTTGCGATCCTTGTAACGTGCGCGCAGCTTTTTCTTCTTTGATCCAGATGCTTTGGCTATTTCTGAAAAGGGGTGAACAATCTTTTTTCCAGAAACCTTATCCACGAGCGAGATTTGGGGAACAAATTTTGAAATCAACTTTCCTTCGTTCATCTCGAGGTAGTGATGATATTTATCAAAAACCCCTTGATTGGAGGGAAAGTCGGTAGTGTGTGAGAAAAGCTTTCCTCGTTGTTCTAACCCACGTGGGCGATCCTGAATCACATCTTTTGAGATCATTCCTTCCCATGTGTCTTCAATAAATAATGTCTCTAGACCACTGAAACGGGTATTACATTGATCACAAACCAGGTCACTTTCAATAAGCAGCGTCTTTGGCGTGAAGACCCCGAGAGATTGGGGTACTACATGCTCACGATTATTGAATGTGGTCTTTGTGTCGTCTTGTAGACAATATGCACAGCGAGCCATATGACTGAAACCTTATCACCTCTTGAATGTACAAGAAACTCCGTTAATTACCTTTGTTACAAAATCGTACGTCGAGGTAAAAGTCAGCATGGAGAAACTGCAAGTTAATCAAGGCCTCAATCCACTTACTTTAGCGCGGTGACGTAACCTAACTCGCAATGATTGACGTAGCCGTCCCAAAAACCATCAGGCATAGCTTCAAGGCCTTCTTGCGAGACAATAGGCTTATGCCAAGCTACCTCCTTGAAACCTACATCTGCGAGCAATTGGGTGATGGTTTGAGGTTCGTGGTATGTCGCCCAAAGCGTACAGACTTCCTCGTCTCCGTTGTAAAGTACGATTTCTAACTTCACCCCCTCGCCACTACCGTGCAGAATCTTACGCGCACCATATTTGCGCAAGTCACTTCCCGACGGCGTATCGATAACAGTGATAAATCTTCCGCCGTCACTCAGGCAATCGTATACGCTCGCAAAGAAGGCTTTCAGTTCCTCAACGCTTTCAAGATACCCTAATACAAAAGGCGCATTTACCAAATCGGCTTTTGGTAGTTCCGAATTGAGGCCATCGGCTACTCGATAGTCCACATTCAATGGCTGACCCGATTTTGCCATCTGAATCTGCTCGGCAGAATTGTCGATACCGATTACTCGCTTTGCAGAAAGCGCAAAAGCATTTGCAAAGAAGCCTGAACCGCATCCAATATCAAGAACAATCTTTCCAGACAGATCATCTGCGAGTTCGACTACAGTTGGTAGCATCGAATATTGCTTATCTGGCTTAGTATCAGTCTTCTTATAAGAAGTAGCCAGCGTGTCGTAATTGTTTTTCATAATCTCCGCTACTCGGCTCGATAAACCGTAATCGTTTCTCCCCATGGCGATGGATCGAAACCATTGAGCGGCTGGGTGACCCCACCTCGATCGATAATTTTGTAGCCCTGACTCTGCATGAAAACATCGAGCAAATTCTGATCAACGTACTCCTTGGCGGGATCATGACCGTGACCAATTTCCTTCGTCTGCTCTTCAATAAATCGCCGTGTCTCTTCTGCATTCAATCCGATATATCGATTAACGATTCCGAGCACGACTACCTTTGGATGCTTTGCTTCAAGCACTCGCCGAATATCTGCAAAAAGTCGTTCATGATCGAGGTTGTGTTGGATAAATACCTCATGAAGAACTCGACTGATTACAAGTCCATCGATATGAGCGTTCTCTATTTCAGCAAGTCCAACCGCGTGCTCAATATCGCCGACAGTCGGCAAAAAATTGATAGTCATCTCCTTTGCCCGTTCTTTGGCAATATTCACCATGCGCTCTACGGGTTCCACCGCAAAATACGTAAGCGGCGCGGAATTGCTTGATGACTCGCGAAGTCTATTCCATGCCATAGCGACGATGCCATCTGCTGCTCCAATTTCAAGAACACTGGTCGCGTCACCGAGATGCTTTTCAAGGAACTCGGCTAGCATTGTGTAGTAGGGAGAGTAGTAAAACATCTTGGAATAACTGTCGGCTACCTTCTCGAATTTTCCGTCGTTCATAAATAGCTATACTCGCTCCCAAGAATCCCGATAAGGCAGTAGCTCAGAAAGTTTCGCGGTCTTTTCCTTGGATAAAACGACTTCGATATCCATCTTACCATCATGAGTTTGGCGCATGAATTCCCGACAATGCCCGCATGGAGAAATCACGAAGGTGTCACCGTTTTCGTCTTTCCATGTCGCGACAATCTTTTCAACTTTCGTTTCGCCGGCAGTCATCATTGCAGCGATCGCACTTTGTTCAGCGCAAAAACCAATTCCTGATGTATCTATACAGACACCCGTATAGACGTTTCCTTTATCTGTCACGAGTGCCGCACCAACATCTCCGAAGAGTCGATCACCAACTTTCCGAGGGGCGATCACGGATGCGGCTTTTTGAATGAGTCCAATATTTTCCATAAGTTTAGATATTTTCTAGTCGATACTCCTGATCGGTTAGCCTAATGAATGTAAAGCGATCGCTGTGACTCTTGATAATTTTGTTGTGCTCTGCTGAAAATTGTTCGACTTGGTCGTGCGGTAACACGACATAATCAACGAGATGAAGGCAGGTTGGTTTCGTTAAAACGAAATCCTTTGGTAACTCCGCGAGATCCTCTGTCATGAATGGCTCGACTGTCGGACCAGCAAGGATTGAGCCTGCACTTGAGCCGATATAAAGTTTTCCTTGTTTGAGAAGTTCAGGAATCAAATCAGCAAAACCGGAAACATGTGATTCTTGAGTGAGGTAGGTTGTATTACCACCAGCGACGAAAATAATATCGTGACTGGATATCTCTTTTTCAAGTGAGTCTGCCGCCGAACCCTTCAAATCAATGTCCGTGACGCTGTAGCCCAGTTCAACGAGAGCTTTTCGATCTGCATCAATCCACGGTCGTTCGGGGTATGGATCACCGGCGGTTGGGATAAAGACAACTGATGCCGTTTTCGGTAACAAAGATTTTTCTCGAAGCGCTTGGGCGACGGTATTAAAGCTTGAAGTGAGAATGACGTTGGGTTTTGCGCTATCTCTCATATTGCCTGAATCATAGCAACTTTTGATAAATTCCCGAAGTCTCGGGGTCTCGAAACCTTGTCTGGGGATCGAACCGAAAAAACAAGGTAAATTTCTGCTTTTGGGCGTTTGAGAAAAATCCAATGGTTTTGCGTCCCAGGTGCTTCAGCTTTGTGGTCGGGCTACCAAGAGTCGCTTTTTACTCAAGCCTTAAACAAAAAATCGCCATTTTTCAATGACGACTTTTTGACAAGGCATGTGGGTCACCTCACACGCCTTCTCATGGCTCCGGGGGTGGGATTCGAACCCACGACCAATGGATTAACAGTCCACTGCGCTACCGCTGCGCCACCCCGGAGTGCTAAAATGTCGTCGAGAATGTATCACAAGTTTTGTCTTGTGACAAGACTTGCACAAGGTTGTTTTTAGCTTCCAACCTCCGACTTCCAACTTCTCAATTAGTAATCCCTCAATTTCTCAATAATGTGATTTTGCTGAATCTTGTCGAGTGCTTTTGCTTCAATTTGGCGGATGCGCTCGCGCGTGACGTCAAACTCTTTTCCCACCTCCTCCAGCGTATGCGACACACCGTCCGTAAGCCCAAATCGCATCTCCAAAATCTTCTGCTCGCGCGGCGTCAAACCGCTCATGGCCTCTTCGACATACTGTTTGAGCAACTGACGCGCTGCCGCCTTTTGCGGCGATACGCTCTTGGTATCCTCAATAAAATCCTCCAGCGTCGAATCCTCGTCATCGTCGCCAACCGACGTTTCGAGCGACACCACTTCCTGCGAGATCTTCATGATGTGACGCACCTTATACAACGGCTGTCCCATCTCGGCCGCCAACTCCTCGGGCAGGGCATCGCGCCCCAAATCCTGCAACAACTGACGGCTCACTTGCTGAAAGCGATTGATGGTCTCGACCATGTGCACGGGAATGCGAATCGTGCGCGATTGATCGGCAAGCGCGCGCGTAATCGCCTGACGAATCCACCACGTGGCGTACGTCGAAAACTTGTAGCCCTTGCGATACTCAAACTTTTTCACCGCACGGAATAAACCGATGTTCCCCTCTTGAATCAAATCGAGCAAGGTCAAACTTTTTCCCGCAAACTTTTTTGCAATCGAAACCACCAAACGCAAGTTTGCCTCAATCAAACGGCGTTCGGCCTCTTTGTCATTTCGCTCCTTGCGTTTGGCAAGCGCCACCTCTTCCTCGGCCGTCAACAACGGGATTTTTCCAATCTCGCGCAAGTACATTTGAATCGAATCCTGCGTAATCTCCATGGTAAGCGGACTTTTGCGCTCTACGTTAACGCGAATTTTGTCCATCGCCGATTGATGATCGGCCGTGCGGCCCAAAAGCCCTTCCTTGACTTCCACCAAATGCAGTCCCACAACGTCGAGCCGATCCAAAAACGCTTCGTAGTCCTCGATGTAGTCTTCAAGATGCGCGAACAAAAGCAGGACTTCCGTTTCGGTCACAAACCCGCGTTGCTGACCTTTATCGAGCAGACGAAGAATTTGATTGGCGTCCGGCGCGCTTTCACGCACATAGCGATCTTTTTGTGCGGCAGGTTGTGCAGTCCTTTTTGGTTTAGGTTTTACCGATCGACTGGCAGATTTTCCGCGCAATGGTTTACGCGTTCTCGAACGTCCCGCCGCGGCCTTTGATCGGCTCATGGCAGATTTCTTGTGCGGCATAGTGTGAGAAGTGACACGAGACCGTTACAACATGGACTGATATTGGCGCGTCAACGCTTCCACCTGCGCCATATCTCCCACGCGTTCGGCCTCACGAAGCGCGAAGAGAATGTCTTGGCGCTTGGAATTACGAACACGATCCTCTAAACGAGTGAGGATCTGCGAAAATCGTGTATCGTCGTTTGCATTCGGTGGCGAGTTCTCAAGGTCGAGCAGAATAGCACATCGCGCAAAATAGCCAGAAAGCTCTTGGCTGTGCTTACTCGCCTCCTGCCGAACCGCCTCGAAAAATGATTCGTTCGACGTGTTGGCATCATGATACAAAGAAAGCGCCAGCGTGTAAAGTGCATGCGCAAGCGGCTCGGAAAGATTGCTCGGAGCAATACGCGATGCCGCCAGAGCAAACGCATTGGTGTCGTTGATACTGTGAGCAAGAAAAATGTCCTCGAGAGATTGATGTTTTTGCGGTGTCTGCTGAATGGCATTGCCCTTCCGTTGTCCGTTGTCCGGACCTGAACCCAGTGATTTGCGAAGTTCCTGGAGCGGCACATCGAGCGCTTCCGACAGCCGCTTCAACCAATGCTCGCGCTCGATAGTATCTTTCGATGCGGCAAGCTCTTCCAAAAATACGGCGCCAGCGCGCTTCTTTGTCGTCACGTCTTTTCGATCAATCGGTGCTACCAAACGATTGAAAAGATACGTCATCTGATCCGCGTGCGCTTCAACGAGCGCGCGCCACGCTTGAGGATCTTTTTGCACGATCTCGTCGGGATCTTTCCCAGCGCCAGACGGAATCGCTACAACCCGCACGTCCATTCCCAAACCTCGCGACAGATGCATCCCGCGCATCGCGGCGTTGAATCCGGCGTCGTCGGCATCAAAGCAAAACACAAATCGTGTTGTGTAACGCTTCAGCATTTGAATATGACGTTCCGTGAGTGCCGTGCCGGAAATTGCAACCACATTTTTGACGTCCGCCTTATGCGATGCGATGACGTCCAGATTTCCTTCAACTAAAATCACTTCCCCCGCTGATTTGATGGCCGCCTTTGCGATATCAAGACCGTACACGAGCGCGCTCTTGTCGTAGATGTCCGTCTGCGGCGAGTTCATGTACTTAGGCGTATCGTCCTTGCGCAGAACGCGTCCGGTGAATCCAACCGTATCGCCGTGATGGTCGCGCAAAGGAATCATGAGGCGATGACGAAAACGATCAATGCGATTACCGCGCTTGGACGGGAGCGCCAATCCGGCCGCCTGCCAATCGGCTTCCGATATGCCCTTTTGCCTTGCCGCGTCAATGAGAGCCGTCCACGCATCTGGCGCATACCCCAAACCAAACCGCATCTGCAGTTCTTCGGTAATGCCGCGTCCCTCCAAGTATGCGCGCGCTCCTTTGCCCTGCGCCGTTTGCAAATAGCGCTCGTACACCTTTTGTGCAAACGCGTTGATGGCCTTCAGGTGATCGGTTCGGCTGGCATCGCGCCGCTCGTACTGCGGCAACTCTACTCCCGCTTTTTTTGCCAACATACGCAACGCCTCGGGAAACTCCACGCCCTCCATGTCCATAATGAACGTAAAAATGTCACCGCCCTTATCGCACCCAAAACAGTGCCAAATTTGCTTGGATCGATGAACATAAAACGATGGCGTTTTTTCGCCATGAAACGGACACAGTGCCTTGAAAGACCCTTGCCCAGCCTTTTTGAGCTGTAAATACTCGCCAACCAAATCAACCACATCAATAGCATTGCGGATTTGTTCTTTGGGTTCCATGAGGCCATCTTAGCACAACGCGGAGTGGTCGAACACGCACGATTGACGAAGTGACTCGTTCATGGAATGACTGACACGACATGGCTCTGTACCTTCAAAGAAAGCAACTGCGAAGGATTGTGCGTCGCCTGTATGAGGCGACACATGATGGTTGGGTTATTGGACACTATCACGATGTTTATCGAAATCGAGATTACCCCGAACTGCGCATCGCGCATGCGGGTTTTGAGGTCACGATAAGATACGTTACCGAGGATGGTCTCCAACATTATGTTTACGTTCAGAGTCGAACGGGCGACCAGCTTACCGATCACGGAAGATATTGGATCCTTGGCCCGTTCATGTGGGAGGCGCGCCTGTGGAATCGGTACATGCGGTTGGGTGAACGCATGGAGGAGGTGCCAAGTGGGATCATGCGTGAAGTATAGTCATCACACTATGAAACAGGAATTAGCATTTTTGAAACAGAGCGAAGTCCGACGCTCTGCAGGGAGAAAAAACCGCAGATGTAGCCGTAGCTACATTGAGGATTTTTTCTTCCGAAGAGCTAGGAATTCGCTCTGTTTCAAGAATGATGGAGTCCTGTTTCATAGTGCGATGACTATAGAAGTGATGGAAGTACGAGATCGTAAAAAGTTGCAGAAGCGCGTTGACGCTCTTTTGACAGACCGTCGCCCGCAAGTCGGACAGTTGAGTCCGCCAAGCGAGGCGGACATGAGCGGCTCCCTCTCGACCGAAGACGATCGCAGGGGCCGTCTCGCGCTTGCCACGCCCACCAAGAAAGGCGTCACGTCTTGAGTCGCGCGACAAGCACTACGGAACTTTTCTGCTCCAACGCTCCGCATTCGGAGCGTTTGTTTTTTTATCAGACTCTGTTACCATTCATTTCGAGGAAACCATGGAACCTTCACAACGAGCACACGTTCGACGGTTCTTGGGTGGTGTTGTGTGCGGAGTCTTGGGCATTCTGTTCTTTGAGAGCCGCGGCCCGTGGCACGCGGTAGCAGGCGGCATCGGCGGGTTTGCGCTCGGCGCGCTCCTGCCAAGCCTGGAAAGCATCTGGCGCTACCTGCGATCGGTCCCCGATCCTGCACTGGACACGGTGACATTCGAGCGCGAGGTGATGCGCAGAAATCGTGCCGTGGGCATGTTTGGTATCGGGCTCATTGCCACCATGTTGGTGTCGGCGCCCTTTACAGCTTCGTGCCTGATCGCAGACTACTTGGACGATCGTGCCGATACGATCGGGCCTGCTACGCACTGGCTCTGGTTCGTGCTTACGACTGGTTTGGGCGCATTGTCGCTCATCATGGTCCTGAGTACGGCCATCGCAATCAGTGCGTTCAATAGCGCCTCGCGGCTCGCAAGAGAACATCGATTCGACCGCATCTCAACGATCCCGCTCGTGACGTTCGGAGCACGGCAGACACGCCACATGTTCGCATGGACGATCTTTTGCGGATGTGCGATCGCATCACTCGTGCCACTGTACTCTGTACTCATTGGCATTCGAGCAAGATTCGCTGTGCCCATGCTCGCCGTCAACCTGCGGCAACTGATACTTGAGATGCGCCGCGCATGCGCGCCCTACATCGTCAGTGTCGCGGCGGCAGTGGCCACCATGCTCGCGATCGCCTTTTCCGCCGGTCCCTACATTCACGGCCGATGGTTTCCGTGGATTGCGCTCGGCGCGGGAGTGGCGTGCGGCGGCATGGCATGGCTGGCACCTGTTTCAATCTCTCACCGGCGCTACGTAGCCCAGAGGGAGTACCTCCAGAGGCTACGCGACTCGGCTCGCGCCGCGTTTAATCACAAAGTTTACATGGCGGATACGAAATTCGAAACCCGACTGAAAGCCGCGCTCCAGAGCCGCTTTGTCCCGAGTGGCCTGAAGAACGTGATTGATGGTGATTTTGCAGAATCCATCAACTACTGATTAGCAAACGCCCCCGCATCTCGCGGGGGCGCCCATGTTATAAAAGTCTGTCCCTGTAGATATGTTACGCGGCTTCCGATGTTCCCTCCTCTGCAGAAGCCGCATCTGACACATCCTTGCCATTTTCCTTGGCAACCTTCCTCGCAATCTCTTCGCGCTTTGCATCCAAAACTTCTGCACTCCAATTGATGGCGTCGGGATGTCCTGCGACAAACTTTTCCATTTCGGCGTCCACGAGCGGCTTTCCTTCCACTCGAGCCCAATCCCGCCAATTCGCGGAACCTTCGGACCACTTTTCAGGCGTTCGTTCACCTTTTGACATAGAATGGCGTGTCATGAATTATCTTGAATATACTGTAGCTGAACTGTTCGATTGGAGCAAGCATGGAACATGCGGCTACATATCGTTGCCCGAATACGACAAATTGAAACTTTTGTTTATGAGGGGGAAATCAGGAATCACATTGTCATAACCGGCGTGTTTGAGCGCCGCCCAATTCACGCACGACGGATCACGAGGCACCACTCGACTGATGGTTCCCTTCTCATTCGTTTTCACAACATAGACAATCTCCCCTCGCCAACCCTCCACGGCGCTCACGGAAAGCGCATTTTTTTTGAACGTCACTTTTTTGTTTTTTGGATGGATCGCTCCTTTCGGAAGTTGGTCGAGGACTGCTTGAATGATGCGAATGGACGCGTGGGCTTCTTTTATGCGAACGCGAAATCGCGCGTAGACATCACCGCTTGTCTCTGTAGCAATGTCCGCCAACGCCCAATCGCGGTAGGCCGCGTAGGGATAATCCAACCGCGTGTCGCGAGCGATCCCAACCGCTTTGGCGGCCACACCAACGAGCCCTTCCTGCTGCGCGATTTTGAGAGAAATCACCCCGGCGCCTTTGAGACGATTGAGAAGGGAGACGCTCTCTTCCGTCACGGCAATCACTTCCGAAAAATCCTCACTGATCTCTTGCAATTCCGCAAGAAGCGCTTTTACCTCTGTGTCGTTCACGTCTTTGCATACCCCACCTACCGCGTTGACGCCTCTCAAAAATCGGCTCCCCGTCAACCGTTCGTTGATTTGCATCATCCGTTCCCGCATTCGTGCGCCGTGCGCTCCGCCAAAACTATAACCCGTATCCATCATAATCGCGCCAAGATCGCCAAAGTGATTGGCAAGTCGTTCCAGTTCGGCATACACCACACGCAAAGAGAGCGCGCGCTCCGACGGATGTGTATCGCTCAACGATTCTAACGCCTGACAAAAAGCCAGACTGTGGCCAAACGAGCTGTCGCCGGAAATTTTTTCCGCCAACGTGATTTTTTCTTCAAGGGGCAAGACCTCAAATAATTTTTCACTGCCCTTGTGAACATACCCCAAACGAGGTTCAAGAAGCATGATATGTTCTCCGGCCATGCTGAAGCGAAAATGGCCCGGCTCGATAATGCCCGCGTGGATCGGACCAACCGGAATCTCGTAAATGCCTTCCCCTTCCACTTTTTGGAAAACATACTCACCGCTTTCCATGCGTGGCCTCGTTTTCCAGTTACAGTCCTTGCGAAGCGGAAAAACATCCTCCGGCCAATGCTCATGCAAAATGATCGGCCGCAGATCCGGATGTTCGAGCGGCGTAAGTCCAAAAAACGTTTTTATTCTCCGTTCATCATCCATCGCTCTTCCCACCATCGAAGCGATGGAAGGAAATATTTCGGTATCTTGAAGTCGAATAAACGGAACGAGAAAGAAGTGCTCACCGGGGACGCCAAACACATACCAAATTTTGAAACAGTCGTGTTCGGCTCTTTCGTCGGTCGCCGTCATCAGCTTGAATTCTGCCCCATGGCGAACGCACAGTTCTTCAACGACATGCTTGATTTCCGCAGAAGGCACTTCAAAAACGGCGGCATCATCAAAAATTTCCGCGACCGCATCTTGAGGGAGATAGGACTGCATGATTTCTTTTTGCATACTAGTAGTGCGAAGCGGCGGAGCGTATGAGCGTGGACAAAAACGGTGGGAGATAAAAACTCAACACAACAAACAGGACCAGCAGGGCAAGCGGTGGAAGAATCAGCCAGATGTTTTTTTCACCCACTTCCACTTCCGTCGGAACGTCTCCAAAAGCCATGGCGCTCACCTGCTTGAAAAATCCGATAAACAGAATGGCCATGAGCACGAGCGCGAGCGCACTCATCATCGGATGAACGTGCATTCCTCCAGTCACAATGAGAACCTTGCTGAAAAATATGCCAAACGGCGGAGTGCCAGTGATTGCAAGAAAACCAATAAAGAACAGGGCGCCAGAGACAGGCAACGCCGTCAGCATGCCCCTGATCTTGGCAATTTTTGTGGAATGATACCTTAAAAAGATTGTTCCGGCAGATAAAAATAAGGTTGATTTAATCAGCGCGTGATACATCATGTGCATTATGGCTCCAACAACTCCCAAGCCGCCGAATCCAAATCCAAGCGACATGATCCCCATGTTTTCAATGCTGGAATATGCCAACAACCGCTTGTAATTGTTCTGCGTGAGCATAATCAGGGCGACAATGAAGATAGAAAGAAGACCCAGAACGATCAAGAGGATTTGAGAAAACGACGGCTCAACCACCGCATCCGTAATCAGCTTAAAACGAAGGACCACCACCAAAGCGACGTTCAGCAAGACGCCCGACAGAAGCGCACTTATGGGCGCCGGCGCTTTACTGTGAGCATCCGGAAGCCACGTGTGCATGGGCGCAAGACCGACTTTCGTTCCATAGCCAATGAGCACAAAGATAAAGGCAATCTTCGCAATCAACGGATCAAGAAATGCGGCGTTCTGAAGAAGCATCTGCCAACTGACAAATTCGTTCCCGTCCAGCGAATGCATCGCCGTAAAATACAAGAGCGTTCCAAAAAACCCCAAAAGCAAGCCAACGGAGTTGATGACCAGATATTTCCAAGCCGCCTCCATCGCCGACGGCTTATTGTAAAAGCTGATGAGAAACGCGGTGGCGAGTGTGGTGGCCTCAATGGCAATCCAAGCAAAAATGGGATGATTGGCGGTGATGGCCAAAAACATCGCCATCAAAAACAGATTGAGAAGAATAAAATACTGCCTCACGCGCCTTTGCCCAATGACGTTTTGCGCGGTTTCTTTTCGAAGATACGCAATCGAATACCCGACCGTGGCACATCCCACGATCGAGATGATGAGCATGACGAGAGCCCCTAAAGCATCAACGGAAAAAAAGACGTGCGGAGAATACTCCCCGTGCGCAGCAACTCGAAGAGCGACGAGAATGGACTCAACAAGCGCGATCGCCACGGCCAATAACGAAGCGCACTCAACCACAATACGGCGCTTCACAAAAAGACAGACGAGGACCGCAATCAACAAAGAAGAAAAAATGAGTACGAGTTCCATAGATTATCCTTTGAGACTTTGCATCGAGGTGATGTTCAGCGATCCAAAGTGTTTGTACAGCATCGAGATAAACACTTGGGCAATCATCAGCCAGATAAAAATATTGAAGAGAATGCCAAGCTGAAGCGCAGGCGATTGTTCCAGTCCGGCAAAAATCGTAAAGACGACGATACTGTTTTCAAGGGAGAGAATCCCGATGATATGCGAGAGAGCGCCTTTGCGGTTCACGATGAGGAACAGAGAAAGAAACATCGCCGCGAGTGCCAACGACAACAAGGCTTGATTGGCAGGAACAATGCCGGTTACGGCCGCAAACTTCTGCGAGTGAGCGATAAAAGTCAGTATGGCGATCGCGATCAACGTCAGAGGCGTGTTGAGATACGTGCTTGCGGAAAACATGAGCGCGTGCTTACGAATCAATCTCGAAAAAAACAACGGCGCCATGACGACTTTTACTATCAACGCGCAGATCACCACAATGAGAATGAGTTTATTTTGTGTTTCCAGAAAAGAACCGAATAAGAGGGCCGCGACCGCGAGCGACTGCACGCCATACGCCATCGACGCTCCAAAATTCTTTTTAGTGAGATGCGAAAATATCATCGTGCCAAATACGACGGCCACGAAAAATTGGATCAGTGCGTGATTCATATTCATCGGATGAGGCTAATCGCGACCACATTCAGAATAAATGCGATGAACAAGAGATCCGGCAATCGGAAAAATCTATACTTGGCCATGCTCGATTCAATGAATGCAATCACGAAGCAAAAAACGGCTACTTTGATAAGGAAAATGATCATTCCCAAACCGATAGCTCCGACCGTTGCCTGTTGCGCCAAACCGATTGGAAAAAAGAGGTTCACGGAGAGCGCCATAAAAAGAAATAATTTATTCGCCGAGGCCCACTCCATGAGCGCCAGCTTTTTTCCGGAGTACTCCAAAATCATCGCCTCATGAATCATGGTCAGTTCCAAATGCGTGGCCGGATTGTCAAACGGGAATCGGGATGTCTCCGCCAAAAGAACGATCACGAATCCACAGAGCGCCAAGAGAGCGGAAAGAACATGCTGGCCGGAAGGAATGGTTGCCACATTGACCATGGTAAAAAGATTGGTGGTTCCACTGATCAAGGCGACCGTCAAAAGAGAGAAGATGAGTCCGCCCTCCGCGAGCGCCGATACGGTCATCTCTCGGCTGGAACCGAATCCGCCAAAAGCGCTTCCGGTATCCATGCCTGCCAACGCCAAAAAGAACGTGCCGATCGCAAGCGCATACACCACCATGAGCAAATCCCCCGTCAAGCTATTTTCCAAAAAGGATGCGAACAGCGGAATGCTGGCTCCAACCACCATCGTGACCGCAAACACCATCACGGGAGCCACGCGGAAAATCCATGAAGCATCGCGACTCATGACTTCATCCTTGTGCATGAGTTTCCACAAATCACGATACGGTTGAAACACACTCGCCCCTTGGCGGTTCTGCCATGTGGCTTTCAGTTTTCTGATGACGCCCACACACAGCGGCGACACGAGCGGCGTCAACAGGATTTGTATGGTCCACAAAGCTATTGACATATCTACAAGATGAACAAGAGCGTGATAATAAGGGCGACCAGAATATACGAAATGTAAATGTTTACGTTTCCGCTTTGGATGTTTTTGACGCGTGCGGATAATGCGTTCGTGACGCGACACATCGGCTGATACAAATAAGTTTGATACACATCCTGCGTACCGAGGATGACGGCTTTGAGTTTTGGCGCGTATCGAATAGCGCCGTCATCATACTCGATTTTTTGTTGCACGCTCGGTTTCAAGAGGCCTTTGAAGATAAGAACGATGGATCGCGCAAAACCGGTAGCTGTGATTTCCATCCGCGCATTCAAATCAACACCGCAATCCCATGTAGAGCCAAGCTGTACTTTTTGCTGGCGGTAGATGGTCCATCGCACCGCAAACAGCACACCAATACAGACGGACGCCAACACGCCAAGAAATGCCAATCCGGAAACAGACGCAAATTCTTTTCCGATAGATATCGTTTGATTTCCAAAAACGGCTATTGTTGTTGGAACTCCTTGGAAGAGTCGAAAACTCCTCCCAATGTTTTGAAGAACGAACACCGCGTGCCCGGAAAAGATTCCCAGAAGAAACGAGAGCGCAGCCAACGAACCCATCCCAACCAGCAATGACCATGAGGATTCTTTGGCGCAAGCGGCCTCCGCGCTACGCGGGCGCGCCAGAAATGTTACGCCGAACGCTTTGACAAAGCACGCCAAAGCCAGACCACCGGTGAACGCAAGCGCGCCGGCCGCTAAAATAAAGACCCAACGCACGGAACTGTCCAACAGGACGATGCCTTGAAATAACGATTGGAACGTGAGCCATTCGCTGAAAAAACCGTTGAATGGCGGCAATGCAGAAATGGCCGCAGAACCGATGAGAAAGAACAGAGCCGTTTGTGGCATCATCTTTATAAGCCCGCCATACTCCTCCATATTGCGCGTGTGGACTTGTTGGATCACCGAGCCGGCACACAAGAAAAGTAAGGATTTGAAGATGGCGTGATTGAGCGTGTGAAAAAGGGCCGCCGTTAAACTCAACAAGGAGAGCGGCAGAAGATCTAGCGATGCAAAAATCAATGCACTACCGAGTCCAAGAAGAATGATGCCGATATTTTCGATGCTGTGATACGCCAACAACCTTTTGAGATCGTGCTCAGTGAGCGCGTAGAGCACTCCCAGCAATGAAGAGGCGGCCCCTATAAGCAATATGGTGAGTCCCCACCAGACGGGAACCGGCTGTAGGAGATCCATGAACAGACGAATCATCATAAAGATTCCCGCCTTAATCATGACTCCGGACAGAAAGGCGGAGATGTGGGATGGTGCCGCCGGATGAGCCGCCGGCAACCAGATGTGCAATGGCACAATGCCAGCCTTCACACCAAAACCGACAAGCGCCAAAATAAAAATGATGTTTTTGGTCGAGGCGGGAATGAGCGCTAATGAATCTCGAATGACGTCAAAATCAAAAGAGCCAGTGAATTGATAGAGCAAAAGAAATGCAACGAGAATACAAGCCGTGCCGGCGTACGTCATGACGAGATACAAAAAACCCGCCTGAACGTTTTCGCGCTCTTTTCGATCGTACACAATCAGAAAATAGGAAGCCACCGACATGATTTCCCAGCCGATCAAAAAGAAGATGCCGCTCCCCGCCGTCACCACCAGAAGCAATCCGAGAATGAAGAGATGGTAATAGAATCCCAAGACGCCAATCGAATACTGGCCGTAATAATGTTTGACATAACCGATCCCATAGATCGAGCAGAACAATCCGATGAGTGAAATCAGAAAAACAAAAAAAGCCGATAGCAGGTCCACATCAAACGACAGAGAAAGCAATGAAAAAGAAGTTTGCTGTGCCACGAAAGACAGCGTTTGGCCGGTGAGGATGATCACCAGTGACAAACCCAATCCCCACAGAGAGCCAGCAATAGAGAAAGCACTGCTCCAGATATTGGCCAATGTGTTGTTGTTTTTCACCCACAAAGAACCAATCGCTCCGACAAAATAGAGCGTGAGAAAAAGGATAAAACTCATCGGCGAAACCATCAGCTCGAACATATCATTTTTGCGAAAGTGTTTTTTGATGGACGTCCTCTAGGATGTTCAACAATGAGAACAGAATCGTTTTTGCCGTCGGCGGATTTCCCGGTATGCAATACTGCACCGGCAATATCGCCTCTACGCCTCCCAAGACTGCATACGAATCCTTGAAGATTCCGCCGTCTATGGCATCATCGCCAACCGCCACGACTATTTTTGGATCCGGCGTGGCCCGGTATGCGCGTTTGACTGCTTCTGCCATATTGCGCGTCACAGGTCCGGTTACCATCAACAGATCGGCGTGCCTGGGGGAAGCGACGAAGTGGATTCCAAAACGCTCAACATCATAATATGAATTGGAAAGCGCGACCAGTTCCTGTTCGCAGGCATTGTCGGAACCTGCATCTATTTGCCGAATCGCCAGCGAGCCTTTGAATAAGCGCTTGACATGACTCTTAATTTTTTTGCCGACGACCATAACATCCGCTTGACGAACGTCCTCTTCTGTAACCAAAACAAGCGTGCTTTGAGTCTTGAGTATTTTTGAAAATAGATTGAGCATAGAAATAATAGACGTTGGAGGTTGGAGGTTGGACGCTCTGCGCTTTTGGCGTTTCGCAAAATGATCGGTTGTTCTTCGCTATGGCTTTCTCCCCTCTTCGGTCAATTTCGTTCTCGTGACCGAAGGCCATCCGAAGCTTTAGCGAAGGATGGCGGTGAGGAGAGGATTCGAACCTCCGAGGACTTGCGCCCTACACGCGTTCCAGGCGTGCGCCTTCGACCACTCGGCCACCTCACCGGCGTGGCGCATGATAGCCAAAACCACTCAAAACATCAAGCATGTTATACTTTTTCATATTATGGTAGTCAAACAAATGGTTGATACTTTTATTATACGCGATGGCCATGTATTGCTCGGACGAAAGAATCGCGGCATTGGACAAGGTTTTTGGAATGGATTTGGCGGGAAGGTCATGCCCAGTGAAAGCGTTGAAGAAGCCGCTCGTCGCGAGGTGCGAGAGGAATGCGGACTGACGGTCACGAACCTTGAGCCGTGCGCACGATTGTTGTTCAGCGGCGAGATTCCGGAGATCATTGAGGCGCACATGTTTTTAGTCCGCGCCTTCGATGGCAAGATCGTGCCAAGCGAAGAAATGGATCCGATTGCATGGCACTCACTCTCTGCCGTGCCCTACGGTGAAATGTGGCCTGATTTTCGCTTGTGGTTTTCACACGTTGCCCTCGGCGGCTTTGCTTGCGGACACGGGCACTACAAGGGCCATGCGCTCATTTTCCACAACATTCGAGCGTGCGATTCCCTCCCGCCCATAGAAACCCTGCTCCCCGAAGCCGCTTTGTACGCCGATGTTGAAGCGCTTGTGTGACTCCATTGCCCAACCTTGCGTGACGCTCGACGAAATGTTACTCAAGAAAAAAATCATTGAATTTTTAAAAACCAACACAACACCCGCCCAGACGGGCGGGTACTCGCTATTCTCGGAATAGATTATAACACTCTTTGCTCACTTAGCCCAATCAAACTTCGAACAAGCTGTCAAGCATCCATATTTGTGGATAAGCCACGCTTCGCCCGCCGATTTCGAAGAAGTCGCCATATACCCCATGCTCCGGCAACGGCCATCAACACGCTCACGTACTGTGCAGGTGTCAAACCAAAGTAGGTCGCATCACCGATGCGATAAAAGTCCAAAATGAATCGCACGACGCCATACCAAAGCCCAAAAACCGCCAGATACGTCCCCACGGGACGCTTTTTTCGAGCCAGAAGCGCAAACACGAGCGCCATCAAAAAGTTGTTGATAGACAATAACAACCCATGGTCAAGGCGCGTTTCACCGTCCGGATATCGCACGGCGAGAATAAAATCACTCGCGGTCCCCGGATGATCGTGAATGAGAAAACAGCCGATGCGGCCGATTGCTAAGCCGATCGGTACACCAAAAATTATCGCGTCTGCGTATTTCCACACGTCCACGCGTTTATGACGAAAAAACCACATGCCCACAATCGTAGCCCCGATGAAACCTCCCACGCTCGAAAAACCGCCGTGCCAGATGGCAAACACCTCAAGCGGCTGCGCAACATACGTCTGAAAATCGTAAAACAGCACTGTTACAAGCCGCGCTCCAACGAGCGCGCCAATCAAAATCCACGTCGCGGCATCGGCAATCAACTTGTGATCGAGACCGAGCCGTTTACTGCGCTTGACGATCACATGAAACGCCACGAGGATGCCAAGAGCGACCATCGTCCCCCACACTTGGAGAGGAATGGGCCCAAGATGCCACACGGTTTGTCCGAAGTATGGAAGGATAGAAGTTGGAAGTTAAAGATGATCAAAGTGTTCTGGGGTTTGTTCTCCCCTGACACAGGGGAGGATTCCTTGCGAATCCGCACGGTCCGGCCACTATGCACTACTCACCACTCACTACTTTCCACTCTCTAACCCATCACCCCAAGTGTTTTGAATGCCTTACGGTATTGATGCATGGCATCCTCGACTTGTGACGGCGCCAAAGCCATGTGCGGTTTCCCCAAAAATGGCTCTATGCGCGACCTTACCGTAATCATCTTGCGCAACGAGCGATGTACTCTAGCGCCCTCACTCAAACGCTCAAGTGTTGTATTCCCCGAAATGCCAAGCGCTTTGAGGCAGTAGTCGAGCAGTTTGTCCGCTTCTTGAAGAGCCACGCGATGTGCCATACGCGTTGGCGTCTGCATCAAGTGTTCAATTTCTTCCATCTTTCGCGCGACCGCTTCCCTGTCGAGCGCCTCACTTTTGACTTGGGAGGAAAAGCGCCGCACGTGCGCATACGCCATGTACACAATCCACACCACGATCGCAAACCCTAGCACCGCAATGGCAACGAATAAAACGACCATATCTACGCTTGCGTCATGTACCAGTGCGCCGCATCCATCACCTTCGCATCCTCGCCCAGCCGTCCCATGAGCTGTAAGCCCACCGGCAATCCATTGAGTGCACCGCACGGAATAGAAATGGCCGGCAAGCCCGCCAAACTCGCGACAACGGTGTAGATGTCCGACAGATACATAGTCACCGGATCATCAAACTTCTCGCCGATTTTCCACGCCACGGTTGGGCTTGTTGGGCCGACGATCACATCGCAATCCTTGAACGCCTCCTCAAGCGCGCGACGCAAGGCATACCGCGCGCGCACGGCTTTTTTGTAATACGCATCCACGTATCCAGCCGACAGCACGAACGTTCCAAGCAAAATGCGGCGCTTGACTTCGTCGCCAAACCCGGCGCCGCGCGTGGCGCGCACTTGTGCAAACAGGTCGCTCTCTGGAGTCTCCGAGCCGTACTGAAGCCCGTCGTAGCGGTTCATGTTACTCGATACCTCCGCCGGCATAAGCACATAGTAGATGGCGAGCGCGTCTTCGAGAATCGGAATATCAAGCGGCACGCGCACCGCGCCCGCTTGTTCGTATGCGCGCAAAGCTTGCTCAATGGAATCCACAATTCCAGGCTCCAAGTGATCGTCAAAATACTGCTTCGGCACTCCAATGCGAAGCCCTTCAACATTCACGGCACCCAATTCCGGCAGTGGGACATCAACCGTTCTGCTGGTTACATCGAGCGGATCGGCACCGGAAATCACGCGAAACACAGAGGCGATGTCCTCCACATTTGCCGCGATGATGCCTATCGTGTCAAGCGACGAGGCCATGGCCATGAGTCCATAGCGCGAAATAGCGCCGTACGTTGGCTTGAATCCGCAGACGCCACACAACGCCGCCGGCTGGCGAATGGAACCACCCGTGTCGCTCCCAATACCACATGGCACCATTTGGGAGGCTACGGCCGCTGCAAGTCCGCCCGAACTTCCGCCCGGCACACGTTCCGTGTCGAGTGGGTTTTTTGTTACCCCAAACGCGCTCGACTCGGTGGATGATCCACAGCCAAATTCGTCCATATTCGTCCGTCCCAAGAGCACGGCACCGGCTTCTTTGAGGCGGCGAATGGCTGTGGCATCGTAGCTCCCAATATAATTTTCCAAAATATGCGATCCTCCCGAAGCCACCTTTCCGGCCACAAGAATGTTGTCCTTATTGACAAACGGCACGCCAAACAAAGCTCCCGTTGTCTTGTCCGCGCCCCCTGTATCAAGCTCATCGGCTCGAATGCGAGCATCGCCCGCATACGTTTCCAAAAACGCACCAAGCGAGGCATCGCGCTTTTCAATGCGCGATAGGAAGCCATCCACCACCGCGCGTGCGGTCATGGATCCGTCCGCCAAGTGTGTTTGAATTTCGCGGATGGTCATAGGTCGCGGCCAAGAGCGGCGTGCGCTTCCAAAAGACCATCGCTTGAAACACTCGGGAAGTTCTCCACAATTCGCTCGCATTCCACTTCCGAATGGTTGCCAACGATGTCTTCGCGCATGTCGCTTGGTGTTTGCACCTCGCGAGGATCCGGCTCGTCGGAAAGGTCGAGCGCCCGAATGCGTTCCACATAAAGCAAAATCTCACCGATGTCCTCCGCGATTTTGTCTTTACGTCCTGCCGCTATTTCCAAATATGAAAGAGCGGCAAGTGCCTCAATGTTGATTAGAGATTCAGCCATGTGGATAAAAGTACCAGGTACCATCCTAAATAATAGGGTCAGGCCCTGTGGATATCTGCTAATAAGGTTGAATATGTGGATAAAAGTACCAGGTACTTTTATCCACAGGTTGGTTTAGATATGAGAAAGGTCGGCTCCAATCATAGCGAAAAATTCGCGCTCATTCAATGTTGTGACATCGAGCCTTACCGCTTCATCAGCCTTGGAACCCGGCTGTTCACCCACGACCACATAGTCCGTTTTGCGGCTCACAGAGCCGGACACAGAGCCACCAAGCGCCTCAATGGCCGCCTTCGCCTCGACGCGCGTCATGTGCTTGAGCGTGCCGGTCAATACGAACGTCTTGTCTTGCAATCGTCCAGTGCGGCGCTTATGCGACAGAATCTCGCCACCGTTTTTACGAAAATCGGCAATGTTGGCTCGCACATGCGAGCGTTTGAAAAACTCGACAACTGATTGCGCGACCACCTCTCCCACATCGTCCACCTCCATCAGCGCCTCCTTGTCTGCCCGCATCAGTGCGTCGAGCGAACCAAACGCCTCGGCCATGCGCAGTGCCGTCTCCGAACCGACGTGCGGAATCCCAATTGCCGTCAAAAACCGCGGCAGTGAAATACGCTTATGCTTCTGAATTTCGTTGTGCAATTTCTTTGCACTCACATCCCCAAACCCATCGAGGTTGCGCAACTCGTCCTCAGTGAGCTGAAAAATCGATGAGATGTTGTGAATGAGCCCCTCTTCAAGAAGCTGGTCAACGGTACGCTCCCCCAATCCGTTGATATCAAACCCTTGCTTCGAGACGGCGTAGATAATGCGCTGACGCAATCGCGCATAACAATCGCGGCTGTCGCACATGAGCGCGACCTCGCCTGGATGTGTTACCAATGTCGTTCCACAAATCGGGCACACCTCCGGGGGGCGAATCTTCTTTTCGTTCCCCGTGCGCAACTTTTCCAACACGCGCGTCACCTTCGGAATAATGTCCCCGGCTTTTTGAATGATGACGGTGTCGCCTACGCGCACGCCCAAGCGCTTGATCTCGTCATCATTGTGGAGGCTCGCGTGCCGCACGACCGTCCCGCCGATTGTCACAGGCTCCAATTCCGCCACGGGCGTCACCACACCGGTGCGCCCGACCGACCACGAAACATCGCGCAACGTCGTCGTCGCTTCCTGCGCGGGATACTTCCATGCCAACGCTCCGCGCGGCGCCTTCCCCGCCACGCCAAGCGCTCCAAATGTACGCATGTCGTTTATGTTGATTACCACGCCGTCGGTCCAATAGTTGAGCGCATCTCGTTTGTGAATGAGCTTGTCATAAAATGCCTCCACATCATCGAGCACGCGCGTGCGCTTAGATAACGGATTGACCGGGATTCCAATCGTCTGCATAACCATGTGTTGTGCTTCGTGTGTCGCAAGACCGATATCCGTCACCAACGCATATCCAAAGTAGCGCAATGCACGATTGGCGGCGACTTGCGGATCGAGCTGACGCATCGTGCCGGCCGCCACATTGCGCGGATTGGCAAACCCTTCGCGCCCCTCTTTTTTTTCGCGCACATTCATCGCCTCAAATGCATCCTTTGGCATATATACCTCGCCACGCACTTCCACGGAAAGCCGTGAGACATCGCGAAGCATTGCCAGCGCCTCATTGGATACGCCTGCTTTAGAAAGCGCCGAGAGATCGTCCGCGGTAGGTTGTCGCAAGGTGAGCGGAATCGCCTGAATCGCACGCGCGTTGTGCGTGACATCCTCGCCAACTTCGCCCGTCCCGCGTGTCACCGCGAGAATCAACGCACCGTTTTGATAGCGCAACGCCACCGCCAATCCGTCCATCTTGACCTCGCAAAACAGCTCGGGATTTTTTACATCGTATCGGTTTGCCAACCGTTCCAACCACTGCGCCACGTCCTCGCGCAAAAACGCATCCTCAATGGAGAGCATGCGCGTGTTGTGTGTGACCTTTTGAAATCCCGATTGAACGGCTCCCGCCACGCGCTGGGTTGGCGACTGTTCCGTGATGAGCGACGGATAGGCGTCTTCGAGTTCTTTGAGCTCGTGCTTCAAACTGTCGAGCGCCTCGTCGGAAATTTCCTGCCGATTGAGCACATGATACAAATAGCGATGATGGGCTATCTCGGCCCGAAGTTTGTTGATGCGTTTGGCGACCGCACGTTGATCGGTAGTCATAGAATTTTCGTGAGTATATCACCCCAAACCAACAGTATAAACCCTGCAACAGCAAGAAATGTGCCGAACGGAACGCGGTCGTGGAGTCCGCACCATTTGGTTGCCACGAGCACCACACCAACGATGGCACCCAAAATGTAAGCCAACATCACCGCAACAATCCCATCCACGAATCCAAGCATGGCGCCAAGAACAAGCCCCATGGTGACGTCACCGGCACCAAGCAAACGCCCGCCCGAGAGTGCATGTTGCAGGAGGAAAAACAGAAACAGCATTGCCATTCCGAGCGCGAGCGACGAAAGCGGAACGCCAAGCGCGAGGTTCAGTGCGAACGCTATGATCGCCGAAGGAATGGCGTACACGGGAAGAATGAGCGTGTACTTGAGGTCATAGACAAAGACTAAAAGCAAAGCAACGGTGAAGAGAATGTCACGCGCGAGCCACGCAAAGAGGAGCTCGGTCGCCTCGTCGGGAATCCACACGCCGCTTTGATATCGCCACACGTGAAACACGGTCAAGCCAACGATCACCAGCTCAATCGCGGGATATTGCCACGGGAGTACGGCGCGGCACGCGCGGCACCGCCACAGACTGCGCGCGTCGCCGAGAATCGGCACGACATCCAATCCGCGGCGCGGCACTTCGCACATCACGCACGCGCGCTTTGGACGCATCCACGCCCATTCTGGATGCCATCGAAAAACGCCGCCCGTAACAAGGCTGGCGATGAGCACTCCAAGAAGAATGGCCACGAGCATCCACATACCTTCACGGTGAACACACACTGCCCGTAGTGGTGAAGAACGCGCGCCCAGGCTGTGCGCACACGACACCCTTTTCCACTTGCGCCTCGGCGATGGCACGCTCAATAACAAAACTCATCACATAGCTTTCGCCGTCACTTTGATACGCATACACTTGCAAATCGGAATTCTTGAGTCCAATGCTCGTTTGAGACGGAACCGGATTGAGATACACACGCCCGGTGCTCGCGCACGATGGCTGAAATCCGGCTGCGCTCAAACACCGCGCGCCCGTGTCGCCCAGCACGATCGCATCGTCTCCGGTCACCGGATACGCGTTGGCGTCGTTGAAGTAGAGCTCCAGCGCCGCTTGAATGCGCGTCATGTCCGACAACCGCTTGTAATCACGCGCTCGCGTACGTGCGGAAGACACCATCACCCCCGTGGCAAATATCAACAACGCGATGATCCCTCCAAAAATCATCCCCTCAAGCAGTGTGAGACCTTTTGGCGCTTCGTTATGCATAACGGTCACATTATACCACCTTGCTCTCAATGATTCGCGCCACCTTTTCCACGGCTTCCTTGGGAAGAAAATGGCCCTTGATAAGATATGCGTCTGCTCCTTCGCGCCTGAGACGTGCAATGGTTTTTGGATCGTGATGCTCCGTGAACACGACGACGGGCACGTGTCCCGTGCGCGCGGTTCGCAGTTGATGAATCACCTCGGCCGCATCGTCTTCATGCAAAGCGACATCAAGAATCACGGCATCCACCTCCTCGTCCAAACAACGCTCCGCATGATCGAACGACTCTATCACCGTCGTCTTAAAGTTCTGCTGTTCGCACTTACGCGCGACAAGTCCCGCAAAAAACGGATCGGTGTCAATGATGCACACGTGGCGTTTCATAGGTGTTCTTGGCATAGATGAGATGACCAAGCGCCGTCTTCGTACAGTGCGTATGGTAGTTGAGCGATGTGATCGTGACCGAGTAAGTGCAGTCGTCGAATCCACGGAGGGATTTCGTCGCGATCGGTGACGTAACAGCCAACGTTTCCGCCACAAAGCAAGTGCGCCACGACCGCGCGCAGTGGCACATGCACGGACCCAACCACAATAAGCGGCGTTGACGGATCGCGCACGACAATGCGATGCCATCGGTCTCCGAGTGTTCGATGGCAAGATGTCGGCGCTTTGCTCACCACAAACAGTCCCAGCGGTTCTAAGCGTCGCAACCATGTTTGCAATGGCATATATTATGCGGTCTGCATTTGCTTTGGCGCGGCCGGCTTTGTCTCTTTTGCTGGCGAAGCGGCATGCATCGCCAGTCCGATCGCAACCGAAAATCGCGGTCCCACATCCTCTAAAAGCGAACGCATGGCCTCGTTCACCTGCACGCGCACCCACGGGTCGCCCACCATGGTACGCACATTCAGTTTCTCCGTCAAAAATACATCCAACCCGGGCAAGTGCGCTGAACCGCCCGTCAAAATGACCTTCTCCACACGGCGATGATTCGTGACATCCGACTCGGCATACAAGCGCATGGCATAGGCAATCTCGTTGACAATTGGCTGAAACAAATCTTGTACCGCCTTTGGGACGCTCTGCTCCTGACTGCGGGCAAGGTCGTGCTTCATCTGCTCGGCCTCCTCCACGTTCACGGAAAGCTGCTCTGCCATCGTGCGCGTTACCAGCGCTCCGCCGACTTTGATACTGCGCGTCAAAAATGGCACGCCTTCCTCGACAATCGTCATATTCGTGCGAAACGAACCGATGTCGAGCATCATGATGGGACTTTTGTCACTGCCAATCAGCGACCGAACCAATGCAAACGGCTCGGTCTCCAAACTCACGAGTTCAAGCCCCGCGCCTTGAAACACGGATGTGTACGTTTGAATCATGCTCTTTTTCGCGCCCGTAATGAGCACGCGTACGTTTTCCTGCGCGCGTCCCGCAGATTCGATGCGCTCTTTGTTTGAGAGCACTGCCGCGCTCAACGCGGCTGGCGTTTGCGCCGTCTTTCCTCCCACGAATTGAAAATCAATCACCATTTCATTGAGAGGAATTGGCATCAGCTTTTCCGCTTGCCGCTCCACAAGCGCGCGCGTTTCTGCCGGGTCCTGCACGCGCGGAATGGCAATCATCGAACTGAACACCGCGTGCACTGGCAATGACGCTACCGCGCGCGTGGCTTTGGCACCCGCTTCCTGCATCAGCCGCTTCACGTGACGCGTCGCCTCGTTCACGTCGTCGGTGATTGGCAGTTCGGCCACCTCCGCCGACCTCTGCGTAAAGCCGTAGGTCATGAGCTTGTACACGCCGCCTTCAAACAACAGCTCGACGAGTTTCACTCCGCCGGCTCCAATGTCCACGCCAACATAGCGCTCTTCTTTTTTTGAAAACAATCCCATAAATGTAGAGTGATTACCCCATAAAACAAAACCCCATCATTCATGAAACGGGCGAACTCCTTGCTCTTCGAGAGAAAAAATCCTCAATGTAGCAATGGCTACATCTGTGGTTTTTTCTCTCTGCGGAGCTTCGGATTTCATCCCGTTTCATGAATGCTAGGTTCTGTTTCATAGAGCAATCACTCTAGTGTATGGCCTCGTCAATCGCTTCGTTCACCAAACGATCGGCATGTTTATTTTTTTCGCGGCGCACATGCGTAAATGTGACGCGATCGAACGTCCGCACGAGATCTTTAATTTCCAGATAGTACTTCATGAGCGTGGCATTTCTCACACGATAGACACCGTTGAGTTGACGCACGGCCAGCTCTGAATCCATGAAAACGCTGACTTCCGCGGCGCCAAGCTCCTGCGCGCCCTGCAGTCCCATGAGAATCGCGGTGTACTCGGCGACATTGTTCGTTTCCGTACCAAGGTAGCGCTTGAGCTCGAGCAATGTGTCCCCTTTGAGAGAGAGGATCACCGCGCCGGCGCCGGCCGGTCCCGGATTGCCGCGCGCGCCTCCATCGGTGTACATCACAACCTGCTTATAAGATCCCTTAGACATGTTCCACGCGTTCGATTTCAATCTGGATTTGACGCGCGCCGCGATACCACGTTGTGTCGAGTCTGTAATAGACATCAACCTTCTGCCCCATCGTGAGTCCGTGAGCTCGCTGATCGGCACCAAACCAAATGCATTGTACCACTTTTTTGCCGGGTGTGGTGACGGAGAGCCGAAGGTGCGCGCCTGTTTTGCCGACGCGCTCAAAAGCAAGCACCGTGTGGGTGCGCGCGCAAAAAAGCGGGCGCTCGTTTCCAACGCCAAACGGCGCCATCAGACAGAGCGCGTCTACGAGTTCGTAGGAAGCGTCGTCAAGGCCGACATCAAGATCAGCGTTCTGCCCCTCTGCGCTCGGCTGGTTGGAGCGCATCCCTTCGGCTTCGCGCGTCATGGCCGCAATCCACGCGGGCACATGCTCGGGCGTAATGGTCATGCCGGCCGCCTGCGGATGGCCTCCGCCGCGAATCATCAGCTCGCGACATGCATCCATGGCCTGCACAAAATGAAATCCTTCAGGAGCACGCCCCGAACCGACAAACACCCCGCCTACGCGCGTGAGCACAACGCTCGGCCGCTGTGTTTGCGCGGCAATTTTTCCGGCCACAAGTCCGGCAATGCCGATGCGAATATCCTCGCGCACTACGGCGATGAACGCGTCGTTTGGATTCACGTCGCACATCGCGTGGCGCGTGGACTGCTCGGTAAGGCGCTGGCGCTCTTTGTTGAGCGCCTCGAGCTGTGCCGCGTGTGTGTCGGCTTCCTCGTCAGTCGCGCTCAACAGTAGAGCGAGCGCACTGTCGGCCGCGCCAAGTCTCCCTGGCGCGTTGAGACGCGGACCCAGGCGAAACCCCACATCGGTCGTAGTCCGTTCTCCTTCTTCTAAACGCGCAAAGCGCATGAGCGCCTTGAGACCCGGCCTGCGCGTCTTGGAAAGCACGCGCAATCCGTAGCGTTCCAGCACGCGATTTTCTCCCACGAGCGGCACCATATCCGTCACCGTCGCTATGGCCACTAAATCTAAAAGCCACTTTTCGTACCCTTGTGGAATATCCACGCTGTGCTCACGCGCCACAGCATACAGTGCCGTAGCCACTTTGAACGCCACGCCCACCGCCGCGAGCTTATTGAACGGGTAGGTCTCGCCCGGCACGAGCGGATGGATGAGCAGGGCCTTGTCCGAGAGCGTTTGCGGAAGTTGATGATGATCCACGACGATGACTTCCATTCCGAGCTCGTACGCGCGCGCGATTTCGTCGGTGTTGGCAATGCCACAATCCACCGTGATGATAAGTTCAACGCCCTGCGCAGAAAACCGCTCAACCGCGTTGAAGCTCATGCCGTACCCGTCGCCCTCGCGCGACGGCAGATAGGTTTGCAGATGCTCGGCAAATGACACAAATCCAGCGCGCTGTGCAACGGTTTTGAGCGCGGTCAACAGGATTGCGCTTCCACAAATACCGTCGGCATCATAATCGCCGTGAATCACAACGCTCTGCCCGCGTTCCATGGCTTGCCAAAGACGCTCCACCACATCGCGCATACGCGAAAACAAAAACGGATCGTGAACATCCGTCTCAAAGTTTGGATGCAAAAACACGCGGCGCTCCTGTGGCGTGCGGATACCTCGCGCCTCCAAAAGCCGCTCAACAATGGGATGAAGCGTCATGCGCTAGAATCCGAACGCAAAAGTGAACCCTACCATTGAGACAATCACAAAAAAGGAGACGATGGCGAGCACAATTCTTTGTGTTTTCTTTTTCATATCTACAAAAGTAGTGGTTGTAATAACCGGCACAACAAAGGATCAAAGAACAAAGATCAAAGCACCAAACCGTCTGCCACTAGCGGGAGAAGGACACGCCCCCGAGGACGCGCGAGCGCCCCTCGGCTCCCACCCGCCCACGCCCAAGCCGCCGGAGCCAGGATAGCCGGCGTTCACCAAGTAACCGCCAGAGGCGATATCACTCGTCCAATCATAAACCGATTGACCATTGAAGAGTCGCTCGTTCTGACTTTGAAGGAGGGTTGCGTGATCAAAAACGACATCTGCAAAATGGCGACGGTGATTGATGTTTATTTTGAGCGCGGCTAGCTCTTGGGCTGCGGGTTTAAAGACAGCTTCATCTTGAGATGCCCCTGCGGTTTTGAGGCGCGCAAGTACAGCATCGGAGGCCTGTACAATGGCGTCTTTTTCCTGTGGGGTGAGACCCTGTTGCTGCGCAAGGGTATCGCGTAGGAGTTTTGTTTGGTC
>MGDX01000010.1:0-12700 GCA_001791035.1 Candidatus Uhrbacteria bacterium RIFCSPHIGHO2_02_FULL_53_13
AATCTTGAACGAATGAGCTCAAACAGCTATTCGGGAACAGTCCCTGTTCGGTTTTGAAGGCGATATGGACATATCGGTTAGAAATCGAACCGAGATAACGGGGCAAATCTTGCCGCAGCGGAGCCGTGCTGGACTTTTTCAGAGGTCCCTGATGAGCAAAAATCCAATATAGAATAACGTGCCGTCAACAAGCGCGTGACTCAACCACGGCGCAAGCAGTGAACCGGTGCGCCGATAGATGAGCGACCACATCACTCCGCCGATTCCAACAAACGTACCAAATACAATCGTCATTCCAAGTCCAAAAAATTGTGAGAGCAAAATATAATGGTGCAGTGCGAACAGCCATCCACCAATCCACAGAGATGCGTTTGCGGAAAGCCGCGCCTCAAGTCCTCGTACAACGTACCATCGCCAAAAGTATTCCTCCAACAGAGAGTGTGCGAGACTGATCCCGAGCGCCGCGAGCAGATAGTGCTCGGCAATCCCCACATCGGCAATCTTTTCCCGCACGTTTCCTGCAAATGGAAGTAACGCGTCCTGAAACGCAACATACACAAGTATGGTGAGACCGGAGATGGCGAGTCCAGAGAGCACACCCCACCCCACCGACGCACCGATGGTTCGTTTCCGACACAGAGGCGCTAACAAAAATCCAAACAAAAATACAAGCACTACGGGAGCCAACAGCATCACACCTTTTGTGATAACATACACTGGTTGGATCGCCGCTGGATTTTTCAAGATCACAAAATAAAACACCGTGCCGATCAGTTGAATAAAGATCGTTGATAAAAACACGATCCAAACGGTTGACAACCATGGCGTGCGTTTCATCATGACAGCATATCAGATATAGAAGCCCTCTATGAACGAGCACAAACAAATCCGTCACGAGCAGGAACCCGACGAGCGTCATCGTCAAACCGTTGACGTCACTATCAAATGGATAGACGGCGACCCAAGTTCAGAACTAGAAGCGTTGGCACAGGAGATGTTTGAGAAGGCCGTCGCCTACGTTCAAGATATTTTCGGAGAAGGGTATCCCATACCGTCTTTGTACCATCTTCACATGATAAGCGGAAAATCACACGGGAATGGTGGAATAATAATGTACCTCTCCAGAGAACTCCTCTTGGACGCATTACAGGGAGATGCCACGCGTAGAGAAACCGAGCAATCACTCATTGTTCATGAATTTGTGCATAACGTACAAGAATACGAGGATCTTCCCATGCTCGCAGAACTGCTCTACCTGCTTGAGCACGGCCAAGAAACATATATTAAGGAGAAAATTTGTGTAGCGTATCTAAAGGATAAGTTAGAAAAACAATATCGAGACGGCCTTTCTAAAATCGCGGGTTGGATGGGATATTCAGATGGTGCGAGTTTCCTCAACGAACTGACCCCCGCGTCGGCCGATCGGATGAAAATGATTTTTCAAAGAGAGATTAAGAAGATTATGGATGAGCTCAAAACACGGCGTCTTGAGGCCAGACGCCGCCGTGGGACATAAGTTTTGAATCATAACAAAAGCACACCTGACTGCGCGGCCAAGCGGCCGGCACATCAGGTGCGAAAAAGCTAGGCAGTCAGCTTGGACTGAATGAGCGAGAGCAGTGCGTTCTCGAACGCCTGTGCGCGAGCAGCGAGTGTGCCCGTTGTATCGCGGGCCAAAAACTCCTCGGGAGTAAATGTGCGCACAGCCAAGGCCACACCACGTCCCTTGCGCGCCGCCGCGCCACAGTAGTCGCGCGTGTAAAACCCCTCCGTCGCGCCCACCGCGCGATTCACCCATCCTGGATCGTCGGCGTCGTTTGTCAACTGCGCGACGAGTCCCCAGGCGATGGAGCGCGCCATCGTGTACACAACCGCGTCTTCATCAAGAGGCGTGCCACTTTCACGCAGCTCACCTAGAAGCTTCGAAACCACCGCATCCGAATAGAGTTTCGGATACGCAATCAACAACATTTCAAAATACGTGTTGAACGTGTCACCAAGTCTTGACATGGTTGATTTCCGCCTTGGAGGCTACTCCAAATCATGGTTTTGTCAAGAGGGACCTCTGCAAGAGTCCCGTCAATATTTGATGAGCGAAGACGGCAATATGTAACAGAAAGCTAAGTTACCGCTTTGTGTCTAACACGGTAGCGGGAGACTTGGGAGATTCAGGACGAGGATCTTCCGGCCTGCGACAGTCCCACCCCCCCAACTTTTTCGCTTCCTTCCAGAGGGCCAATATACCCCATAGACGCATCAAGAATAAAAACCTTGCCGGTTCGTGTCTCGCGCAATAATTTCGCGCCTACTCCAAGTACCGCGACGGTCGTCCGTTGCCTCCAGAAAGAGTGGGGAGTCTTTCAAGCGATCGCGCGCAAGCATTGATCGGTTCCATTCGCCTCGTAAACGATTAGGCATAGCAAAGTTAATCACGGTTACTTCGATTCACATGATGCTTATAGTATCACATAGGCGAGATCTCTTAGGAGTAGTAGCCTCTGAAAAGCCCACTTTATTAGTGGGACTGAAGAATTGACAAAAACCACGCCTTCAGCTAGGATGCGGCCATTGTACAAACGGATTCGCACCATGCGAGCCCAACATTTATCAGAACTTGAACCTGTACATCTGCATCGTCTTTGGGCGATGAGGGACTGTTCCCGAATAGCTGTTTGAGCTCATTCGTTCAAGATTGGTGCTGCGCTGACGCTCAAAAAACACAGGCGTAGCAGAGCTACGTCGAGGCTTTTTGAGCAAGGCGCAGCCCAATATGGGACGAATGAGCCAAACTGGCTATTTGGGAACGGTCCCATAAATCAGGGTTTGAGTTCCACTCAACCCACATGGATACAGGTTCTTCGGAGCGCCCGATGCGCTTCATCGATCTTGGTTTGTCGAAAGACATGACCCGGATCCTCACGCGTCTTGAATTCACGACGCCGACTCCCATTCAGGAGCAGGCCATCCCCATCGCCCTTCGCGGCGACGATGTGATTGGCATTGCGCAAACCGGCACGGGCAAGACGCTCGCGTTTGCCCTTCCGATGCTCCAAATGCTGAACATATCAAAAAAAACCGGCTTGGTGATCGTTCCAACGCGCGAGTTGGCGCACCAAGTCAAAGAAGATATTGATCGCATTGGCGGACATCTCGGATTCAAAACGGTTCTGCTTGTCGGCGGTGCAAACATGGAGCGCCAAATTCGCTCCCTGCAACGCGGCCCGCACATCATTATTGCAACTCCCGGACGCCTCAACGACCACATTGACCGCAGAACAGTGCGTCTTCACACCGTGGGCGTGCTTGTGTTAGACGAAGCCGATCGCATGCTCGACATGGGATTTGCGCCTCAAATTGATCAAATTTTGAAGTCGGTGCCAAAAGAGCGCCAGACGTTTTTGTTTTCCGCAACGATGCCCCCTGCCATCGCAAAGATCGCGCGCGGTTACATGCGCAATCCAGAGCACATCGAAGTCTCCCCTGCCGGCACCAGCGCAAAAAACATTGAACAAGGCGTCTATTTTGTGGAGCCTACGAACCGCTTTCGGCTACTTCAGGATTTACTGGAAGAATACCGCAGCCGCCCCGTCTTGGTGTTTTGTCGCACAAAGCACGGCACAAAAAAAATGGCCCATATTTTGAACCGAGAAAAATTCCCGTGCGAGGAGCTCCACTCCAACCGCTCGCTCAACCAGCGGCGTCTGGCTCTCGAGCGCTTTAAATCCGGCAAGTGCAAAACGCTCATTGCCACCGATGTCGCCTCGCGCGGCATTGATGTGAAGGAAATCGCTCTCGTCGTAAATTACGACTTGCCAGATCAACTCGAGGATTACGTGCACCGCATTGGCCGCACGGGCCGCGCCGGACACACCGGCCGCGCCGTGTCGTTTGCCGCCACCGACCAGTTTCGCGACGTCAAGACGATTGAGCGCCTCGTTGGCGAAACCATCGAGATACTGGAAGCCCCCGGAACATTGAGCGTTTCCGACATACGTAAACTCACCGAGCGCTCCAAACCGCAAAGCGCGTCACGTGGTGGTCGCCGCCCGACACAAGGACGCCGCCGCAGAGATCATCATAAACACTCCCCTCGCCGTTCGCGATAACCGATCGTTGCCCCCTTATGGATTACCGAAACATCGCCATCATTGCCCACGTGGACCACGGAAAAACCACGCTTGTTGACGCCATGCTCAAACAGTCGGGCACGTTTAGCGACCGCGAAATCATCGAAGAGCGCGTGATGGATTCCAACGATCTGGAAAAAGAGCGCGGCATTACAATTTACGCCAAAAACACATCTATCAATCTTGGAGAGCACAAAATCAACATCATTGACACGCCCGGCCACGCGGACTTTGGCTCGGAAGTGGAGCGTGTTCTGCGCATGGTGGACTCGGTTCTGCTTTTGGTGGACGCGTACGAAGGCCCCATGCCACAAACCAAGTTTGTTCTGCGAAAGTCGCTCGCACTCGGCCTCAAGCCCATTGTCGTCATCAACAAAATTGACAAACCCTCCGCGCGCCCCGATGAGGTGGTGAATATGGTGTTTGATCTGTTCTCCGAACTCAAAGCGACCGATGCCCAGCTCGATTTCAAGTACATCTACACGAACGCCAAAGCCGGTGTTGCGCTTGCCAATCTCAAGGACGTGCCGAAGGATTTACAGCCGCTGTTTGACCTCATCCTTGCAACCGTACCGCCCGCTCCGCAGGACATGGACAAGCCCATGCGCATGCAGCCCGTCAATCTTGCGTACGACACATTTGTGGGACGCATGGCCATGGGACGCATCCATGAGGGGACGCTCACGGAAGGCATGCCGGTGACCGTCATTAAGCTCGACGGTTCGAGAGAGCGCCACAAAATCACCAAGCTCTTTACCACGCACGGCTTGCGCCGCACGGATGTGGAGCGAGCGTTTGCCGGAGACGTGGTACACATTACCGGCATTCCGAACATCAACGTCGGAGAGACCGTCGCGCAAGATGCAGAGGCGGACGCATTGCCGGCTATCACCATTGATCCGCCGACGCTCACCATGAACATGTACGCAAACAGTTCGCCGTTTGTCGGGAAGGAAGGTACGCTCGTCACATCTCGCCAAATTCGCGAACGCCTTCTGCGCGAGCTTGAAACAAACGTCGGTTTGCAGGTGGAATTTCCCGAGGACGCCGAATATGTTCAAATCAGCGGCCGGGGTGAGATGCACCTTTCGGTGCTCATTGAAACCATGCGTCGAGAAGGATATGAACTTCAGGTGAGCCAGCCACAAGCCATCATCCGCGAACGCGACGGTCAAAAAGAAGAGCCGTATGAGTCGCTCACGATCGATGTGCCGGATGCGTGTGCCGGAACGGTTATTGAAGTGCTCGGGCGACGAAAGGGCGAGATGACGCACATGGCATCCACTCACGGAACCACGCGCCTTGAGTACAGCATCCCAACGCGCGGACTTCTTGGGTATCGCATGGCGTTCATTACCGCGACGAAAGGCGAAGGGACGCTCTCGCACGTGTTTTCGCACTACGGTCCATACAAGGGCGAGATTGTGCGCCGTCAAACCGGCTCCATGATCTCGGGTTTCACGGGAAAAACGCTCGCGTTTTCTCTGGCGAATTTGCAGGAACGCGGCACGTTGTTTGTAGGACCGAGCACAGACGTATATGAGGGGATGGTCGTTGGCGCGAGTGCAAAAGAGTCCATGGTCGTCAATCCCATCAAGGGCAAACATCTGACCAACATGCGCTCGTCTGGTTCAGATTTCGCCATCAATTTGACGCCCCATGTGGACATGACCCTCGAGCGCGCGCTCGAATACATTGAAGAGGATGAGTTTGTGGAAGTGACGCCAAAAAGCGTGCGTATTCGCAAGCGCTATCTCACCGAAGTGGATCGCAAGCGCCACGGAGTGAAGAAGGCGTAAGGTTACCTATAAGGCAACACTGGATCGTCCGGCCTGCTATAGATCCAGGTTCCCTTTTTCGCGCTGTCTTCCAGTGATCCAAGATACCCTCTCGTGGCATCCAGAATAAACACCTTTCCGCTGTGGCTCGTATACCGAACCCATGTGTGCGCTCCCATATTTGGAATCGAGTTGCGATCAATCGACACCCGTCCGCGCAAATCTCCATTGGCAATCAACCGTTCAATCAAATATCCCGCCAACAACACTTGCTGTCGGCAGACGCCCGTGTGATGCTCAATAAAATAGGTAAGGTCGATTTTTTGATCTTCCAAGTTGCTCCCAAATAGCTTTTTCAAAAGCTCTTCCGTGCCGAATTCATCGTACGGAATCTCTCGGCGAGTGATGTCATACACGACGGGAAGGAGCACAGATTTTTTTTGCTCGCCTTTTTGCTCGCGCTGTGCAACGGCCTCTTGAACGCTTTGAAAAACGCGCTCGTAGATTTCACGGGATTCTTCACGCGTATCGTCAACGACAATCGCTTCACGTTCATTGCCACCCAAATAGACGCCGCGATTGATAGAAGTGTCTCGCGTAATAATTTCCCGGTCGTGCCAGGCTCCGCGACGCGAATCTTCCGCCTCTGTGTAGTAGGGTGAGTCTTTCACCCGCTCTCGCCCGAGCTCGGATCGATTCCAAACACCGCCGTGATCATTGGTCATACGAGCGATAGTGTATCATGAGCCTGTTCCCGAAAACAAAAGCGCCCGAGCAACGAAACGTCGAGCGGGCGCTTTGTATTACTCGGCCTTTGGTCGAGCAACGTTCACGTTGATGGTTCGGCCGTCAACTTCCGTTCCGTCCATCGCGTCGATGGCAGCTTGCGCTTGCTCATCGGTCGCGTATTCGACGAACCCGAAACCGCGGCTCTTACCCGTAAACTTGTCTGTGACAACACGAGCGGAGGTCACTTCACCGTGTGGGGTGAAGAGCGCCTCAAGCTGTGCGTCATCGACAGCCCAAGGAAGGCCGCCGACAAACAACTTGTTCTGCATGTAAGAGAACAAAGAATTAGATAGCTTCTTGGATCCTCTTACGGGCCTGTTCCCGAATGTGCCTTTGGATGTCCAAATTGCACGTTGGGGAACAAGCCCTTTAAACGGAGAACAAGAAAGCGGCACTATCGTAGCATGGACTCGTTTTCCTGTCAAGCGCCACGTGCCGCAATCTGACTTGGCTGATTATGGCTCACATGAATTGTCATCATCTTTCCCGTCCACTTCTTGCTCATCAAAGTTTAGGAGAACGAGCTCATCGAGCTTTCAACTCCAGCATAATAGCCATGAAGTTGGCGGGTTGGCTCATCCAATCACGCTCCCCCGTGCCTTTTAGCATGCCCCACAAATCTTCTGTTTCCACATCCTTCAACAGTTGCCTTCTCGTCTGTACGGCTTTGGGCTTCGCGGCTCCTTGCTCTCTCGCTTGCCTTAAAACATCTCGCAAATGTTTTATGAATGTATATTCTGTAAGTATGCGGATTCCAGGACGAAATTCAGTGGTATCTGGCATATCTGAACGAAGAACGAAGAAGGTGCACAGTGCCTTGTCGGCGAATGTCTTCGCCTTCCTTGTGCTTTGGAGACTCATCCAATTCACGCTCTGAAGATCTTGTCGCCCCTGGCTCACTTCGTCTACCTCTCCCTGGAAATTGAATAACTTTTCCCATAGATATATGTTCTTGATTAGTTTCCCATTATTAGCCATGATAACAGCAAAACACCTCATTCGCCAACAATGTTGTCTATGCAAAAACTCATTGGATTTATTGCCGCGCTTGTCATTATCGCCATTGGAATTTGGATTGTTTTGGCCATCATGAGCATGAGTCAAGGTCCGATTCCGGAGCCCGTTTCCATAGAGAAACCGAGCGACACGGCAAGCGCGCCGCCGAACATTGAACACCTCAATTACACGCTCGACGCAGAAAACTCCACGCTCACTTGGAACGCGCGGCGCATGGTAGGCGCATTCCACTCGGGAGGTGTCGGCATCGAAAGCGGACACATCACATTCGAAGAATCGATTGACGGCCGCGTGTTTTCTGGCGGCGCGTTCACGGTTGACATGCAAACCATCACCGAGAGCAAAGACAATCAGCTCTTTTTGAAGCATGTGCGAAGCAACGATTTTTTTGACGTCAAAACGTATCCGACATCCGCATTGACATTGACCGATGTGCAATGGAGCGGACAGGGAAACACGTTCGCGGTATCGGGCGATCTCACGATCAAGGATCGCACAGTGCCCATCGTGTTCCCCGCGGAAATGACGTTCAGAAATGACCGCGCAATCGCTACGGCATTGATTGAAATTGACCGCACGGATTGGGGCATTGAATTTCAGTCCGAATCCATCTTCTTAGAGCTTGGCGATGGAGCCATCAAAGACGCAATTCAATTCAATCTCGCTTTGACGTTTATAGGAAGTGATTAGCTATGCCAACACCGCGACAGACTGTTGAATCCATACTCGCACACGCCGACATTAAGCTCGACGGCGACCATCCTTGGGACATTCAATTACACAACGAAGAGACGCTCCGCCGCACGCTCGCGCACGGCTCACTCGGCTTTGGGGAGGCCTACATGGACGGATGGTGGGATTGCGACGACTTGGAGGAGATGCTCACGCGCGTGTTTTGCGCAAAACTGCACGAAACAGTCGGCATGACTTCCGCCGCGGCCGCGTCGCTCAAAGCGCGCATCATAAACCCGTGGCGTAAATCCCAATCACACAAAATTGGTGAGCATCACTACGACATCGGCAACGACCTTTACAAAGCCATGCTCGACAAGCGCATGGTGTACACGTGCGGCTACTGGAAAGACGCCCCGACACTCGACGAAGCGCAGGAGGCCAAGCTTGATTTGGTGTGTCGCAAAATCGGCCTCAAACAAGGCATGACCGTACTTGATATTGGCGGAGGATGGGGATCGTTTGCCAAGTTTGCCGCAGAAAAATACGGCGCTCGCGTTACAGCAATCACAGTGTCCAAAGAACAGGTCGCGCTCGGACAAGCACTCTGCAAAGGGCTCCCCATAGAGATTCGTCTGCAAGATTATCGCGATGTTGAAGGAACGTTCGACCGCATCGTGTCACTTGGAATGTTCGAACATGTCGGCTACAAAAACTACGCTCTGTTCATGCACAAAGTGCATGACCTCCTCAAAGATGACGGCCTCTTTTTACTGCACACCATCGGCGCCAACCGCTCGCGCACATCTAACAATCCGTGGATCGAAAAATACATCTTCCCAAATTCGATGCTTCCATCCATTGCACAGATTGGCCGCGCGATTGAAAAGCGCTTTGTCATGGAAGATTGGCACAACTTTGGATGCGATTACGTTCTGACACTGCGGGCATGGCACGCCAACATTGAGGCCGCGTGGGGTTCGCTTTCCGCGACGCGCTACGACAAGCGTTTCCGTCGCATGTGGCGCTTCTATCTTCTCTCGTCCGCCGCTACGTTCCGCTCGCGCAGTAACCAGTTGTGGCAAGTCGTTTTGTCAAAAGAAGGAGTCCCCAGCGGATACCGTGCTATTCGATAGAAGTCTCCTGCGACAGCAACTTTTTTGATATACTGCCGTATGCAAGCTGTATGACAAACTTCGACCATACCATTTTTGCCCCGTTCCTCCCCGCGCTCAAAGCGCAAACGGCCGTCATGGCTCATCTCACATCACAGCGCGTTAGCGCCGAGCGTTTTTTGGTGTACCAGTTTGATAAAGAATTGCACAAAGCCGAGATGGCGGGGTACGTCATCACGACGATGTTGATTTTGGTGATAGGGAGTCTTGGATACGCCAGCGGACAGAACACCGACGTCCATCCAATGTGGCCTGGAATGTTTGGCGGGCTTCTGGGACTGCTCATCGGCTGGATGAGCTTGCGCCTTCTGCGCGGACAGCACAGCCGATACGTCCATCATCCCGACGAGACTTCGTCCGGCTTTCTTGCCCTCGGCATGGTCAACAAGTGGACCGTCAAAGCGCTCAAAGCGATTCCGGATTCTGAATGGGAGCGCATGCGCCGCCACGAACCCGACCTCACAAAAAAGCGCTACATGCGCCCGGGCGGACGCTCAACCGATAAGGAACTTTCTACACTCATGAAAATGACGCCCGCCAAGTTCGCGCTTGTGGCCAAACTCAAACGCGTACAGCGCGTTGCCGCTTGGTCCATCCTCTTGGCAGTAATTTCATTCTTCACCGACACGGATTTCTTTTTCTTTCTCGGATGGTTTTTGGCCGGCGTTTGGATTGTGCTCGAGATGAGTATCGGTTTTATTGAGCGGCGCATCGGCGCCTTCACCGCCGCCAGTGAAGTTGAAATCCTCGGCCTTCCCGCTCGCTTCACTGCCGCCGTTCTGATCCCCATCTTTTCCCTTCTCTTCCTTCTGCCCGGTGTTTTAGGCATGCTGAATGCGCTCGGCATTGACGTTTGGTAAACGCGCCTCCATGCGCCATCTTCTTCCACAGATCGCGGATCGGTTTCACATCCATCATTTGAGTGCGCTCTCTTCGCTTTCCACCAACCGCCTGATTGGGTTTACGGGCGGATCCATCATTGGAATGTTTCTTCCGATTTTTATCTACGAGTATTTCGACTTGAGCATCGGACTGCTCATCCTCTGGCACATCGTGGCATACGGATTGCGTCCGCCGCTTTTGATCGGCGCCGCGAAACTGTTTGAACGCATCGGCCTTGTCACCAACATGGTGATTGGAACGCTCTGTTGGGCACTGTTTTATGTGTTGACGCTCGTTCTGCAAATCGCGCCGTCGTTCTACCCACTCATGATTTTAGGTGCGGCGCTCTTGGCACAAGCCGTCTTTTGCTCCACGTACTGGGCGCCGTTTCACGTAGACTTTACCCGCTTTTCCCAAAAAGGCCGACGCGGCCGCGAGGTTGGCATCCTCTATGCCGCCAAGGATGTGATTGCCATGGTCGGGCCCATTATCGGCGGCGCGCTCATTTTGCGCATGGGATACGAAGCGGTGTTTGTGGTTGCCATTTTGATCATTCTGCTCTCCATGATTCCGCTCATCTATCTCCCGCGCGTGAATGTCACCTACGAGTTTGGATTTTTTGAGTCGTTCAAAAAACTCTTTCACCGCGACTATCGCTACATGACGCTCGCCATGATGGCGCACGGCGCCGAGAACATTGTCGCGGCCGTGTTGTGGCCCGTCTTTTTGTTTACCGTGTTTTCTGGGCAGCACTTGGACGTTGGACTGTTCGCCGCCGCGATTGTGCTGGTGAGTGTCACTCTTCGGCTGGGAGTTGGCGTGTGGCTCGACGCACACACACGCAAAAAAATCCTGCGCTTTGGCGTAAACCTGTATGCGATCGGATGGCTCGTGAAAGCGTTCGTGACTTCCATCACCGGCGTGTTTGCCGCCGCGACCTTTCACAGCTTCGGCTCGATTATGATGCAAACGCCCCTCGACGTCATGACCTACGAAAAAGCGGCCGATGCCGGCCACTACCTTGACGAGTTCACTACGTTGCGCGAAGTCGCCCTCACCATCGGACGCGTGCTCATGCTCCTTGCTGTCCTTCCGCTTGTCACGTCGTTTTCCATTTCTACCGCATTCATTGCCGCCGCCGTTGTGTCGTTTGGCATCACGCTCTTTACCAAATATCAGTTTAAAGACGTTCTTCCCAATGCGATATAAAGCGGCACCTCGGCTGTGTGAGCCGAGGCGCTTGGAAAGAAGTTACTCGCTGTGGTTTTTCGCGCTCCACGCGACCACGTCTTGCGAAAACGTGTTCTCGCGTTGCGTGATCATGCGTCCAAACTGCACCCAAATTGGATGCGTGGGGTCGTCCGCTCCGACCGCATAGGCGTACACGCTATGCATGAGCGGCGAAAGCGCCTCATTGGGCGCACGACCCTCCTCAATCATCGCTTTGGCAATGGCGATGCCGTCAATGTACGCGGCGATTTCAATGTCCGCCAATTCGTTGGGAGACATCGCGCCAACGGCAAAGCGCATGTCAACACCCTGATCGCGCAAGTGGAACACTTCATGCAATTCCACGATGAGCAAGAAGTCTTCAAAAGCGCCGTCCACTTCCTTCATGTCAAGCCAGTGCTCGTACAGAGCAACGGCATTGAGGGACATGACAGGGTCTCCCTGCTCATTGTAGTGAGCCGTGGCCAACCAATGCCAATCCATGCGCGTGCCCGCATCAAAGACGATGCGAACGATCGGCTCCATCCCTTCGTCTGGATGTACGAAGGTGTGCAATCGCTCGCGCAGTACGGCGAGGGGGTAGGAATGGATGAGCCGCAGTTGGATACCTGACAGCGTGATCGTTCCCCACTGAAGAACGGCTTCGTCCACACCTGCTTCGAGCACGACTTGGCCCATAGACGTTTCCGCTACAGAGTCGACGATCGTCACGGCGCTGGAAACATCCAACGAAGGATCCGCGCCATCGTCTTGACGCGGACTTGAATTCATGCACCAAACCGTCACAACCAATACAAGAGGGTAAAGGAACATGCCCATGCGGGTATTCATGGCGGAGATAGGATAGCAAAAAACGGCCTTTTGTCAAGCCGTCTTTGCGCTCCTTCTACTGTTTATTCACAAACTCCCAGTTGATATGATTCCAAAACCCTTCAATAAAATCCTGGCGATCGTTTCGATGATCAATGTAATACGCATGCTCCCACACATCGAGCGTCAAGAGCGGCACACTCCCCGTTCCAAGCGGCGT
>MGDX01000010.1:12751-17019 GCA_001791035.1 Candidatus Uhrbacteria bacterium RIFCSPHIGHO2_02_FULL_53_13
CTGAAAATCCGAAACGGAACCAAAGTCGCGTTCAATCTGCTCTTTGATGGCGCCTGACGGTTTGCCGCCCTCCGGCTGTAAGCACTGCCAAAAAAAACTATGGTTGTAGTGCTGTGCCGCGCTGTTGAAAATTTTTGCGTTCCCGCGCGACGCAACGACAACCTCTTCGAGCGATTGGTCCGCATGCGCACTGCCCTCCACGGTGGCGTTGAGTTTGGCGACGTACCCCGCGTGATGTTTCCCGTGATGAAACGAGAACGTTTCTTCGGAGGTCCATGCTCCAAACGCGGACGGAGAAAAAGGAAGGTCTGGAAGGGTAAACATAGGCGTTATTTTTTTGCGCGCTTGAGCAAGCGCCGCGTGACTGATTTATATGCCTCCACCGCCGGTTGATCGAACGCGTTTACGCGCATGAGCTGTGCCAAATACATCGTTTCAATCATGCGAAACTGCATGTACGCGCCAAGCTCCTTTTCCGAAAGCCCTTCCAGCTCCACTTCAACATACGGATGACCGGCGGATCGATAGGCGGCGTGCGTCCCCTTGCGAATCGCGGACATGATGCCATTGTACGATTGTGCTTGTGCGTCCGCAACAAGTCTGTCAAACGTTGAACGCTGTGGCACGCGTGCGTCTTGCGCCCACGCGCTGTGCACAAAGGTGGTGAATTTGTCGGCCGGCCCGCCAATCGACAATTGCGCCATCGAATGTAAATCCGATGATCCTACGGACACCGTCGGCGTGATACCTACACGAACTTCTTTACCCGATAGATTTTCGCGCTTTCCCAGGCTTTCGGCCGTAAGTTGCCGAACCCATTTTCCAAGCGACTCAAGCTCCGGATTGAAAACAAACGTGTCGTGAATGGCGCGACCATGCTTCCACTGGTGATGCACAATCGCCGCGCTTGCGCGCGCACTGTTTTGCGCGCTGTTTTGCGTGTTGTCACGCACGGCTTTGCGCGCGCCCGACAACAGTTGACGAATATCGACGCCCAAAAGCGCCAGAGGAAACAACCCAACCGCGCTCATCACGCTAAAGCGCCCGCCGACCATGGCCGGCACCGCAAGCACACGCATGTTGCGTTCACGCGCGCGATTCCACAGTGCGGAACCCTCGTCCGTGATAACGACAAACCGGTCAAGGCACTTCGGGTGTTGCTTTTTGATTTCTACCTCAAGCGTCATAGCGTTAGCGATCGTCTCCGTCGTACCACCCGATTTGCTCACCACGCACACGGTGTACGCTCGCTCGCTCTTGTGCGCGCGCAAGCGATCCGCCACAGTGCGCAAGTTGATTGGCGAGAGCGTATCGAGAACGTGAAGGCGCTTGAGCGCACGCGTTGGAGAGAGCGCGTCGTAGACGGCGCTCGTGCCAAGGCTCGAGCCACCGATGCCAATGAGCACAACGTCCTGAACGGTTTTTGGATGGGCGTGCAGTACCTCTGTCTCGACCGCTACTTGAAGCGTGCGGTCAAACGAAAGCTGAATGGACGACTCCGGCTGTGCGTAATCTGTGTGTTCGGCAATCTGTTCTAAACGCTTTCGATAGCCCTCAAGCTTTTTTTTTGCGGGAAGAAGTTGGTTTTCGCTCAATCCCGTTCCCTGTTTCCACGAAAATTTCATAGTCGTAAAAGTATAACACGCCCGCCATACCTGTCATTGCAAGCATCTTTCTAGATTGTCATTGCGAACAGAGCGTAGCGCAGTGAAGCAATCTCATTCTGGCAGTCAGATTGCTTCGCTACGCTCGCAATGACGGGAGCAGGGACGCTCGCAATGACCAACGCTGGCTCAAAGCAACTTCTCCTCTTCGTGCGCCAAATCTTCCGCGCGTGCCTTGGTCGCCGGATGGCGCGGCGTAAACAGCGTGCAACAATCTTGATGAGGCAAGATTGACGTCTCAAACGTCCCAATTGTTTGCGCCTTCGCCATAATTTCGCTTTTGTCAAAGCCAATCAGCGGTCGCAGAACCGGCATGTCAGCGGCCGCCGCGACCGCAATCATGTTCTCGAGCGTTTGGCTTGCCACCTGCCCCAAGCTCTCGCCCGTCACCAGCGCTTTGGCGCCCAAGCGTTTGGCGTGCGCTTCGGCCACGCGCAACATGTGGCGACGATACAAAAGCACGCGATATTTTTCGTGCGTCTCTGTCATAATGCGTTTTTGCATTTCTAGCATTGGCTCTTCGATGAGTTCACTCTCTCCCTGCCATGTGTTCACGATAGCCGCCAGTTCGCGCACTTTTTCCACCGAGGCACGATCGGTGTACGGAATGCTGTGAAAGTGAATAAAGTCCACGCGACATCCGCGTTTCATCATGTACCACGCCGCCACGGGCGAATCGATGCCACCACTCAAGAGCGCCAGCACGCGGCCCGTTATTCCCATGGGAATCCCCCCGGGGCCGCGCTCTTTTTTGGCCGAGAGATACACACCGTCTGTGGTGACTTCCACAAAGACCTCCATGTCCGCGCCTTTCATTTGCACGCGCTTGCCGAGGCATGCCACAAGAACGACGCCGCCCAGCCGTTTGGAAAGCTCCATGGATGTGAGGGTGAACGTTTTGTCTTGGCGCACCGCTGTTACGCGAAATGTTTGAAATGTGTTGCGCAATGGTTCTATGATCGTCTGTACGCCTTGTTCAATTTCAAAAAGCTCCTGCGCGGTCATAACCCCGAATGAAAAATTCTCCACACCGAATGTTTTGGCAAGCACGCTACGGATCGTGTGTTCATGCGCCATCACATCACCTGCCATAATCAAGCGGCCATAGCGCTTTTTGACGCAAAGCCCGCGATCAACGAGTCGATGCTCGATGTTCTGAATCAACCGCTGTTCAAAGCGATCGCGATTTTTGCCTTTGAGAGCAATCTCTCCATAACGAATAACGACGACGTGTTTCATGAATGAAACATAGAGGTTCGCGCGAGGCGTGTCAAGCGCAGAGCGACTAGCGTTAAGATTGCTTCGCTACGCTCGCAATGACAACCGAGGAGATGACTCGCAATGACATAAAGATGAACATGTGGTTCACATGTTCATCTTTATGTACAACTCCAGCCCGAGGGAGTTCCCACGGGCTGGATCAATCAGAGTCTTCATCGTCATCGTCTTCAACACAACGAGGCTTCCTTCCGTGCATGCGGCGGTAGAAGGCCGCTCGCACACGCCGATATTCTTCGGCCCAACTTGAGCCTCTGTCGCCCTCGGCGTACCAGTCGAGGACCTCAAATTCGGAGTGCAGACGGTACGCCTCATCGGCGACATCTTTGCTTCCGAACGCAGGGTGCAGTCTCGGAAGCAGATCGTACTGCCGCCACGTTCCCCACCGAGGCTCAAAAACGCCGTAATCAGGATCAGAGCGCTCGGTTGTGTAGCGCGTCCACCGCATGCGAATCTCTTCGGAGAGCACCAGGAAGGCGAAGAGTTCCGGCTCGAGTGCGTCGCGCAGGGCCACAAACTCGGCGGTGTCGTACACCTTCTCCTCGTAGATCAGGTGATCGAGGAACATCACAAAGCGCTTGCGCTCTTGCACATCGCCGGCAATCTTGCGAAGCACCTGTTCTGGCACGGCCGCAAGCGCGCGCACCAGCGCAAGCCCCGTGGCGGCCATCACCGTCGGATTCTTCTGCACGTAGCCAAACAACAGGCCTCGCGCAAAACCCTCTCGCATTTCCAATGGCGTGATTTCCGGATGCGCCAGGAAAAAATCCATGTCAACGGTGAGCACGAGGGCGTTCTCAAACACCGTAACGGCGTTGAGCGTCAACAGATCCTGTTTGAGCATCCACTGCGCCAACCGCTTGATGACGCCCTTGTCGAGGAGGGAAAAACGATCAACCAAGTGTGACAGCTTCACCATGCCTCGCACAACCAGATCGCGTATCTGTTTGAAGTTGAGCTCCTCCCAGTTCACGCGATCGAGCAGACCCTCATACAGGCCATCAGGGTTGTTCAGCGCTTGGGCTTCCAAGCCTACCATGATCTGACGCGCGTCTCCCGTTAGTGCCTCAAGCGCCATCTCTTCGGTCGCGACCAGATCGTCCAAAGAGACGTCCAAAAACAGCTCGTACGCCTCTTTGTTAGAGACCTGTATCGGACGACGACGCAACTGTGGAATCAGCCGATGGTGCAGACGCGCCTCGAGCGCATCTCGATCGCTGGCGGACAGCGTTGCGCCTCGAGCAATCATCCGCTCAAAGAAGCGCTCCACCAACGCATCGTCACTCACGCCCTCGCGCAGTGGCAGCGCCGACACCAGCTCCCGAT
>MGDX01000010.1:17046-18226 GCA_001791035.1 Candidatus Uhrbacteria bacterium RIFCSPHIGHO2_02_FULL_53_13
GCGTTGTTCCGCGGCCGATGAGCAGAACCTGCTCACGCAACGGTCGCAGATCAAACGACAGAGCCAGCATCAAGCGCACACGCACTTGAATGTCCTCCATCATGACGAGCTTCTTCTTGATGATCTCGGCAACGAACGCTTCCGAGGCATCGGATTGCGCAGCACTTCCGCGCCCTGCTATGCGACTTGGCCGAAACGCCAGATCCCTCGCGTAGCGCGAAAGTGTGTGAAGCACTTCGCTGTCCAGAAGCTGTGCGCCCGCAAGACGCGCTTCCGAACGCTCGATTGCCTCAACGTCACGCTCGATCCTGTCGAGCTGTTCGCTAGCTTCGCGCGCCGTTTTGACAAGCGCAGCAAAGTATTTGGCCGCAAGAACGGCCCATGTGAGATCACCATGCAAAATCGGCTCCATCACCTCGCGCTCAAACGCGTCGGCCGCTTCCTTCAACGTACCGTACCGAAGCACCAACCCCGTGTTCACCAAACGGTTCACATGGGGCGTCATCTCGGCAAGCGCTTGATCAGCGCTCGTCAAAAGATGCTCGTAGCGTTGAGCCAAGGCACGATGGACAATCAGCAGGCCGTCAATCACAACGGTCGCCAACGGGAACCGAGTAAAGGTTCCGCTCATCGTCTCCACATCATCCCCCAGACGGCGCTGGAGGAGTTCCATCCAACTGCCAAATGGGGACGTCCCAAAGACGCCCTCGTACAGAATCAGTGTAGTTTCCTGTGAGGGGTTCATTTGTAATGTACCCTGATAAGAGATGGCTCTCGTCACGGGACACTACGACTGTGAGCTATGAACAACCTTTTTACAGATGAATCCCGAAGGGAGCGCGATGCCCCCAATCGGGATTCCAGAAGTTAGATGTCCAGTTTTTCGGCGGCCTTTGCGGCCCTCGCGCGCTCATCTCGCGCGGCGGTGGCTTCTTCGCGCACGCGATCCTGCGCGGCCACGAAGCGCTTGCGCGCATCGCGGAACTCGTCGCGATCGAACAGAGGCATTAGATCGTCGTCGATCATCTGCTCCATCAGTTCGAGCGACTCGTCCAAATCGATGCCGACCTCATCAAAAACGTTGGACTCGAAGCCGTATACAGGATTGTACACCCCATCGGCCACACTAGTACGGACCGTATTGGGGCAGTTGTTCCCATACCAAACGGCGGCAATCAGC
>MGDX01000010.1:18232-31934 GCA_001791035.1 Candidatus Uhrbacteria bacterium RIFCSPHIGHO2_02_FULL_53_13
CGGAGCGTGCGGTCTTCTCCGGACACCTCGTCAACCACAACGTCGAGAACCTCCTCCCAGTCCCCGCGATCACACATGTAGTTTGCGCACGCGAGCATGGTAAGAAGCGACATCGGACTGACCTCCCCAAACGCATACGGGCTGGCGTCCGCGGTGGCATCAACCCCGGCGTCGTCCGCCGCCATGGCAAGCATGGCCTGTACGGCGTCCTTTGGGGAGGCCGCCAGCATGGACGACGACGGGAGATCGAGCATCCCGGACAAAAGCCGAGCTCGATCCGCGGGCGACACTTCCGCCTCCATGAGTGCGCGGAAACCGTCTTCGTCGATCTTGTCTGCAACAAGATCGAGACGCTCGGTGCGCGCACGCGCCGGAAGTCGAGACTGCTCGCCCACCAGCGTCTGAAGCGCCGTACGCTGAAGAGCGAGCACCAGCTCGCGCCTCGAATCAGTCACGGGAAGCCCCCTGTCGTTCGGGCACGTACAGCTCGTACGAGATGTCCGCACCTTTATCGGCCTCAAGCTCGCGCGCGTACAAAAGGTACGCAGCCAGCTCGGCCCATTTCGCTTCCGGGAGCATTTTCAACAACACCGCCACAGCGTCGTAGTGCTCCCCGAGCTTCACACGGACGGACGCCCCTAGCTCGATAGCGTAGCCAGCGAGATTAAGCGCCGTCTCATCCAACACGGCCTCGTCATCATCCTCGAAGAGGAAATCGCGCAGTGGCCGACGAATCGTCGTTCCCACAACGCCCGACAACAGAGCGGCCAAATCCGCCATGTCCTCAACGTAGGCGAACGCACTGTCGCGCACCACCTGTGCGAGCGTCAGATCGCGCGCTCTCATTCCATCTTTGATCTCAAAATACCCAATCAAACTAGCTTGGAAATCCGCAAGTTTGAGTGCGATTGTTTCCATGACCGCCTAAAAACTCTCATGTTTTTGCAAATCTGTCAAGTAAATGGACCAAAAAAGGAATCCGCCTGTACCAGTAAGGCCAGGCGGAGTCTACGAAGGGATTAGGAGCACGAACAAAGTGCCGAGAGCCCCCTTTGCGCCCGTGTCTGCAATGTGCTCGCCCGCCATTCCAAGGCCCGGGAGCATCACAAATCGCCGACGCATGGAATTGAGCGGGATCGTCAGTGAAAAGACCTCCCCCGCGCGCACCGAATCGGGCGGCAATGTCACATCTACAATTCCGCCCAACTCAAGCGTACGCTTTGGCACGCGAATGAGCATGCGCAAGTTCGGCCCCGGCAATAGGTCCACCGGCCGGCCGCCAAACTGCAATTCGAGCGCCTGAATGCCAACAGGCGTCTGCAGTAAGTCCATGATGGACTCACCGCGCGCCGATCGATCGTATGCGCGGCGTTGCTCGGGATCTCCGAGCACTGCATAGGCTTGTGCCAGCTCCGAAAATCCAGGGAGCGGCTGGCCGTCAACATGGAGCTTACGCGCACGCGCACGATAAGCTCGCTTCAACTCATCAAGCGTCGCCGTTGGGCGAACGTCTAGAATGTCGTAGTAGTCACGACGTGTCACACGCGAAAGGTAGGTCAATTTGCAAAAAAAGTCAAGAGTTGGTATGCCGTACTCTATCATTGCGAGCATCCCTCAAGGTCGTCATTGCGAGTTATACGAAGCAATCTGTTCTGGCGTTAGATTGCTTCGCGTTGCTCGCAATGACAAGAAGAGACTTTCACAATGATTAGGAAGTTTGTTTTCAACAACAATCAACCCTCCCTCTGCAGAGCATCCACATCCTTTAGCACCTCCGCGGGATGTTCGACCGGCTTCACATTTTGATAATGTCGCGCGACCACCCCCGACGGATCAATCAAAAACGATTCGCGCACAATGCCAACAACCTTTTTGCCGTACAGATTTTTTTCTTTGAGCACGCCGTATCTTTTCACCACCTCCTGTTTTTCGTCCGCGAGCAGAGAAAAATGCAATCCCTCTTTTTCGCAAAACTTCTTTTTTGACGCGACGCCAAGTTTGCTCACGCCAAACACACGCACGCCGCGACGCTCAAACTCTGGCATCATCTGTTCAAATGTATGGGCTTCTATCGTACATCCGGGCGTCATGTCTTTTGGATAAAAATACAAGAGCACCCACTTCCCCGCGTAGTCCGCAAGTGTGTGCACAACACCGTTTTGATCCGGCAGAGAAAAATTTGGCGCCTTCTTTCCTTCAAGCGACATAGATGAGTGATTCCTGATTCTTGCTCCTATCATGCTATACTAACATCACATGAAACACCAATCAAAATCAACCGGAAAAATTTGTGAAAACGGCGTGTGTCGTTTTCCGTCTGCAACCGGTGACCATCCGTCGACCGCAAAAGCGCCTACGCACATGAATGATGTCACGTGGCGCATCTTCCGCATCATGGCGGAATTCGTGGAAGGGTTTCAATTTATCTCCAATCATACGCGTGAAGTTACGGTCTTTGGCTCGGCACGTCTTCCGGAAGACAACCATTGGTATCAAGAAACCGTCCGGCTTTCCAAGATGCTCGGCGAAGCCGGATTTACCATCGTCACCGGCGGCGGTCCTGGCATTATGGAAGCCGCCAACAAGGGCGCGTACGAGGCCGGCGCACCGTCGGTCGGCATCAACATCCAACTCCCGCTCGAACAACGTATCAATCCGTATGTCACGCGCGGCAAAGCGTTCTACTACTTTTTCACGCGTAAAGTCATTATGACGGCATCCGGCCAAGCCTATGTATTTGGTCCGGGTGGATTTGGAACCATGGACGAAGCGTTTGAAGTGTTGACGCTTATCCAAACCAACAAAATGGCAAAAGTACCCGTGGTGTTCCTTAGCCACGAATTTTGGGATCCGCTGTTTGATTGGATACGCGAGACCATGATTGAGCACCTGGAAACTATCAGTCCAGAAGACATGAATTTGTTTTCCATAGTGGATACGGCCGAGGAAGCGTTTGCGCTCATCAAAGATTCAAAAGAACGATCGTTTTTTTAGAGAGTGCTCGCGGATTCAAACAGAAACACCCCCGGTGGGGTGTTCTTATTTTGTCTCTTTATGCGCGGTGTGCGCCGTGCAGTGCTTGCAAAACTTCTTGAGCTCCAGACGCTCTTTGATGACCTTCTTGTTCTTGCGCGAGCGATAGTTGATTCTTTTGCAATCACTGCACTCAAATTTTATCATGGCTTCTTGGGACATAGGGGCTAAGTATCAGGTATCAAGTATGGGGTATTCAATGGGCGGAGAGTACCAGACAGCATCTACGCCTGTCAATGAGTGTTGGGGGGGAGCCGCTGACTACCAGTTTGTCATTGCGAGCGTAGCGAAGCAGTCTTATTGCTTGTCAAAGATTGCTTCGTCGAATTGCTTCGATACCTCGCAACAGAGCTCGCAATGACAAACCGGTGGGACATTCCGACTTCTGTTTATTGGAGCCACCGCGGGGGATCGAACCCCGGACCTCATCCTTACCATGGATGCGCTCTACCAACTGAGCTACGGCGGCAATAAAACTGGCCGTATTGTATTGATGTGGCGAAGATTCGTCAACGATCAGCACCGACGCGGATGATTTTCCAAGTGACATTATTCACCTGAACTTCATCGCCAGTACGTTTACCCATGAGCGCGGCGCCAAGAGGCGAACGATAGGAGATTTGGCCGAACAAAAGGTTCACATCCAAAGGACCGACAATCCGAAAAAGCTTTTCCTGACCGTTGTGCAAAACAACGGTTGAGCCGATGCCAATACTGCCGTCTGAAGGTCCGCCGTCAATCACAATCGCTTGAGTGATCCTGTCTTCGAGGATCGTCATGCGGCTATTCACACGCCGAAGTTCGCGCTTGGCGGCTTGATATCCCGCGTTCTCTGAAAAATCCCCTTCTTCGGCGGTTCTCTGCATCTCCGCTTTGATGATCGGATAACGTTTCTTGAGCTCAAAAAGCTCGCGCCGATATCGCTCGAGCGTCTCTGGCAACACATGAAAATCAACAATAGCGTTTTCAATACGAGCTTTTTCTGATTTTCGTGTTGGGAGTTGCATAAGTTCGCCTCGGCCTGTGGATAAAAGTACCTGGTACTTTTATCCACAGGGTGGTTTGTATTGTCTCTTGGATTGACGCTGTGGGCAACTTCTTATATGATTTCGAAGCAAAAATGGGTCGGTACTCAAGCGGTCAACGAGGTCAGACTGTAAATCTGATGGCAACGCCTTCGCTGGTTCGAATCCAGCCCGGCCCACCATGTAAACACGACAGCTCGTCTGTCGTTTTTACATTGTCGCAATACCCGCCTGTGGATAAAAGTACCAGGTACCTTTATCCACAGCAACAAAACGAAGGAGAGGGACTCGAACCCTCTCCAAAAAGAGACTAACGACGAGTGTGGAGGATCATCTCCACTGCGTCGGCCGCGAACTCTGCGGACTTCCCCACCATCTGCCGCAGATGTCTGTCGGGCGACAGATCCACAAGCGGCGCACCCTTGAAGAACGCGCCAAGAAGATCCCCTAACCCGTGCACGCTCTTTGCCTTCCGCGCAAGCTCCATGGTGACAAGTGGGAACTCCTCAACAATACCGCGATATGCTTCACGGTACACGCGTTCACCAATCGCAGGAGTAAGCACGGAGATGCTCGGGACTCCCATCAGCGCGGCGGTGAGCTGTGCTGTGGACGCCATGGATACCACGAGATCGGAGGCCGCAATGGCCTGTTCGACCGTCCAATCAACAGGAGGATCCTTCACGAGAATCCCTCGAAACTTTGCGCACGCGTCGTTCCACCGCACCGCTTCGGCAGGGTAGTCCGTGTACATGCGCGGATGCGGCCGCGCAATCAGCTGGACAACATGTGCCTTGTGATGTTGAAGAGCGTCGAGCGCCTTCACCAACATCGCCAGCGTCTCGCCGGTCCCAGTACCGCCTCCAAGGTAAAGCACGACGGGCACACGCGACGTGAGATTGCACTCTACACGCGCTTCTGCTCGCGCGCTTGCAAGATCGAAGCTCGCGAGATGGTCCATCGCCGGGAATCCCACGACCATGATGTGCAGGTGGCTAAAGTCCGGCCACACGCGGCACATGATGTCCCTGCCCACGATGTCGTTGGCAAGAACATAGTCGGGACGATAGCGCGGATCCTGCCAGTACTCGGCGGCAAGCGCGCCTCCCCAAATGTCCTGCAAAGCGACGGTTGGACACTGTCCGCGCAGTCGCGCGATGAGTTCCATGCCCGTTCCGCCCTTCGAGCACGTGCTCGTGAGCAGAAGGTCGGGACGCGGTAGCCCATCCTGTTCCAACACCCCACTATCGATATCTGTGGGCTCTACATTGAAGCCAAAAAGAGTGTCTTGAGTGGCGGCCCAGCCGTTTCTGATGATTCGGACGTCGTGCCCTCGGTTTGTCAATTCGTCGACAACGGGCAAAACGCCGTTCGTGCCACCGGGGTCCTTTACGACCGCCCAAATGCTATTGGGGTTCACGCCAGCGGCGATCACTCACAACTCCCACAGTCAACAGTACGCTTGAAGTGTACGATGCCAGTTTGCATGGCGCGGACACATTGTCACAACGATACAAGTAAGTCAACAAAAAAAGACCCAATCATCGGATCTTCTCGTTGCTGGCGGTTGGCTATTGGCTTTTGGCCATTAGCCATTGGTGTTTCACCCTGAGCAATGTCGAAGGGCTCCTTACGAGGCCCTTCAAGTCGTCATTGCGAGCTCCGTTGCGAGTCATCGAAGCAATCTACGAAGCAATCTTGCGTTAGATTGCTTCGCGTTGCTCGCAATGACAAACCAACCTCCAACTTCTATTGGTCGGGCTGACTGGACTTGAACCAGCGACCTCCAGACCCCCAGCCTGGCGCTCTACCTACTAAGCTACAGCCCGCAAAATTAGCTTTTAGCTTTTGGCCATTGGCTATCCTCCCCTAACATAGGGGAGGTGTCCGAGTTAGAGGTGTCCGAGTTATACGAGGACGGAGAGGTACATCAAGAAACGCAAACCCCTCTGTCCTGCGTCGAACGCAGGACATCTCCCCTGTGCCAGGGGAGAATGAACAACATCATGGGACGAACCTCTGACATCAATGCCTTTGATGTATCAAAACTGGAGCCACCTCGGGGGCTCGAACCCCGGACCTACGGTTTACAAAACCGTTGCTCTACCAACTGAGCTAAGGTGGCGCTACAACGCTTTGATGCGCGCTTCAAACTCCGCGATTTTTTTGTTCTCGGGATTCGCCTCCTTCAAATAGTACACCCCTTCGCGCGCAAGCTTTGCGTCGCCGGCGAGTATACTCGACTCAATCAAGAAATCAAGATATTTGGGGTTCGTGGGACGCAGTGCCACGGCCGCGCGAAATCGGCCGACCGCTTCCTTCACGTCACCGGCACGCAAGGCCAATTCGCCAAGATACACAAGAATGCTTGCATCGTTTGGCGCGAGCGTCAGCGCGTACAAAAACGTTTCCTTCGCCTGTTCAAACTGGCGCGTACGCATGTACACAATCCCCAAGCGTTCGTAGACCTCCGCGTTTTTTGGGTCAAGCGTCAGGTACTCAATCAAGCGCTGTTCGGCCACCGTGTACGATTCTTCGGTGAGCGCACGCTGTGCATCGTCCAAAAGCTGTTTGCGCGTTTCGTGTGAACCAACGAGTCCATTTGCGGTTTCGTGTTGCATGCGCTTGTAGCGCCGATCGAGCGCTTGCGCTTTTTTGTACCACGCCTTGATCACCGACTCCGCGCGACGTCCTGTTTTTGAAACAACGCGCAGAGTGCTCTTTGCGCGCGCGCCGCCCAACCGTTCCAAACGACACATCACCAGCTCGATTTTTCTCCCGTGCCGTTTTTGTTCTGGATGCGACTCCGGATCGAGCACCATGACCTCGCGCACATGCCGCGCGCCAATCCAAACGAGCATGAGCACCGACAAAACCGCCACACCGGTAACAATCCATGTAAACATACTGCCGCTTACCCAATCTCGCTCACGACGTTGATAAGTTCCCTCAGGGAGTTGAGCCGAACAGAGGCTCCGCCAACGAGCACACCGTCCACATCGTCATCGTTGATAAATTCGTAGATGTTTTGGGCGTTCACGCTTCCGCCGTAGAGGACGCGCGCGCGCTCCATGCCCGCGTCTTTTAGACGCGATCGAATCAAGAGATGCACCTCGCGCACATCGTGAATGGTCGGCGTCACGCCGGTACCTATAGCCCAAAGAGGTTCATAGGCGATCATGAGACGCTGGCGCTTGGGCATGTCTGCCGCCGCCAAAATCGTCTGCAACTGTTCTGACACATACCCCGCCGCTTCGCCCGCCTCGCGCACGGCCGACGGCTCGCCTACACATATAATCGGATCGAGATGATGTTCGCACGCCAACGCCAGCTTGCACCCTATGTCCGCGTCTGTCTCTCCCGCATACGCTCGCCGTTCAGAATGTCCCAAAATCACCGCCTGTGCGCCGACTTCTTTGAGCTGCTTAGCAGACACAAATCCCGTGTACGCACCCTGTGCCTCACGGTGCATGTCCTGCGCCGCAAGCATCACCCTCGAGCGGCCGAGAACTTTGGCGACATCGGTCAGAGCCGTGTGCGACGGCGCCACGTACACGTTCGGCACTTCCTTCACTCCCCGCAGTCCGCGCAAAACTCCGCGCGCGAGAGCCACCGACTCACGCACGCCAAGCTCCATTTTCCAGTTGGCAACAAGGGTTTTCATAGGAGGTGTATTCGAGTACGCGAGTATTCGAATACTTGTGGATCATTGCTGAATTTGATGGAGTAACGCGATGCTTCAATTTCGCACAGAGAGTGTTGTGCGTACGGCATGCTCATCCTCCGCCGCTCCAATATAAGACACCACCATACGGTTCTTGTCAAACGTGTCTTGCGCGAGCGATTGCACCTCTTCGCGCGTCACGGACCGATACGCCGTGATGCGCTCTTCGGGCGACACGACCGTTTTGTAGAACAATCCGCGCTGGCCGTACCACTGTGCGCGCACACTCGAATCTTCAATCGCCAAAAGCATTTGACCGCGCAGATATTCCTTTGTGCGATCCATCTCCTCCTCTGTGGGGCCGTTCGCTTTCAAATCCTCGAGCTCAATGAAGATGCGCTCCACGGCCTCGCGCAGTTTTGGTCCGTTCAACCCCGCCAAAATCGCCACAATCCCGGTATCCTCATACTCGGAATGATCGGAGCGGATGCGATACGCCAGTCCGCCTTTTTCGCGCACGCTCATAAACAGCCGCGACGACATGTTGCCGCCAAGAAGCGTCGTCATCACTTTCATCGTCGCCAAACGCTCATCGGTGTACGCGATCCCAGGAAACCCAAGGCCCAAATGCGCCTGCTCGGTTTTTTTGTGCTGCATACGCACCGGAGACGTTTCGTGCGACGGAAACGAGCCAAACGCATCAAAGGTGAGAGGCTCTCCGTGATCTTGCACGTGTCCGAATGTCTGCTCGAGCCACGCAACAACGTTGCTCGTCACATTGCCAGCGACCGCAATAGATATGCGCGACGGCACATAGAACCGATCGCGCAGAGCCATCACCTCGCCGCGCGCCATGGTTTTCATGGTTTCTGCCGATCCGGCGATTTCCCATCCCAAACTGTTTCCACGAAACATTTCTTCTTCCAAAAGGTCTTCAATGTGCCTCACCGGCGTGTCCTCGTACATGTTGATTTCCTCAATAATCACGCCGCGCTCGCGGTTCATTTCTTCTTCGTTGTACACAGATTCAAACGTCATGTCGTAAAGCGTGTCGACGGCAAACTTGGCATGCGCCGCATCGCATTTTATGTAGTACCCCGTGTACTCCTTGCTCGTGTATGCGTTGTAGTCGGCACCAATGGCGTCGAGCGACCGCGCCACATCCATGGGCGTTGGCAAATGCTTGGTGCCCTTGAACATCATGTGCTCAATGAAGTGCGACGCGCCGCTTAGCTGTGGCGTTTCGTAGCGCGAACCGAGCTTGACCATCACCAATATCGTCACCGCCGAGGTGCCTTCGACGGGATCGGTAAAGACGCGGATATTGTTTTTGAGTTTGGATTCGATCATATCAACGATAGGATGTTTACAATGCTGTTTCAAGATAGTTCTCCAAATCCTCAATCTTCACCCGTTCCTGTTTCATTGAGTCGCGATCGCGCACGGTGACCGCTCCGTCGATCAGCGAATCGAAGTCGAACGTCAGGCAGTACGGCGTCCCAATCTCGTCTTGTCGGCGATAGCGTTTTCCAATGGACTGCGTTTCGTCGTAGTCCACGGGGAACCGCTTGAGCAAACGCTCATAGAGCGCGCGCGACGGCTCGGCGAGCTCCGGCTTTTTCGACAACGGAAGCACCGCCGCTTTGAACGGCGCCAACTCCGGCGTGAAGCGCAAAACCACGCGCGTGTCGCCGCCCTCGAGCGCTTCCTCATCGTACGCCGACAACAACACGGCGAGCATCGTGCGATCGACACCCAAGGACGGTTCCACAACATGCGGCACAAACTTTTTTGACTGATCGCTCGCATCCGTGTACTCCAACCGCTCGCCCGAATGCTTGGCGTGATTCGTCAAATCAAAATCGGTGCGATACGCCAATCCCCACAATTCACTGCGCCCAAACGGAAAATCAAACTCAAAATCAATCGTGCGCTTGGAATAGTGCGCCAAATCGTCCCCCAAAACTTCCAGCCGATGCAATCGCCGTGCGTCAATCCCAATCGTGCGCGCCCACACTTCCATAAACGCCGCCCAACCCTCAAACGCGGTCTCCCACGTCGACGGCTCCACAAAATATTCCACCTCCATTTGCTCAAACTCCAGCGTGCGGAACGTGAAATTCCCCGGCGTAATCTCGTTGCGAAACGCCTTCCCGATTTGCGCAATGCCAAACGGCAGACGTTTGCGCGTTGTGTTCAACACATTCATGAAGTTCACAAAAATCGCCTGCGCGGTTTCCGGGCGCAGATACACGGCGTCCGTTGAGTCCTCGGCCGGGCCAATAAACGTTTTGAACATCAGATTGAACGCGCGCGGTGGCGTGAGTTCCCCATCGCAATCGGGACACGCCGCGCGGTGCTCAATCTGCGGCGACACGTGCACACCCTGCGGCTCTATGCCCTTCACGGAAAGCAAATGATCGGCGCGAAACCGTTTGTGGCACACTTTGCATTCGACGAGAGGATCATGGAACGTCTCCACATGGCCGGACGCTTCCCAAATTTTTGGATTCATCAAAATGCCTCCGTCAATGCCCACCATATCGGCGCGCTGCTGCACAAAAGTCTTCCACCAGTGATCCTTGAGATTCTTTTTGAGCTGTGCGCCCAAAGGACCATAGTCCCATGTGTTCGCCAAACCCCCATAAATCTCGGATCCGGGAAAGATAAATCCGCGTCGCTTGGAAAGCGACACGAGTTTTTCCATCATCTCCGCCTGTGATTGCGGCTTTCCCATACTCACACGGTTGACACCTGTTGTTCCTTTTCCTTGCCAAGCGTCTCGATTGTTTTATTCACGTCCGCCACGCGCTTGTCGAGCGACTCAACGAGCTCAAAGCGGTCGTCCTCGGTCAACTCTTTCGCCTTCTCCATGCGCTCGATTTCTTTTTTCACTTGATCGCGCACATTGCGAACGGCAATGCGCGCCTCTTCGACTTTGCGGCCAATGCTTTTGATGAGCTCCTTGCGCGTCTCCTCGGTCATCTGCGGCATTGCCAAACGAATCACCTTGCCGTCAACCGCTGGATTGATGCCGATGTCCGATTCTTGGATGGCTTTTTCAATCGCGCTCACGATGCTCGCATCCCACGGCTCAATGCGAAGCGTGCGCGGATCGCTCACTGTGATGGAAGCGAGGTTTTTGAGCTCCTGCGCGGTGCCATACGCCTCCACTTGTAATCCTTCAACAAGCGCCGTGTGTGCGCGGCCCGTGCGAATGGAAGACAATTCCTTTTTCAAGTGGTCAACGGCTTGCTGAAATTCGGCGGAATGATCGTCGATAACTGACATAGCGAGTGCGTGGTGATTCTTAATGCTCCACCTTAGAATATCCCTGGCGATTTTTCAACGGGAGCAATGCCCATATACACCACGGCGGCATTGCTTGGGTCAAACAGGAGCTCGCCCGCCAACCCCGTTGTCGGCATGCGCTTGGTGTCCCACTGCACGCCCGCATCTTCGGTGACATAGAGCGTGGAACCGGACGCGTAGATAAGATGCGCGCCGTTGTTTGCATCCACCGCCATCGCGTGAATGACGGCTTGATTGGGTGGCGTGATGAGTACCACCGGCGCCCACGTTTGCCCTTGATCGCGCGACAATGCCAGCCCGTACTCGGTGGATACCCATGTGTAGCTCCCGCTTTTATCTTGCTCCAGTTCAAATGTACGCTCGATGTTCTCAAGATCCGGATACAAGCGGTCGTCGAGCATGCGCTGCCACGTCACGCCGCCGTCTCCCGAACGGTGTACGCCGCGCTTCGCCGTTGCCGCCAAGAGCACGCGTGAATCTTTGACATCAATTTGCAAATCGTTGATTTCGCCGTTGGCGCGATACACAAGCTGCCATGTGTCACCGCCGTTCATCGACTTGTGCACCTCGCCTTCCGAATTGGCGATGTACACCACTTGCGAGTTGAACCAGTCAATCTCCACGTCCGTGAGATACACCTCCTGTCGCGGATCAACATACGTGTCCGACTGGAATGTGCGGCTACAATCCTCGGATTTGTACAGGCGCTGTCCGCGCGTGGCGTATACCGTGCACTTATCACTTGGATCAACCGCCACCGCGCGTACGCGTCCTTCGCGCAATGCCGCCTCGCGCACTTGCGTCCATCCCGCGCCACCGTCGTACGAGTACATGAGGCCGTTTTCATCGGTACCAAGGTATAGCGCAAAGCGATCGGACGGATCCATCACGAGCTCGCGTACGCCCAAAGAGGCAATGCTCCCTACGCCTTGGGGTGTTGGAAGCGCCACCGAATGCTCGAACGACTTGGCGCTATCAATGGACTTGAATACGCCAAGTTTTGCCGCCTCGGTGCCACCGCCCGTAAACTGAATGCATCCGGCGCCAAACAGCGCGAGCGTCAACAAGCCAAACCCCAGTTTTGCAAATGACGTCATAGTGCGTACGACATGACCGTATGAATAAGCGTGAGATGCGGATCCACGTGCGCTTCGAGCCGAGCTTTGGCCGATTGAATGGCAGTAAGAATGTTGCCCGCCTGCGCAATGGACAATACGGGAGCGTCGTCGCCCAAGAGAGGCGACGCACCGCATCCGGACGCGGCCAAGAGATGCTTGTGCGCCACCGTTTCAAACAACGCCAAACGCCGTTTGAGCTCGGTGCGCGTTTTCACATGATCCGCATCGTATGGCGGTATCATATCATGAACAGCCAAGATACGCTCTGATGGACGCGGTGAAAAGCAGGCGCGAATGGTTTGAAGTTGGCGCTCGATGTTGCTACGTTGCTCTTCGTCGTCCATGAGCGTGAGCGCGCGCCCGGGCAATCCGTTGGCCATGGCGGCGAGCACCTCGGCGGCTTCGCGCTCCACACCGCGTTCTTTGAGAGCATCGGCCACCTCGTCAAAAGACAGCGCGTGAAACCGCACGCGTTGCGTGCGCGAGAGGATGGTCGGTAAAAGCGCTTGCTCGGAAACGGACGTGAGAATGATGAGCGCGTCGCCGCGCGGTTCTTCGAGCGTTTTGAGCAGTGCGTTTGCCGCCGCTATAGACAGCGACTCCGCTCCCTGAATAAGGAGCGCTTTTTTTGGCACGCGCACGGAACGCATGGCAAAGCGCCGCGTGGCTTCCACTATTTGGTCAATCGAAATCTGCTCGCGCATCTTGCCCGTTTTTGGATTGAGGCATCGTTCAACGCGTACAAAGTCCGGATGAGCGTCTAAATGCTCTGTTTTGAGCAGTGTTTTGAGAAGCCATTCGGCCGTCGTGCGCTTTCCAACTGACGCTGACCCAACGAAAACATAAGCATGAGCAAGGGTATTGGACGCAATGGCGCTTGTGAAGCGCTCGATGACGTGTTTGTGACCGATCATGAGGAAATTATAGCAACCATTTGTGTGTCATTGCGAGGAAGCGAAGCGACTGAAGCAATCTCAACGACAAAACAGCACTTTGCCAACTATAGCATGGCGAAAACACAGCGTTTTTTTGGCGAAAATTAGCGGTGAATGACTCCAAGGGTCTTGACAAAGTGGTCAAAATGTGGTATAAGCATTTGTTCATTAAATCAGAGATCGAATGAATGGAAGTTGGAGATCAGTGTTGGGAATCCAGAATCCGGAATGAAGAATCCGGAAGCCAGAAGCCCACGGCCAACATACCTGTGCAGAACCCTTCTGGGGGAGAGACATCGCGTGGAAGTAGAGCTTGAGCTCGAGTTCCCGCGCTGGATATCAAGTGATTGCCTTGGGCATTTTGCTCAACCGCTTTCACACGCCCGATATCCACGATGCCATACATGCCTTCGGGCGAGTCACTGGCATCACGACGATTTGGCCTCGGCTTGATCGTCCCCAGAATGGTTTCGCAGAGGCGCGTCGATGGACGACGTGCCGTGGAGGAGAAATGCGTCAGGTGATTGAGATTGCCGAGCTCGCCCCCGCGCACCACGCGGAGGCAGCCTCCCACAGCCGGCTCCCTGAGCCGGCCCAACGCGCCGCGGCGGACAG
>MGDX01000011.1 GCA_001791035.1 Candidatus Uhrbacteria bacterium RIFCSPHIGHO2_02_FULL_53_13
CATTAATTGTGAGCGCGGCGAGTTCTTTGGCGCAGGTTTCCCAAACGGCCTCATCGCTAGAGGAAGCGGCGGTTTTAAGACGCGCAAGGGTGACATCATCCGCTTGCGAAATAGCGTCTTGTTCTTGTTTGGTGAGGTCGGATTGCTGTGCGAGAGTATCGCGTAGGAGTTTTGTTTGGTCAGCGTAGTCCTTGTTTGTGGACCCAGCAATCACATCACGCGTTACGAGCTTCCACTGCGACTTGGGGGTGCCGTCCGTGTAGAACGGTTCATTCGCATACCAGTCAACCTTATAAAGCAGTTTTCCTTTGCCCGCGGCCTGCAACTTGGGTGCAATGAGTTTGTTCATTCTCTTCCCTGTAAGAGATTGGCCGTCTTTGTCCGTGTCCACGCGCAAGATAAGCATCATGTTTAGGCGCTTGGCGGCTTCCAGCTGTTCGCGTGAGTAAGGCAAAGGCGGAATTTCGGCGGCTGAAAGGTCGCGATCCCATGTTGCTTTCACCGCCTCTTGTCCATACACATTGTCCGCACCCAGAATGTCGCGGGCTTCTTGCAGGTTTGCGGTTTCCTTGTCCAATCCAACAGATCGTTCCTTGTCTTTGATGACCTTCTCGAGCGCGTATACCGCTTTTGCAAAAAGCTTCAGTTCTGCGGGAGTCGCCGTCTCATTTTCAACCTTCGGCCGCAATGCCGCAATAATATCCGCGTGGGACATGAGTCCTTGGGTTTCCTCCTCTGTCCATGGAAGTTCTCCTTTTGGTTCTGGCATAGGAGATTAGTTTAGCACATTCGGCCTTTTATTGTCCCTAGAAAGGGGACATTTCTACTTCCCGTTGACAATCCCTAATAAAGCATTGACAGCATATCAAACTTCCCCTATGCTAGACGCGTGACCTCCAAAAAGCGAAAAACATTCGCATCCGGGCAAACAGCCCGTTGGAATGTCGCTGTTGTGGGGGAGGACCCGCTTCTGCGGCGGCTCATGTACGAGCTCATCCGCACAGCGGAACTTCGGCCGCTCCTCATTGTGAGCGTCCGAGACGTCCCCTGCTCATGCAGGAGGACGAAGCACACGGCGATCTGCGCCGTGTCGCGCGCGCCTCATCCCCAGCAGGTAGAGCTGGAGGTGCGCGTCGGGCCACAGCAATTCCGATTCGTTTCGGCGGTACTGCTCGAGCCAGCATCAGCTTCTCTTTCCTTTTCGACTCTCGCCGCGGCCTAACGCCGGCGAGTTGTTTATTTTGACTTTCTTGACGGAATAGCGTTCAATGAACACGAACTAACCATGGAACCTCACATCAAGGACTTCCAACTCACCGCAAAGCGGTTTGTGGCAGGGTTTTTGTGTGGGACTCTGGGCACATGGGCGAGTCTGACGGCAGGCCTCCCCATGGCGCTAACCCTTGGCTCGATCGGTTTTACGATCGGTTGGCAAGGCATGAATCTGCGCGAGGGTTTGGGACTGTTCCCCGCCATGCGCAAGCCCGCTAACGGCAAGGATAAACCCCGCGCAACCTCGGAATGGGGCCGTCATACGGCGCAGGCGATCGGCATCGGCACGATGCTGATTCTGCAATGCACGATCGTCGTGTTCGCATGGGGGTGCTTTGGGACCGCACTGGACCACATGGATCACGCCATGGCACCCGTGAACACTCGCAAGGCTCTGACTGTCCTTGCGATGACTTTGCCCGTGTTGGCCCCACTGTTTGTCTTCTTTGTCATTTGGGGTATCGGCGCAACGGTCGTCTTCCTGGGCTCTCCCTTGGATCTTCTGTCAGACACACAGGTGTCCAAGAGAATCCATGGAGAAAAAAGGCATCGCGATCTTCGCCGGCGCAACTACGCACAGCGAGGATTTGTGCAGTACACACTGGAGTACTACGGTCTCCTGTTCAACTGTGTCGTCTATACGGGTGTCAAAACCGTTACAGCGATTGGCGTCGCCATTTGGTTTTACGGACTTGCGGTCCTGAAACTCTATTGGTCCGCAGTGGTGCAATTCCTGTCTCGCACGCTCGAAGTGTTTGTAGACGGAAAGACGAACGTCATCGCCAGCCTTGGGGCGAGCATTGTCGGCATGCTTGTGTCGCTCGCAATGATGCCCGCAGAGATCTCCGTGTACTGGGTGGTGGCCTTCATAGCCATAACGGGGCTCCTGTACGGCGTGCTTTCGGCAACCGTGCCGACGCTCGTTGACGGCAGCAAGGCCGTGCCAAGACTTCGCGCTTGGCGCAAAACATCGACCGTGAACGGGATCATGGAATCTGTGCTTCTGGATGTTGCAGAGGCAAGCATCGCAGTCACAGACCGGTGGATTCCTCATGAGTTGTGGGTCAAGCGCCTCGGTCTTCACTTCCTCCGTTAGAAAGCGCGCCCACGGCATCTTCGCCGTGGGCATACTTTTTTGGTAGCTCAATAATCCCTACCCTTGTTTCAAAACGCGCAAATACGCCTTCGAGGGAATCTCCACCCTCCCATGACCCATGGCCGCCATGCGCTTCTTTCCCTTCTTCTGCTTTTCCAAAAGTTTGCGCTTGCGCGTCACATCGCCACCGTAGAGCTTGGCAGTGACATCTTTGCGCAGTGCCGAGAGCTTGTCGCCGGCCACAATCTTGCCGCCGACCGCCGCCTGAATCTTGACGACGAATTGCTGTCGCGGAATCTCTTCCATCAGCGCGTGTACAATCCGCTTGCCGACTTGGTGCGCCTTGTCGCGGTACACAAACGTTGCCAGTGCTTCCACCGGATCTTCGGCCACCAAAATATCCAAACGCACAATGCTGGCCTCGCGCTCGTCTAAAAGCTCGTAGTTGAGCGATCCATACCCGCTCGTGACCGTTTTGAGCGCGTCGTGAAAATCCACAATCACCGCCGAGAGCGGAAGCTCGTAGTGCAAAAGCGCGCGTTTGGCGTCCAAGTACTCGGTCGTCTTGTAGAGGCCACCGCGATCCTGCACGAGCGACATCACCGCGCCAACGTACACGGATGGCACAACAATATCCGTGCGCACCCATGGCTCAAAGATGCTTTCTATGTGGCTTGGATCGGGAAGATCCTGCGGACTTGTGACGCGCATCTCTGTGCCATTGGTTTTACGCACGCGATACGCCACCGATGGGGTCGTAACCACCACTTCAACCCCCGATTCGCGCTTCAAACGCTCCTGTACAATCTCCAAATGCAGCATCCCGAGAAGCCCGCACCGAAACCCAACGCCGAGCGCCGCCGAGCGCTCCGGTTCCACAGAAATGGACGCGTCCGAAAGCATGAGACGTTCCATGGCTTCGCGAAGCTCCTCCGCATCACCGCCGTCTTTTGGAAAGATGCCGGCAAACACCATCGGCACGACGACGCGATATCCGGGAAGCGCCTTGGCTACTGAACCCGCAATCGTCACGGTGTCCCCAACATGACAACTGGACAGTTCCTTGAGTCCCGTCACGACATAGCCGATTTGTCCCGTACTCAAATCCGCATCCTCTGCGCGGCTTGGCAGTAAATGTCCGAGCTCTGTTACCATGCCGTCGGCACCTGTCGCCATAAAGTGAAGCGCGTCGCGCGTCTTGAGTGCACCGTCGACCACGCGAACATACGCAATCACCCCCTGATAGTCATCGTAGAGCGAGTCAAAAATAAGTGCACGCGTTGGCGCATTCGAATCGCCCTTGGGAACAGGAATGTGAGCGACGATAGCGTCGAGCAGCGCGGGGACACCTTCGCCTGTTTTTCCTGAAACGGCCAAAATTTCTTCACGCTTGCATCCGATAAGTTGCATGAGTTCCGTACCGCGCGCTTCCACATCCGCCGCAGGTAAATCAATTTTATTGAGGACGGGGATCACCTCGAGGCCATAATCCATCGCGAGGTAGAGATTGGCGAGCGTTTGCGCCTGCACCCCCTGCGTGGCATCCACCAAAAGCAAGCATCCCTCCACGGCCGCGAGAGAACGCGACACCTCGTACGAAAAGTCCACGTGGCCGGGCGTGTCGATGAGATTGAGCGTGTATACCTGCCCGTCCACCGTGTGCCGCATGCGTGCCGGTTGAAGCTTGATGGTGATCCCGCGCTCTTGCTCCAGCTCCATCGTATCGAGCGTCTGCTCTTTGAGTTGCCGCTTGTCAATGGTTCCCGTCAACTCAAGCAACCGATCGGCCAGCGTGGATTTGCCGTGATCAATGTGCGCGATGATGCAAAAGTTGCGGATGTGTTGTTGCATTCTTAGTGAGTGGTGCATAGTGGTCGGACAGCGGAACTTCGCAGGGAGCCAGCGACTATAGTCATCGCACTATGAAACAGGAATTAGCATTTTTGAAACAGAGCGAAGTCCGACGCTCTGCAGGGAGAAAAAACCGCAGATGTAGCCGTAGCTACATTGAGGATTTTTTCTTCCGAAGAGCTAGGAATTCGCCTGTTTCAAGAATGATAGAGTCCTGTTTCATAGTGTGATGACTATAGTTTATCACTCCGCTTCCAATGAGTTCGTCGCCGTCGTAGAACACCATAAATTGTCCGGGCGCCACGGCGCGTTGCGGTTCGTCAAACGTCACAGTTATTCCTACCACTTTTTGAACGATCGTGCAGTTTTGATCTTGTTGCCGATAGCGAATTTGAGCCGTGCAGGAAAACGGAAATGTTGGCGCATTTCCAGAGATCCATTGTACATCAGCGGCCTTTATTTCGGTGCGATACAACGCCGCGTCACCTTCGTGCGCCACGACAAGTTCATTCGTATGATGGCGACGTTCAACCACAAAATACGGTTCTTCTGTACCGATGCCGAGGCCCTTCCGTTGTCCGATCGTATAAAACGCCACGCCATCGTGCGTACCAACCACTTTACCGGAAGTCGTGACGATCTTCCCCGGACGCACATCAATGGCGCTCTTCAAGAACAACGCCATGTCAACCTTCCCAACGAAGCACAACCCTTGGGAATCTTTTTTGTCGGCTGTTGCAAGTCCAAGAGCCCTCGCGCGGCGTCGCACTTCAATCTTCGTGAGCGCGCCGATGGGAAACTGCGTGCGCGTAAGTTGAGCCTGTACAAGACGGCACAAAAAGTAGGATTGATCTTTTTTTGGATCAACGCCTTTGAGGAGCCGCGTCAAAGAGCCGTCCCGTCGCACACGCGCATAATGCCCCGTCGCCATCTCTGCACAGTCCAAGTCATGCGTGGCCTTGAGGAGGAGATCAAACTTAATTTCGCTGTTGCAGAGCACGTCTGGATTTGGCGTGCGTCCCGCGCGATACTCTTCCACCAAGTACGCATGCACGCGCGCGCGATACTCACGCTCAAAATCAAACGTATGGAGCGGAATACCGAGCACTGACGCAACGCGCATGGCATCGCGGCGCTCTCGTTTCCAATCGCATCCGTCCCAGTTTTTCATGAAGGCACCCACGACATCGTATCCTTGTTCTACCAAAAGAGCGGCGGCGACCGACGAGTCGACGCCTCCTGACATGGCAACCATGATGCGCGGCTGTGCGTTCATACCGCCGGCACGCTAACAGAATTTTTGCAAGATGTCAAAGCGCGATGGATCCAATGAGGGACTGTTCTCAAATGCATTGATACACTTCGCATCCTGCAGTTCATCCTGAATGGAGTGGACCCCGTACACTCCAGGCCGACAGGCCGCCACTCAACAAATTAACTCATTCTTACAAAGTTCCCTCCCTGGGAGAAGTGTCTAAAAAACGGGGTCCTTGCCACCCTGTTGCATAGTACAGCGTGCAAAGCATGCATAATCGACAGCTCTATACTGTGTATTAGAACACACCTTGAGCAAATAACCCAATGATCAAAATACCAAGAAAGTTTAGGAGAAAGGATATTGGGATGAAAACCGACGTTTTCATTTTTGAAAGTCCCATCATCGCGAGGCCGATTTCGTCGGGAAAAGGAGAGGCAACGATGAGCGCTCCAACAACAGGCATCAACCACCTGAATCTTTTGACCAGAAAGAGAGAAGCGAATTTTTTCTGTTTGGTGTTCCGAAAAAGCCAATGCACATCTTCTGAAAGGCTCCCTTTGACAAATCTAAAAATAAGAAGATCGCCTATCAGTCCGCCCATGCCCCCAAAAAAAGCGACTTCCCATGCGGAATGAGTGGCCGCAATTTCAAACAGCGCCACGCCAGAGGGAGCGGCAGTAAACATGGAGACAAAAAACATTCCGGCAATCAAACTTCCCAGCCATCCCCATTCTTGCAGGTTTGCTAACAGTTCCGCCAGCACTCCTGTCTTTGCCAAAATCACGGCCATCGCAATGCTGATGACCACGACTCCCACATCACGCATCAGATGATTTTTCATATGGCATACAGCGGTACACACATCAAAGCACGATCGCGAGAATCACCACGCCAAGCGCGATGCGATAGAGGGCGAACGGAAGGAAGGTCCACCGTTCAATCACGCGCAATAGCAGCCGGATAGCAAGGATGCCGGAAACGAGCGCCGCAAAAAATCCGGCAATCATAGAAGGTTGGAACAGCGAAACGTTTTGCGCTATAGCATCAGTCACCACATACACCGTAGCTCCGGCGACCGCTGGAACGCTCAATAAAAATGAATACCGCGCGGAAAGCGAGCGATCAAAACCGGCCAAGCGCGCAGCCGTCATGGTGATACCGCTACGCGATGTCCCGGGGATCAGCGAAAGCGCCTGCGCACATCCAATGCCGATGGCGGCCTTCCATGAAACATCGCATATCTCCGTCAAACGACGCGAGGCGAATCGGTCCACGATAACCAACATTACGCCCCAACTGATCAAACTCACCGCAACGGCAACGGGATACGCGCGCACTACGTCAATCACCTCATCGAGCAACAACGCGACGGCAACCACAGGAATCGTGCCGACGATTAGCATCCAACCGAGTGTGCGATCAAACGACGGGCCGCGAAACAAAGCGCCGGCGATACGCCACAAATCTTTCCAAAAAACGGCGACAACGGCAACGAGCGTGGCGGCATGCACCATGATATCAAACGCAATATCCTGCGTTTCCCAATCAAATAAAAATGGCACGAGCAGTAAATGCCCGGAACTTGAAATCGGAAGAAATTCCGAGAGGCCCTGCACTGCCCCAAGAAAAATAGCGTGTGCGATGATCATGTTGCGTCATCAAAGCTCACGTGTGCACCTGGCTTGAGCGGCTTGCCAATCGTTGAGCCGACATCCGGCACGGCGCCGATAGGAGCACTGCGGTGATCGCGCGGACGTTCAGGACGGCGCGCCGATGTTCGCGCGTTGGTGACGTGCTGTTTTTGCAACCGCTCTTGGCGCGGCCGGTCTTGTATTCCTTGTTTTCCGCCTTTTCCATCTCGACCGCCTCCTCCCGCGGGTTGACTTCCTCCTCTCTTTCTGCGCCGTTTACGTTTTTGATCGCTTTCCTGTAGCGAGGGACGGGCGTTTGGCGGCGATTTCAGTGTGTGTAGTGGAATCACGGTCTTCGCCTCCGTCGGTTTCTCGACGTTCGGTTCCGGCTTCTTGATGATCACATCGCGTTTCCCTTCTGGCGGCTTACTAACTGGTTTGACAACCAGAACGTCCTTCGCTTCTGCGACCGCCTCTCTGTTCTCATCACTCGTTGTTTGTCCTACGACGCGTTCCTTTGGCGCTTCACGTTCCATGTCCGTCTTCTCTGACAGTGCCACGACCTCCTCCTTTTCCTCAACCTTCCCCACCCACGCGCCATCACTCCCCAATTCCGCCACCGAACCCACGACGTTGAGCTCTTCATCGTAGATCAAATCTTTGCGCGCATCGTACTCGCGTGTCCGCTTCAAATCGCTCACCTTGTCACGACAATCTTCACAATAAATAGGCCGCGTGCGATCCAATTTGACGGGAATCTTCATGTCCTTGGCGCACCAAGAACATTTGTAATTGTACTTTTTCTTTGGCGGATTGCCCGTGCTCTTTGCTTTCGCCTGTTCCATGAGCGCGTCAATGTCAGCATCCTCGGCAATGCCAGCCCATTTGGCAATCTTCTCTTCAATCTCATCACGATTGCGGCTGTATCGCTCGCGGCTCACGCGAATCACTTTCTCCTGACTTTCGGTCAAACGCGCGATCGGCGGAAGCGTCGCCGCAGAAAACGGCGCGCTCGCCACTCCATCAATCATCAGTTTGATGTAAATCTGAAACTTCGGCAGATTGATGATGTCTTCCACTAAAAATCTTGGCGCCATTTCCGGCTCCAGCGTGAGTCCATCGGGCGCGCCCACGCGAAACAACACGAGAGTCCCGACGTTTCCTAAAACCGCATCGCGCACTTCCTCGGTGAGCTGGGCAATGTACTGGTGCGCCACAATCAAATTGAGACGGAACTTGCGCGCCTCCGATAAAATGGCCGCAAACGATTCTGTCGCAAAATTCTGAAACTCATCCACATACAAGTAGTAGTCTTTGCGCAAGGCTTCAGGAATATCAACGCGATCCATGGCCGCGAGCTGAATTTTGGTGATGAGCATGCCGCCAAGCAAGCGCATGTTATCTTCGCCGATGCGCCCTTTTGACAGGTTCACCAAAAAAATCTTTTGTTCATCCATGAGCTCTCGAATATTGATCGTTGACTTGACTTGTCCGATAATGTTGCGAATGAGCCCGGATGTGATGAACTGCCCGATTTTGTTTTGAATCGCCGCCACGGCTTCGGTCGCAAACTTTTCACTGTATCCCGCGTACTCCATCACCCAAAACTGTTTGACAATAGGGTCTTTGATGTTCGTCACCACCATTTTGCGAAAGTCCGCGTCCGAATACATACGATTCACGGCCACGAGCGTTGTGCCGGGCGTATCCATGAGCGCTAAAATAGTGTTGGACAAAATGTACTCCATGCGCGCCGACCACATCCCTTCCCAAATTTTCTTAAACACACCCATGAGGTTTGCCGAAAGCAGATGCTTCTGTGTCTGCGTCACCGCCTCGAGTACGTTGAATCCAATTGGGTAATCCAAATCCGCGGGATTGAGATACACCACGTCGTTGATGCGCCACGAGGGAATGTAGTCAATGATTTTTTCCACGGTATCGCCGTGCGGATCGATGTATGCCACGCCATGTCCATTGTAAATATCTTGAAGCACCATGTTTTCAATGAGCGTCGTTTTACCCATGCCGGTTTTACCGATGATGTACATGTGACGCCGTCGGTCGTCCGTTTTTATGCCAAACTTGCGCGAATGTCCACGATGATTCGTGCGCGCAAAGTAGTTGATTTCGTTCTCGTGATCGTGAATGCGTGGCATGGTGTTCGTGAGGATAGTGAGTGGTGAGTGCCTTCCTTCTGTCATTGCGAGCGTAGCGCAACAATCTCATCCTGGCGTTAGATTGCTTCGCGTTGCTCGCAATGACACTGGGAAATGCGACTTCCGACGTCTGTTTATTCTAGACCGGCAAATTCAGCGGAGTTGGTTCATCGTCTTGTGCGTCATCGCCCTGTGCCTGTTTTGCGGTAAAAACCGCGTCTTCCAGTTCAATCAACGGACCGGTTGGCAAAATATCGTCCATCGAGTCGTTCTCTGAAACCGGCGCCGTGTCGCGCGGAATCGACGGAGGCAACGGAGCTTCCGGCACCAACTCTGCCGTTGCCAAACGCGCAGGCGACTTTGATGTCGTGCGCGCCGCGTACTCAATCGGCCGACCGTGTTCATCCACTTCAACCAGTGGCTCAAACGGGAGTTCGTCCGACTCGCCAAACCCCGCTTCCGGCAAAGACGTCGGTGCCTCACCGAGTTTGTACTGCGTCTTCTTAATCGACGGCGCTTGCACATCAATAGACGGAAAATGCCACAACGTCGCCAACTCCTCCAAGTTCAAATACATCGGCGTGCTTCCAATGCTGAAACTCCGACCCTTGAGCGCCTTCATGAGCGTGTTCTGATTCTTTCGATACTCCCAGCGCATCCAAAAATAATCGTCGCGCGGCATGGTGTCTACATCGTACTTGAATTTGTTGCGATCAAAATGCGCAAACAAATTAATCCACGCTTTCCACAATGTATTGCGGCCTCCCTTATTATACACCTCGTGCCTCGCACAGTACGCCCAACGAATCTTGGTTTTGTATCCTTGTTTGGAAATTTTTTGCGCGACGCCTTCCAGTTGTGATTTTTCGCGATCGGTCGCGCGAAAAAACGAGAACGATGGTTTTTTTTCATCACCACTAGCTTCTGACAAAAACGTTGAAAACTGTGACACCACCTCTTTTGGAAACCAGGCGATCGGTTCGGCGAGCGCCTCGAGTTTTCCCTTCTTCTTCGGAGCCTCTTTTTCGTATGTCTTGAGAAGATATTCGGACCCTGCTTCAATCACAGAATCGGCGTCATCCGGATTCACAATAAAATGCACGTAAAACTGTTCGCCTTGTTTGAGCTTTCCCATAAACTCCAGCAAGGCAATGAGCGGATCTTTAAACACCTGTTCTTTGGAAACCGTGTGCTCAAAATCCATCCACGTGCGGATAGGAAAGAACGGCTTATTTGCCAATTTCAGCTCGCCGCCAAACACCTCGTGCGTATCGTTGGGATACGCGTCGGGAAGATTCTTGAGATAATCTTCCACCTCGGTAATTTCCGCGTCCGGATATTGAGCGTAAATGGCCGCTTCATATAAATCGCGATACGATGAACTGCAACGGATATAAAATTGGATATAGCCATCAATGCTCACCAGTTCAAAACTGGTTGAGAGAAGATATTTTCCAAGCCACCACTCTTCTTTGAGAGTAATGACCGACTTTGTACCTTTGATAATGGCAAAGATGTTCTCCACGGCTTTGATAGTTTGCTCGGAACTGCGCGGAACATCAATGGCAAGTACGATGAACTTTTGCTTTGACGCATAGACTCCCTGCCGATGATCGAGCCACAACTGAAACGCGCCCCAAATGATGACCCCGATAAGAGGGCTTCCAAAAATGAGTAGTTTCAAAAACCAATAGCTAAACGGTTCTGCAACAAACCGATCCAGCTCATCGAGATTGATGACGAGCGCGTAAATGAAAAGCGGTAACATGTCTGCAAGTATAACATTAGATGTTGGAGGTTAGAAATTGGAATCCATTGTTCTGTCATTGCGAGGAAGCAAAGCGACCGAAGCAACCTTAGCCGGCGTGAAATTGCTTCGCGGCTTGATTCACGGGGCAGCAAGCCAATGGCATTCCTTAGTTGCACATCCGGCTACCCTGGGGCACTTCGGTGCGAACGCGTTGCGTTCGCACCGAAGTGCCCGTCGCGGCGTCACGGAATGCCTCAATGGCATTCCTTAGTTGCGCCGCGACTCCCAGACAACGAGCAGAGGCGAAGCCAAAAAAATAGATGAATAAGCTCCGACGCCAATGCCAATCATGAGCGCTAAAACAAACATGCGTGTTGTTTCTCCTCCGAAAAAGAATACTGCCACAAGCGCCAAAAGCGTCGTGAGTGTCGTGTTGATAGAACGCGCGAACGTCTGCGTCACTGATTGATCCACAATCTCTTCAATGCTTCCGCTCTCGCGAATCAGATTTTCGCGAATACGATCGAATACCACAATGGTATCGTTCACCGAATATCCCAGGATAGTCAAAAGCGCCGCCACGAACGCCGTTCCCACTTCAACGTGTAATACGTGTCCAATAAGAGCAAACACACCAATCGGAATGAGCACATCATGAAGAGCGGCCACGATGGTGATCACGCCATATTTCCAGCTCTTCACATAGTGGCTCACCTTGCGAAATGCGAACGCCACGTACGCCGCGATCGTCACAAAAATCAACAGGAGCGCCCACACGGATTTGCGCTTGAGTTCGTTGCCAATAATCGGTCCGATAGAGTCAAAACGCTTTTCTTCAAACGTGCCGAACGTTCCAAGAACGTCCAAAAGTGCTTGATGCTTTTCCTCCGAGAGTGTTTTTTGACGGACGATGATGCCGTGCTCATCCACCGGCTGTACGATCCCTTCTTCAAACCCCGCAGCAGACAAAGCCCCGCGCACGTCACCGACCACGGGGTCATACGTATCAAACTCCACTTCCAATATACTTCCGCCAGTAAAATCAATGCCAAGACGCAGTCCGAACATCGCTAAAAGCACGAGGCTCGATAGCACCATCACGCCACTCACGGAAAACCAGATCACTTTGTACTTTACAATGGACATAGTTACGCTCTCAACTCTTTGACGCAATAGAGCCACGCCTTCTGCAAGAATTTCCATCGCACCACGCCTTTGAGCATCATGCGCGTGACGACGATCGCCGAAAACATACTCATGACGACGCCAATGGCCAAAGTGAGCGCGAACCCTTGAATGAAGCTCGAGCTCAACCAGTACAAGATGGCGCACGCAATGAGCGTCGTGAGATTGCCATCGCGAATAGATGACCACGCGCGCTTAAATCCTTCGTCAACGGCGCGATCCAGCGCGCGTCCGGCGCGCAGCTCCTCTTTCATGCGCTCAAAAATCAAGACGTTTGCGTCCACCGCCATACCGACCGATAGGATAAACCCCGCCAAACCAGATAACGTGATGGTCACCGGAAGCGATTTGAAAATCGCGAGCACCAACACGCCGTACACGACAAGCGCGACCACAGAGAGCACTCCGGGCAATCGGTAGTAGACAATCATAAAAAGGCCGACCAGCATGAGGCCGATGATGGCCGCCTGAAGACTCTTGTCGAGCGAGACCGCGCCGAGTGTTGGGCCAACCGTTTGTTGTGAGATAAGTTCAATGGGCACTGGAAGTGCTCCAGCATTGAGGCGCTGTGCCAAGAGGCGCGCTTCCTCCAAGTCGCTCTGCCCCGTGATAATCGCCTCACCGCCGTAAATGGCCGTCTGCACCACCGGCGCCGAGATGATTTGGCCGTCCAAATAAATAGCAATCTGTTGTCCCACGTGTGATTCTGTGATCTCGGCAAACAACTGTGCGCCCTCTTTGTTAAATTGAAGCGTCACGTACGGCACGCCCGTGTTTGGATCAAATTCCACGCCCGCGCGTTTGAGCTGCGCGCCGCTCAATGCCGTATTTTCAAATCCGTCAATCGTCGCGGCCACCGCGCCGGCCTTCATAAACTCAATTTCCTGAAATTGGTACTGCAGATACGGACGCTCGCCACGCTTGTACACAACACGATACCCGCTTGAAGTTTTCGTCAAAAAAAGATCGCCGACCGAGTGTGTCGCAAGCGCCGCGGCAAGATTGGCGTCAAGATGTGTCATGCGATTCCAGCCGCGATCGCCGCCAGTTCCTCGTTGTCCCACCTCATCTGTGTTGGCATTTGCAAGCTCTGCAAAATTTTCTCTCGTTGCCTCGCTAAGCAGGCGTTCGGCTTCCTTGCGCGCTTCATCCACTGTGCGCGTCGCCCCCTCACATCCGTTTGCCCCCGCGTAACACACCGTCAAATCGCTGAATTGCCACTCACTGACTTCGCGTTCATCATAAAACTTCACGATAGAATAGCTGTTTGGCTTTTCGAGAATAGTGGAAAGGATCGCGCCGACTTTCTTTCCGCTTCCAGGGAGCGCCTCTGTACGCGCATCGCTCTCGTCCACCCACGCACTTACGCCGTTTTGACTGCGCTGGGGGCCTTCGGAATATTCGGCGACGAGTTCGTCAAAAACGGCATTCGTTCTGCGCGCGCGATCAAGCACGGAAAGCGCGAGCGCCTTTTGCTCAGCATTGAATACTTCGTTCGTGCTTTCATCATCTTCGCGCACGACCGATAGCGCCGGCTTTTTGAATTCCAAAATAGGAGTTTCGCCGATTTGTCTGATCGCCTCGCTGACGTCGCGCACGCCGGCAAGTTCTACGATGACGCGATAGTGATCGCCCGACGTCTTAGTCGTTTGCACGATAGGCTCTGAAACGCCGAACGCGTTCACGCGGCGCTCAATCACGTCGCGCACGCCCTCAAGGGCTTTGCGTTTTTCGTCGTCTTCAATTTGCGAAAGGTCGGCCTCGTAGACCAAGTGCGCTCCACCAAGAAGATCAAGTCCCAGCGTGTAATCGCGTGCGTGCAACTGCAGTCCCGGAACGCGGCCAATGGATGCGTTCCAAGCGCCGGGAAAATCGTAGCCAGCGGCAAACAACACGAGCGCCACAAGCGCCACACCCAAAACTCGCCCCGGCCACTTTGATGGAGCGGATGTGTTTACGCGCTGATGGCGGCTAAATTGTTGCTTT
>MGDX01000012.1:0-9437 GCA_001791035.1 Candidatus Uhrbacteria bacterium RIFCSPHIGHO2_02_FULL_53_13
CCCTTTGGGAACAGGCCCTACTGAAACGTAGAGATAGCGTGGTCGACGGGCGCCCGTGAGACGAAAAGACGCAGTTTTAGAGAGGTCTCTATACTTGAACTTGACGCGAAATGAGGCCATGGTATCCTGCATGTACTTATGAATCGCACATCCATGCAACATACGTATCGATCCATCCTCGGCATTCGTCCGTGGTTCGGTATTTTGTGTGTCTGGTAGTGCATTTTGTACGAAAACCATTTTGTACAGTATGGGCTCCCAGACGGGAGTCCCGTTGTTTGTTCAAGCAACGCCCTGCCTACGCATGTAGGTCATGCTCCTAACCCTCCCAAACAACAGGAGGCCACACATGGCACAGGGAGAAACGAGCAACACGAGCAAGATGCCGATCGAAGAGCCGTACGGAGTCGACGTCGGCGTCTGCCCGGGGAACAGCCGTGTGACGAGACGCGAGCGCACCGTCGGGCCGGATGGGATCGACTGCGGCGATGGGATCTTGTGGGGATCGCACACCACGGATTCGGAACGCGGCGACACCGCCGTCATGTGGGACGTCAACTCCAGCGACCTGGACTTCTAGCCATGGACTGGAACGAACAGTGCCCGTTCCTGTGCGCATCGGCTCCCCCGACGCCACGGCCGCGCATGCGAGCTGACGCCCTGACCGACCGAGAGCGATTCTGGATGCAGGAGCTCTCGCCGTTCGAGTTCGAGCGCCTCGCCCGCACCCCCGTCGACACGCCGCTGTACCCCGATCCTGTCGAAGGGGACCCCGAACACAACAATGCTCCGCCCGACGGCGGAGAATACTCGCGCGAGTAGCATCGCGCACTCTATCTGACAGCACCCAGCGAGCTCCTGGCTGGGATAACTTCGCTGGGTGTTGTCAGATACATATAAGCATATGTTTGTGCTGTTGGCTATTGACATGTCATTGCGAGCTCCCAGTCCGTCATTGCGAGGAAGCGAAGCGACCAAAGCAATCTAAGCCTGCGTAAGATTGCTTCACTGCGTTCGCAATGACACAGAGAGCGTTCGCAATGACATGAGTGTCAATGGTCGTCATTGCAAGCAACGTGAAGCAATCTATGAGTCAACAACGATATTGATAATCCTCCCTTGCACGTACACGAATTTCTTGATCTCCTTTCCTTCTAAATGTTTCACAACATTCGGCTCGGCCAACGCCGCCTTGCGCGCTTCCTTGCTCGAAGCGTCCGCCGCGATGGTCACATCGGCGCGCACTTTGCCGTTCACCTGCACGCCAATCGTGACCGTTTTGTCCTGCACGAGAGCGATGTCAAAGCTCGGCCACGCCTGCGTCATGGCGAGCCCCTGCCCGTGCTTTTCGTACATCTCCTCGACGATATGCGGCGCAAACGGCGACAAGACCAGCAAAAACTCGAGCAGCGACGCCGCCGTGAGACCGCCCTCGTCGTACACCGTGTTCACGAACGTCATCATCTGCGCAATCGCCGTGTTGAAGCGCATCGCTTCAATGTCCTCGGTAACTTTTTTGATCGTTTTGTGAAGCATCTTGATCACCGTTGGCGCTTCACACTCAACGATGTGATGAGACAGTTCAAACACGCGTTTCAAAAACTTGTATACTCCCACAACGCCCTGTTCGCTCCACGGCACCGGCTGATCGAACGGGCCAATAAACATCTCGTACAGACGCAATGTGTCGGCGCCGTGTGACGCAATGATGTCGTTTGGATTGACAACGTTGCCCTTGGACTTTGACATCTTGGAACCGTCCTCGGCTAGAATCAATCCATGGCTTGTGCGTTTGGCGTACGGCTCTGAAGTCAAAACATATCCGCGATCATACAAAAACTTGTTCCAAAAGCGTGAGTACAACAAGTGGAGCGTCGTGTGTTCCATGCCGCCGTTGTACCAATCCACCGGCATCCAATGCGCGAGCACTTTTTTTGACGCAAACGCCTTGTCATTTTGCGCGTCCGCGTAGCGCAAAAAATACCAGCTCGAACCGGCCCAGTTTGGCATCGTGTCCGTTTCGCGGCGCGCCAGAGAACCGCACTCTGGACAGGTCGTTTTCACCCACGCGTCTATGGCGGCGAGCGGAGACTCGCCCGAGTCGGTCGGTTCGTATCGCTCCACGTCTGGGAGCTCGATCGGTAGCTGATCTTCCGGCACGGGAATCCAGCCGTCCGCTCGAACGCGATCAAACAGCGCTTCCACAAACGGCACGCGACGGCACCCGCTGTCATGCGACATGTGCCCCATCTCTTCCACAAAAATGAACCGCGCCACGTCTCCAAACGCCGCTTTGTACTGCTCAACAATCTCGCTCGTAATCCACGGATCGTTGTTACTGAACACAAAGATGAGTTCGCCCACGTTACGCTTGATCGCCTCGACATCCATGCCATGATCTTGGTATGCGCGAAAAATCGCCAGTTCTTTTTTACTCAATTTCGTTTTGAACTGCGCAAAGTACACGTCGCTCGGTTGCATACCAACGGGCGCGACCGCGACCAGACGTTTTACTTTGTGCGTTTCCGCGAGCTTGAGCGCCAAGTGCGCCCCCATGGAGTGTCCGACCAGCGTTGGCGTTGAGTGTGTTTTTGCAAGTTGCGCCTCGCCAAACGCAAGCCACTCGTCAAAAACAGGCGCCTCTGTGTTTGGAGCGTCGACGGCAACAACGTCGTAGCCTTTTTGTTCAAGGTTGGATTTGAGTGCGGGGATGAAGCCAGACTCTGCGGAATCAAACCAACCGTGAAAAATGTGGACGGCTTCTTTTCTCGCATGATCGGTTTTGGCACACGCGTCGCACCACACGAGCGGAATCGGCTCGCCCCAGTAGCGTTGTCGCGAAAACACCCAGTCGCGCAGTTTGTAAGTTGTTTGCGCCTCCGCCAATCCCTGCTCACTCAAATGAGCTGTAATCTTTTCGCGTGCCTGCGCCGATATCATGCCATCAAACTCACCCGATCGCACGAGCGTGCCCTCCCCTTCAAAACAAATTTCTAGACGCTCAACCGCCTCTTTGATGGATGGGTCGGGCGGAACAAGTGATGTCTTGAGAGGAAGGTTATACTTCTTCGCCAAATCAAAATCACGCTGATCGTGCGCGTCTGCAAATACAGCACCAGTACCATAGTGCGCCAACACAAAATCTGAAATCCACACAGGCATCTCTTCGCCCGTTGCAGGATTGAGAGCCGTAATCCCTTTGAGACCAACGCCTGTCCGTTCACGATCCGCGGATGTTCTCTCAATGTCCGGTATGGACGCAGTCGCGGCGCGATAGGACGCAACCTCGTCCCAGTTTGCTATCAGCGAACGCCACAAATCTATGTATTCATGTTCTGGAGCGAGCACCAAAAACGTGCCAGAGTATATGGTGTCGATGCGCGTCGTGAAAACGGGAATCTGTTCGCTTGTTTCTTTGATGTAAAACTTGACAACCGCACCCTCACTGCGCCCGATCCAATCAATTTGTTGTTTCTTAATCTTCTCCAAATAGTCAACCGTTGCCAAGTCGTTGATGAGCCGCTCGGCGTACTTGGTGATCGCGATCATCCACTGTTCCTTGTCGCGCTTTTCGACAACGCCACCGCAACGCTCGCACGCGCCTCCAACCACTTCCTCGTTTGCCAAACCGATTTTGCACGACACACACCAGTTGATTGGCATCGCTTTTTTGTACGCCAAACCCGCTTTAAAAAACTCCAAAAACATCCACTGCGTCCACTTGTAGTATGTGGGATCCGTCGTGTTGACTTCGCGATCCCAATCAAACGACAGTCCGATCGCCTTCATTTGTTGTTTGAAAATGGCGATATTTTCGGCGGTGACATCCGCCGGCCTGCGTTCCGTTTTGATGGCGTAGTTTTCCGTCGGAAGCCCAAACGCGTCCCAACCAATGGGATACAAGACGCTGTAACCGTCCATGCGGCGTTTGCGCGCAATAATATCCATCGCCGTGTATCCGCGAACATGCCCCACATGCAATCCAGCGCCGGACGGATACGGAAACTCCATCAGCGCGTAAAACTTTGGCTTTTTTGACGCATTATCCGCACGAAAAACGCCCGCGTCTTTCCAGCGTTTTTGCCACTTTTTTTCTATCTCCGTATGGTTATACATGGACATTATTTTAGCACAAACGTTTTACAATGAGCCATTTATATGGTTCACTCCAACAAGAGAAGGTCATGGCATTGATCATCCTTACATTACTCTTCTTTTTGTGTTGTTGGGCGTTTGTGAACCAAACGAGAGGAGACAATTGGGCACGGTACCGCTTGGCTGGAGCAATTTGTGGCTTTTCCGCGTTGGTCACGAGCCTCATCATCAGCATCATTCAGATGTACTTGGTGGGGGATGGCGCATTCCGTGCGCACCATTCAGCTCATTGGTTCTACGTCGACGTCAACATCTTTCTTTTGAGCGGTTGGCTAGGGGCTCTGGTCGCAGACTTCCTGCGCAAGCCTATCTTTGGGGTTTGTGCGGCCGCCGTGCGAAGCATCGTAAGTCGCGGCAAGGCTGTGCGCGTGCGCATAGCCAAGACGCGACAGATCAACAGGCAGGAGCGTTCGGTGCGCCGTTTGACTCGCAATGAGCGCAAGTACAAGCGCTATTTGGCAGAGCGGTTGACGGCTCTGTTTGAGGAATTCGACGAAGCCCCCGCATTGTGGACGGGGTTTCGCGTGCGCATTCGCGCGCTGTGTAACCGCTCCGATGGTGATGACGTCGTATCAATCTTGTTCCGCCACCGCGAGTGGTTGGAGAACAAGATTAGCAAGTACCGTCGCAACACTGTCGAGCTAGACGGTGTGAGCGTCGTGGCGCACGAGCAGTCGTCTGTGGACGAGCTCGTCGCGCAGGTACGACACATCGACAAAATCCTGTACGAAATCTTCCAATTCGTACGGAACAACGTCGGGGACGCGATTGCGGTGAACGCACGCGTTCGAATGGGCAACGAAGACCTCGACGAGGCAATGGATCACCTGATCGGTCGAGAGCTCTATCAACTCACCGAGAGGGTCAATCTCATTGTCGGTGGCCTCATCCGGCAGATGGAAGCCCAGCCGGAATCCGCGGAGCGGCGGAACGCCATGCAAGAGCTCGCCGAGCTGGTGGGTTCTCTGCGAGACACCGGGACGGATTTGCGTCCGGTTTCGGCGCTTATCACAGGGGAACATCCCACGGTGAGCGCTAAAAATCCGCGCGCGGCGCATGCACGCCGCAAGACATCTTGAATCTGACACCGACCCTGTTTCTACACGGGTCGGTACTCTTTTTACAGTGCCCGTTTATGAAAACGTGTCATTTCATTATCGCCGCGCATCGAACGCCGTTTGCAGTCGGCGCAAAGCGACAACGTACGCGGCTGTGCGTAATGAAACTTTGAGCTCCTCGTGCACGCTCCACACCTCCTGCGCGGCTTTTTCCATGACGTCGGCAAGCCGCACGTCCACCTGATCGCCCGTCCAATGCTCTCCTGTCTTGTTCTGCTCCCACTCAAACGCCGAAACAGTTACGCCGCCGGCGTTTGCAAGTACGTCCGGTATCACCACAATACCCTCTTGCTCAAACAGACGATCCGCTTCCGGCGTCACCGGCCCATTAGCCAACTCGAGTATCACTTTCGCGCGCACTCCTGCGGCATTACCTTCATGTAGTGCGTTCTCCAAAGCGGCCGGCACGAGTACATCGCAGTCAAGCGCAAAAAGATCATCATTCGTTTGACACGCGCTATCTATAAATCCGCCGACACTGCCACTTATATCCTTGTGCCGCTCAAGCGCCGCCACATCCAGACCGTCCGCACAGCATACCGCGTGCCGTGAATCCGACACGCCGACCACGCGAAACCCTGCTTCACTTGCCAAGCGCGCAAACGTTCTGCCCGCGTTTCCAAATCCCTGAATCGCCACGCGCGCCCGCGCGGGAAGCCCGAGACGCTCGCGTAAAGCTAACAGCACTATCAATCCGCCTCGTGCCGTGGCCGTTCCCCGACCCTCACTCCCGCCACACGCAAGGGACTTCCCCGTCACCACAGCGCCCGATGTGTCTCCCGTCAACGTCGCATATTCGTCCACGATCCAATCCATCTCGCGCGGTCCCGTGTTCACATCCGGCGCCGGCACGTCTTTGCTTGGTCCAATCACCTCTTCGCACGCGCGCACATACCCACGCGTCAACCGCTCAAGCTCCGCTTCCGTCCACGTCTTGGGATCAATCACGGCGCCGCCCTTCCCGCCTCCAAGCGGCAGATTCGCCACCGCCGTTTTGATGGTCATCCACGCGGCAAGCGCTCGCACCTCGTCCAAGTTCACGTCCGGATGGAATCGAATCCCTCCTTTATATGGCCCGCGCCACCGGTTGTGCTGAACACGGTACGCTCGCACAAATTCCAAAACGCCAGTGTCACGAACGACCGGAATGTTCATGTGAATCTCACGAAACGGCACGCACAACTGCGCCACCGTGTCTGCGTCAAGACCGGCGCGCGCGCCGGCCTCTCTGATTCTTGATTGTGCGTCGTCAAACGGGTTGCTCATACCTATTCCTTCGCGTTCGCCCACGCTAAGTCGAACATCTGGGACATCGTATCGGCGATGTCTTTGTTTTCAATAATTGCCATCACCACCTTGCGCCGCATGGTCACAAGCGCCACCGTGTCTGCGTAAATCAAAATGTCACCGTGGATCTCTTTTTCGCCTTTGATGCGGCGATACTGCTGCCATTCAAGCCGTTTGCGAATACTGCCGTGATGCAGAATCCGCACATTACGCTGACGTGCCATCAGTGCCGTTCGCAATACGGTGGTCTCCTCAATCGAAGCCATTTTGTACACATCTTCCAAATTCACCATCTCTCGCCACTCCGTCGGATCTTTCTTTTGCACTTCCTCGGCCAGCACGCGCACGACATCGAGCCCTTCGTAGAATCGCACGATCGGCTTTTCTCCGCCGGAGGCAAGACGAATCTCCTCCATTGATGCCTCCATAATCTCCGCCTTCTCCTGCATGCGCCGCACCTGTGAGCGCAAATGCGCGAGCAGATGCTCCGGCTGCTCTGCAAGATACACGGTTTTTTTGCCACGCTTGTCGGATTGAAACACGCGACGCGCCTCCAACTGCTCAATCGCCGTATACGTGGCGGTGCGCGATAGCTCCGCGCGTTTGGCAATCTCCTGCACGCTCGAGGGTCCAAGCTCGATCGCCGCAAAGTACACGCGCGCCTCGGAGTCCTGCAACCCAAGGTCGCGCAGTAAGTCAATGTGTTTTTTTAGCATACGCAGACCAGTATAGCATGCTATACTTGCTGTATGCACGTACTGCACGACAACGATGTGCAACGTTTGGAGGAGCGCGCCAACGCCATGCGTCGTGATTTGATTTCCATGCTCACGCACGCCAAGTCCGGTCACTCCGCCGGACCGCTCGATTTGGCGGACATCTTTGCGGCGCTCTATTTTTATGTTTTGAATCATCGTCCGAAGCAACCGACGTGGAGGCATCGCGATCGGTTGTATGTAAGTTGCGGGCATGTCGCACCGATACAGTATGTCGCCATGGCGCACGCGGGCTATTTTCCCAAAAAGGAACTGATGACACTTCGACGATTCGGAACGCGACTGCAAGGACATCCGGAGTTTGGATCGCTCCCGGGCATCGAGAACACGAGCGGCCCTTTGGGCAACGGTTCGGCGCAAGCGTGCGGCGCGGCGTACGCCCTTCGCATGAACGGCTCGCACTCACACGTGTACTGCATCATGTCAGACGGCGAATTGCAGGAAGGCATCACATGGGAAGGTGCGTACTTTGCGCAAAAGTACGTTCTAAACAACATGACGTGGATTGTGGACCGCAACAACATTCAAATTGACGGCATGACGGAGACCATCATGCCCGAAGAGCCGCTGCGTGCAAAGTTTGAGGCGTTCAATTTTCATGTGCAGGAAATTGACGGACACAACATCCGCGAGTTTGTAGATGCGGTGGGCCAAGCGCACGCCGTCGTTGAGCGCCCGAGCGTGATTATCGCCCACACCATCCCCGGCAAAGGTGTCGGATTCATGGAGTACGACTACCTGTGGCATGGCAAACCGCCAAACGCACAAGAGGCCAAGCGCGCGTTGGCTGATTTGCGCACACTCAAGGGTATGATCGAGAGTGAGCACCAATAAATAAGGTAATGATTTACACATATCATTATGATCAAAAAAACTATTCACCTCATTGGAGCCATCGCGGGAGCCATCGTTCTTCTCGCGCTCGTGTTCACGCTCAACTTCCGCACGATGTTGAACCGCATGACGAGCTCGTCGTATGCGCCCGACAGCATCATCGCCTCCTCGACGTCAAAGTCGGGCTTTGTCAGGGGTTCGATGCTCATTGCAGACGAAGCGGCATCGTACGAATTGATTGAAGATCCAACCGCGGGCCCCGTCGGCGAAGGCGTGGAGCAAAAAATCATCCGCAACGGCTCGCTCGAAATCATCGTCGAGTCTATTTCAAGCGCCCTCACCGACATTGGCGCCATCGCCAAGCGCAACGGCGGTTTTACGCAGAACTCCAACGCCGGCGAGCGCAGTGACGGCACGCGCTACGGCTCCATCACGGTGCGCGTTCCGTTTGAAACATATGACGCGGCGACTGCCGACATCAAACTCACGGCCATCAAGGTCACATCCGAGTCCTCTAATGCCCAGGATGTCACCGAGCAGTACACCGACCTGCAAGCACAGTTGAGTGTCGCGCACGAAGAAGAACAAGCCTACTTGCGCCTTCTCGACCGTTCGGGAAGCGTGTCGGATCTCCTGCAAGTTCAGCGCGAATTGTCCCAAGTACGCACGCGCATTGAATCGCTCGAAGGCCGCATTCAATACCTCGACAATCAAACATCGCTCGCCACTATCACTGTTTCCCTTGAAGAAGAAGCTTCGCTGAACGTGCCGACAAAGCCTTTTCGACCGGACACGTCCATCACCAACGCGCTCCAAAGTCTTGTGGTGATCGGACAAGGCGTTGTCACGGCGGCCATTTGGCTCGTGGTCCTTGGAATAGGCATCGGCATTCCGGTGTACGCCATCTACCGCATCGCGCGCGCTGTCTATCGCAAAACAAAACGCTGACATGTCTTCGCGTACCGCACATCTTTCCCCCGCGACCTTTCGCGACAACGTCAAAAAAATCCCCACGCGCAACGGATACGGCGATGGGGTGGTTGAAGCGGGACGCGCGAACGAGCAGGTCGTTGTGCTGTGCTGTGATTTGACCGAGTCCACGCGCAGTGAAACGTTCAAAAAGGCGTTCCCCGACCGATTCATTCAAATGGGTATCGCCGAACAATCGCTCGCGGCGATTGCCGGCGGCATGGCGCTCGAAGGAAAAATCCCCTTCATCTCAAGCTACGCCGCGTTCTCGCCGGGACGCAACTTTGAGCAGATTCGC
>MGDX01000012.1:9449-22281 GCA_001791035.1 Candidatus Uhrbacteria bacterium RIFCSPHIGHO2_02_FULL_53_13
AGACATTGCTCTCATGCGTTCTTTGCCCAACATGACCGTCGTGGCGCCGTGCGATTATCTGGAAACGAAACGCGCCGTCATAGAGATTGCCAAGATGAAGGGACCCGGCTATGTGCGTTTTGCACGGCACGCGTCTGCGGCGTTCACGACGGAAAAAACGCCGTTCAAGATTGGACGCGCTGAAGTGTTCCGCGACGGCACGGATGTGGCGATTGTGGCGTGCGGGCCCCTGGTACACGAAGCACTGTGGGCCGCACGCTTGTTGGAGAAGGACGGCGTGAGCGCGATGGTCATCAACGCGCACACCATCAAACCGCTCGACGAAAAAACGATCGCCGCCGCGGCAAAAAAGTGCAAAGCCGTCGTGACCGTGGAAGAAGCGCAAGTAATCGGCGGCCTTGGGAGTGCCGTCGCCGAAGCGCTTGCGCGCCTGCAACCAACAACGATGCGAATGATTGGCATGAACGGATTTGGCACGTCCGGAGAGCCGGAGGAACTCATCAAAGCGTTCGGTCTTGACCGCACAGCGATTGTCAAGACAGTGAAAGAACTCATCCTATGAGCGAAAATCCACGACCATGGCGTCTGCGAAGAGCTCGTGATATTGAGGAAGGATTGCACGAGTACGACGAGACGGTTGAAGAAGAGCGAGCGCATGAAACCGGCGAGCGCGCTTTGAAAGAACAGCGCTTGAACTTTGCGCGAGAACAGGCGCGCGCGCCCATGCAGGAAGGATTTTTGTCCGCCGAAGCGCTCGCGAGCCTTGTGCGGCAAAGAACCGATCTGTTTGCCGTGCACCAACTCGAGCAGGTTGAAGCCCGTCCGCAACAAGCCGTCAAAGCTTACGACGGCACACTGTATGCGTTGCCGATAACCGGAAGGGATCGGCTCACAAAGCAAGAGGTTGACGATTGGCTGGTGGTGGAATTTCCCAAAGACGGCACGGCGCAATACTGCTTTAAGCAGGAGGTAATCGCCGCGGTCAAAATTCCACCGGCGTTTGAAATGTCATGGCTCCAAGAGATGAGCGCGGCTGTCAAAGTCGTCAAATCGCGTCCGGCATGGATGTATCCGGAACTCTTTCAACTTCCGCCACAAGACGTGTGGCCAAGAAACGCAAAGGTCGCCGTCATTGGCGACCCGTATCAAGCTTGCGACCGACCCGGCGTCACCATTATTGAGTACGAGTACAGCGAGGAAGTTTTGCCACCGATGGTGGAGGCTCTCGCGGATCCATCATCAAAACTTTACGATGCAGGAGGATGGCTGGAAGATATCTACTTTGAAGAAGTGCGGGCACTCGATCGCATGTATGGCTCGTTCACGCCGCCGAGCGATGCGAATCCGTATCGTGCCGTTGTGGATCGCTGCATCGAAGCGTACGGGAACCTCTTTCATGACGTCAGCACTCATCCTGCCGATGCCGCAAGAATCGTTGATCGCTATCAGATGATCCTGCGTGAACTCAAGCAACTCAAAGATCATTTTGTTCAAGGAGAGTGGTCGGTCGAAGACGCGTACGCCCTGTTGCACTGCGATAACGAAGAAGCATGGGTGGCAGAATCCGCTCGGCGCGTCCGTCATTGGAATCGCGGGTTGCCGGACGAGATTTCGCAAGAAGAACGAGAGCAATACCTTGAACAGTACTCGGCCGTGCGTCAGAGTGTTCAGGATTGGTTCGACTTCAAGCAATCAGCGTTGGAACAAAATGGAAAACCGGAAGCATGGAGCGACTTTATCAAGCGATGGGAAGCGTTACTCTCTATCCTGCCAAACGATGAACTCACAAAAAAGATTCCGTCGTTTGAGAAGGACGTTCAACAGGCGCAACACTGGCTCGAGGTTCTTCCGACGGCAAAATCACCCCAGAGGATCAACAATGGTATCAAAGATTTAGAGCGCTTTTTTGACAAAATTCGCCCACACCTTGAAGAACTCTACGAATCAAGCATGTGGCAAAGCCCGCTCGTGCGACCGGTTTCAGAAGATGCTCCCGATCCATCGCACACAACGGTAAGCGCTTACACGGCTATCGTCGACGTTGAGCAAATATCCGACACGGACTTTGGCGCGTTTGGGTACTTTCGACCGGGGCATGCCGTATCTCTGCGCACAAATAAGATGCTCGACCAAGCCGTGGAACGATTGGCACAACTCATGGTCTACTGCGAAGGACTCGTCCCTCAACTTCGGAAAGAAATCACACGCCTCAAGAAGGCAGGGGTTCCACTAAGTCCTTCGTCCCTAAAAGGGTACCTTCACTCATTTGAACGCGCCTGGGTCAAACAGCATCTCTTTCAAAAGAGGACGCAGAACGCCGTGCCGATTCACGGATTCTTTCCGTACGATATGCCGGACATTGATCCGCAAGATCGCATTTTGGCACATACGTCCGTCACCATGCACGGGTGGAATCATATGAACGAGAGTGGTTTTCGCGCCGAGTTTGAAAAATCACTGTCATACCTGACCGTAGGCGGAAGGTATATCCTTGGGCCTATCAACCAACACGTCTATTTCGGCGGAGTCGATGAGGGTTTTGATGCACGAGGACTGATGCGTGCATTAGAGTCACTCAAGCAAGAAGGCAAAATCGACTTCTCATTTCAAAAAGGCGTTCGTCCGGAAGTCATGCATGGCTGGTATGACGGCCCGATTGAAGACGGACCGGAGACAGAAGACGATCCGACGGTGCTCTACAACGGCGAGGCGGCACATAGTCTCGTCATGACGAGATTGAAATAGGGTTGTTGGCCGCTGATGCTTGGGAAGGTCCCGCGCACTCATCGGCTTGACGCCCTGCGGGTCTCCATTTATCATGTTAGTAGTTATTTACTTACATTATTCCTATGCCAAAAGTGTACCATCTCCTGACACGCGAACACGTCGCTTCCATTCGCGATGTTCAAAAGAACCCGTCCAAAATGTTGCGCGGCATCACGCGTGTGATGCGCGGAAGCAAGACAATCGGGTTTTACTTTTCGAATGAGGAGTTGGATGATCTTCTTGAGGATCTTGAAGCGGCATCGAGCCGATCGCTTCGCGCTCGTGTAAAAAAGGCGCGTCAAGGACTGAAGAAAGGAGACACGGTCGCAATGAACGATCTCGCCCGTGAGTATGGTCTATAAGTTCGTTCTGACCAAACAGGCGGCAACGGACTTACGAAGTCTCGAGAAAGAAACCGTGAAGCGCATCCTCAAGAAACTGATCTGGTTTGAGAAACAATCGGAGCCACTTCATTATGCCAAACGGTTGCGCGAACCTGCGGCTGGCGACGTGAGATTCCGTATCGGGGATTATCGCGCGATTGCGTTGATCAACCATAAGCAAAAGCGTATCGAAATTGTCCAGATCGGCCATCGTCGCGAGATCTATCTTTGATCGTATTGCAAGGCCGCTGGTCATTGCGAGCTCCGTTGCGAGCGTAGCGAAGCAATCCGTGAAGTCCGGCGAGCCGGACCAGGCTCCGCCGGGCAATCTCATGTCAGCACAGATTGCTTCGCTACGATCGCAATGACAAAATGTGCGAGCTCGCAAAAGCAGTAAGCAGCCGAAAGCCAACGGCCAAAAGCCAATAGCCATGTACAACCTCACCACCATCGGAGACATCAAACTGGACGTATTCATTGATTTGGGCGACGATGCCAAAGTCGCCTGTGATTTGAATCGCGAGGACTGTCTTATCCAAATCAAGTACGGCGAAAAAATCCCCGTGGACTCCGCCGTGACCATGATGGCGGGCTCCGCGCCCAATGTCGCCATTGGCGCTCGGCTCCTTGGCGCCACGACATCCATCTTGAGCGTGGTCGGCGACGACACGACCGCTACGCTCGCTCTTGACGGTCTGCGCCGGCACGGCATCCCCATTGACGGAATTACTGTGGCTCCCAACACACAAAGTAGCTTTTCCGCCGTCCTCAACTTTGAGGGTGAGAGCACCATTTTAGCGGTGCACCGTCCGCACGTGTTTTCCCTTCCGCACACCCTCAACACAGAGTGGCTGTTCGTCAGCGAAATGGGTCCAAACTACAAAGACCTCTTCCGCGATATTGTCGCGCGTGTACACAATGACGGATTGCGCATTGGCATCAATCCCGGCGTGATTCAATTGGAAGAGCGTGACCAAACTCTGCTGGATTTGATTCGACACGCCCATTTGCTTATCATCAATAAAGAAGAAGCGCAGGATTTGTGCGCGTGCGGCTTGGAAGAAATGGATCCGCTCTTGCGCACCATGCAAGAGCTCGGCCCCAAAACCGTGATGATCACCAACGGCCGCGAGGGAGCATGGGGCACACAGGACGGCGACATCTATCACGCTCCAATGTTTCCCGGAGAGCGCGTGGAAGCTACCGGCGCGGGCGACGCGTTTAGTTCCGGAGTCCTTGCCGCGCTCATTGCAGAACAACCACTTAGAGCGGCGCTCGCCTGGGGATCCGTAAACGCCGCATCCGTTGTACAATACATTGGGCCGCAAAGGGGCTTGCTCACGCGTACGCAATTATCCGCGCGCCTCGCGGAACACCCGGAGTACTCGGTGCAAGCGCTCTAAAATCGCTCAAAATTGATCGTCAACGCGAGATTGCTTCGTCGAACTCGCAATGACCCATTTCTGGATTCTTCATTCTTCATTCTTGATTCTCACCACCAATGATCGTTTCCCCAAAAACCATGCTTCAGCGCGCACGTCGCGGCGGATATGCCGTGGGAGCTTTTAACGTGAACAACTTGGAAATACTCCAAGGCGTTGTAGAAGCCGCGATGCAGATGCGCTCTCCACTCATCGTGCAAACCAGCCAAGGCGCCATTGAGTACGCGGGAATGGAACTGCTCGCCGCGATGGTGCACACGATCGCGCGCGATACAGATATTCCTATCGCACTGCATTTGGATCACGGAACCGATGTCGCCCTCGTGATGGAGGCTATAGACAGCGGCCTGTACACAAGCGTGATGATTGACACTTCGCGCTTTCCTCTCCAAGACAATATTCGCATCACGCGGGAGGTTGTAAAACGCGCCCACGCGCGCAAGATTTTTGTGGAAGCCGAGCTCGGCGCGATTCCGGGCAAGGAGGATCAAGTGGATGTGATGGAAGCGGATGCGTTTATGACACGCCCTGAAGAAGCCACGAGGTTTGTGAAAGAAACGGACTGTGACGCACTCGCGGTATCTATCGGCACAAAGCATGGAGTGTCTAAGTTTGCGTCCGTGCATGCTCGGCTCGATATTGAGCGCCTGCGCGCCATTGCAAGCGCGGTGAACAAACCGCTCGTTCTGCACGGCGCGAGTTCCGTGTATCGAAACTTGAAAGATGTTGCCGAAGCATACGGCGCCGATTTATCGAAGGCGTTTGGCGTTCCAGACGGCCAGCTGAAAAAGGCCATCAAGAACGGCATTGCAAAAATCAATACCGATTCTGATATACGCATCGCGTTCACGGGCGCTGTGGATCAGTATATGACGCGCCACCCAAACAACATGGATCCGCGCGCGTATCTTGGAGCCGGACGCGACGCCGTACGCCGCACGGTGATTCGCAAAATGAAACTGTTTGGATCTGAAGGAATGATATGAGCCCTGAAAAAAGACAAGCACCGGAGGAAGCCAAGTATCTTGTTCGTAATCTCGAAAGAAGAAAAGGGCTTCTTGCACGCATTTCCAAAAAAGAAGAGGGAGATATTCCTGATATAGTGATCAAAGATACGTTTTTGAGGTTTTTAGACAAGAAGTATGAAGGAATGGCACAAGGAGAAATCGAGGATCTAAACAAAAGACTTTTTGCCCTTATCAACCGCGCTGCAGATCTTGTGACAAAGAAGCAAGACACCGCACCGGTCACATCGATGTATGCCTATCCATATGCTGGAGCGCGACCGATTGATGAGCGCTCATACAGTGAGTTTCTAGAAGAAGTCAAGACTATCATAGAGCTTTGCAAACAACACAACATCTCTCTCAAATCCATCACAGGAATGCAGACTGGCCTTGGCGTGCCTGATGTTAAGAAGCTCGATGACCTGCTTGATTGGTGCAAGGATAACAACGTTGATCTCAAATCCATCACAGGGATGCAGAATGGCCTCGGCGTGCCTGATGTCAAGAAGCTCGATAGTCTGCTCAAATGGTGCAAGGATAACAACATTGATCTCAAATCCATCACGGGGATGCAAGTAGGTATCCCAACGGAGAGTGCACTGAATAGACTGTTTCGTAGAAAAAAATCGTGATAATATCGTGAAGGAAAACGACTCATTTTCTGTTATACTGCATACATGCGATTCGATGTGTTGACGATCGGTGCAGCCGTACGTGACGTGTATGTACACAGCAATGCGTTCCATGTCACGGACTCAAGCGTCGTCCCCGGAAAAAAGGACGCTTGTTTTGTCCTCGGGCGCAAAATCGAAGTAGACGCTCCGGTGTTTTGCACCGGCGGAGGCGCCACGAACGCAGCGGCAACGTTTGGACACCTCGGCCTCAAAGTCGCTCCTATCTGCAAGATCGGTACCGATGCGCTCGCAAGCGACGTGATACGCGATTTGGAAAGGCATGGTGTATACACACACGCGCTCGTGCGCGACGCAAAAACGCCGACCGGTTACTCCGTGTTGCTCACGGCCGAAACGGGCGAACGCACGGCGATCGTGTATCGCGGCGCATCGGCGAATCTCGCACAAGGCGATCTTCCAAAACGCTTGGACACCGACTGGGTGTACGTCACCAGCGTCGGCGGAAATCTCTCACTGGTGAAAGCCATTTTTGCGCGCGCCCATGCGTCCGGTGCCAAGACCGCATGGAATCCTGGATCGCGGGAATTGCAACACGGTCGCAAAGCACTCGCCCCTCTGCTTTCAAAAACGGATGTACTTTTTTTGAACCGTGAAGAAGCCGTGTCGCTCACAAAAGAATCGCGCTACGACACGCGCGGCATTCTGCGCGCCATGAAAAAAGCCGTGCGCCATACGTTTGTGATGAGCGACGGCGCCGACGGATCGTATGCGGTGAATAATACACATGCGTTTCGCGCATTTCCAACCGATGCTCCCGCGGTGAACGCCACCGGAGCTGGAGATGCATTCGGTAGCGGAGTCATCTCGGGATTGATACATTGGAACGGCGATCTGGTGAATTCCCTACGGCTTGGGAGCCTGAACGCCGAATCGGTCATCGGAAAAATCGGCGCCAAAGAAGGGCTGTTGGAGCGTCTGCCAGGAACGCGCCGACTGGCCGCCATTCGTGTGGAACCGTATGAGATTTAAGCAACTTATTTCGCCTATGCCAACACTCTCATCCCCAAACGCGGCGACAACGCTCGCGGAAAAGCAGATTCTCACGCCCGAACAAACGGGTGCCGCGCCTTTGTCTCACTCCCACACGACATTCATGGTCGCCATCATTGCCGCAGCAATTGTGGCCGTCGCCGCATTTGTGCTCATGTATCTTTCCTGGCGGCAGGGTTCTTCACTGCAAGAACGCTTGACGCAAACACAACAGCAGAACGCACAGCTCACGTCCAAAGCCGCCGAGCTTCAGGAGGCGCTCGACAACACACCAGAACCCATTCCCTTTTTCTATGCACGTGCTGAAAGCGGCACAGGAACGCATCTCGTTGAGGTTGATCCTAAAACCGGTGACGAGCGCACGGTGTTCACGCTCCCCGAGTCGTTAGGAGGATTCGATGCGCTCGCCGTTCCGCGCGTTGGATTTGACGGTCGCGTGTTCCTCACATGGATTCCGACATCATACGATTGGCTCGCGCCAAATGTCTATCCATTCAACGTCAAAACGGATTCAGAACTTATCAAAGCGTCCTTTTCGGATGATCTGCCGAAGGATCAGCAGGCCGTTGCCATTTCGCCCGATGAAACCATGATAGCCGCCGTGTATTCCGAAGGGCTCAACAACGACAAGTTTTCCGATGCGCTCGTCGTCTGGAACTTGCTCACCGGAGAACCAACATCTCTGCTGACCATCGATCCGTCCGAATCGTTCGCGGGCTATGAAGCGCTCATTGACGACATCCCCATGCAAAGCGGATTTACGCTCCGCTGGGTATCGCGCGATTGCGTGTTCACGCAAGCGCATCTTGTAGATGAGGAGACGAACGCGCGCAGTCAAGCGAGCGGATATACGCGCTGTGTTGAGTAGTATGGGAAAGCCGCGCATCTTCATCACGCGACCGATTGCACCTGTTGGTGTCGCGATGCTCAAAAAGAAGTTTCAAGTTGATGTCTACGGAAAGGATCGCGTGATTCCGCGCGCCGAACTTCTGCGTCGGCTCAAAGCGACGCCGTACGACGCCGTGCTGACCATTTTGACCGAACGCGTGGACGAAGTGTTTTTTGCGGCGGCCGGCCCACAGCTCAAGATTGTCGCCAACTATGCGGTTGGTTTCAACAACGTCGATCTTGAAGCCGCCAAGCGCCACGGCGTTGTTATCACAAACACGCCCGGAGATGAGATCAACGAGTCCGTCGCCGAACACACGATTGCGCTGTTGTTCGCGCTCGCTCACCGCCTTGTTGAAGGCGACGACTATGTGCGCGCGGGAAAGTACAAGGGATGGGATCCATCACTCTTGATTGGCACGGATTTTATTGGTAAAACCGTCGGCGTAGTTGGCGCCGGACGCATCGGTACACGCGTGATGCGCCGACTGTACGACGGGTTTCACGTTAAGCTCATCTATACGAACGAAACCGGCAATCGCGAGGCGGAAAAACAGTTTGGCGCGCGACGCGTGGGACTTAAGGAGCTTTTACAACGCTCGGACTTTGTGACGCTTCACGTTCCCCTGCTCCCAAGTACGCGCCATTTGATTGGAGCGGCGGAGTTGAAACTCATGAAGAAAACAGCGTATCTTGTAAATACGTCGCGCGGACCAATCGTGAGCGAGAAGGCACTCGTTGCGGCGCTCAAACGCAAGCGTATTGCCGGCGCGGCATTGGATGTGTTTGAACACGAACCGTCGGTTCCGGCACTGTTCAAGAAACTTCCAAATGTCATTACAACGCCGCATATTGCAAGCGCAACGATTGAAGCACGCCAAGCGATGTCGCGCGTCGCCGCGCAGAATATCATTGCCGTTTTGGGCGGCAGGAGGCCAAAGAATAGAATTTAGAATTGAGAATACGTAATTTAGAATCCAGAAAATAGAATCAAGAATTCATCACCACCTCTATGAATCACTCTATAAAACATGTTCGGCTCATGACGGCTCTGTTTGGGCTCCTTCTGCTTGGTGCCGGATGCACAAAAAGCGCTCCTGCTTATCCACCCATGTCGACAACAATCAATGTCGAGAATACAGAAGTCGATCGCTCATTCGTCCACGGAGATGCGGCGTCCTCTTGGAAATGGCACGACAAAGCCGTGCGTATTGTCAACGAAACGCAAGGCCGCACCATTGACGTTGAGCAAATCAAGGGACTCGTTGTCGAAGACCCCAATGCAAAAGGCGTCTTTTACTTCGCCACACTCGCAACCGATAAACTGGAGACGGAAGTATTCAATGGCATCTATCGCTTTGACTCGTCCAATCTGAATTGGGAACGACTCTATAAGCAGACATCCCCTATTGACGATCCAGAAGCCGTCTATCTTGTCGCGGGAATTGAAAACGGGTCGCTCCTGATAAAAAAGCTCCCGTACGAAAGTGAGATTTTGTGTGCCAGCCTGTTTAACGAATCGCTTGGAGCACCTCGTTCGCTCGTGCGAATGCCCCTTGATGCGCCGTACAGCAAACTTGCGCCCGTGGATGTAACACAAGACATGCAGTACGCGGCAAAACAATATGCCACAGGATGCAATGAAACATTGTAGACGTTCATCACTATCAACACAAACCCCCGCACAAGGCGGGGTTTTGCATTGGTGGACCATGCCGGATTCGAACCGGCGGCCTCCTGCTTGCAAAGCAGGCGCTCTAACCAGCTGAGCTAATGGCCCGTTTGGAAATCGGTTTGGAGCATAGCACGAGAAATGGGTTGGGTCAATGATATACTATTGTGAGTGAGAGTGAGCCGCTGGCTCTCGGCCATTGGCCGTTGGCTTCTGGCGACGCTTCGCAAGTTCTAACTTCTAACATCCAACCTCCATTCTTTATGCACATACTCAAATCCGACGGGCGGCAGGTCGCGTTTGACGGCGAGCGACTCACGCGATCGTTGCGTCGCGCCAAAATTGACGATGCCACTGTCAAGGACGCTGTGGAACACATGACAAAGATGATCCGTCCGGGATCGTCCACACAACAAATCCATGATCGCGTGCTCCACTTCATCGCACAGCGCGATTCGATTGGCGCGGCGCGCTATAACCTCAAACACGCCATGTTGCAACTGGGGCCCACTGGCTTCCCATTTGAAATGTATCTAGGAAAACTCATGGAGGCATACGGATGGTCGGTGCAAGTCGGCGTTACTATTCCGGGGATGTGCATTGAACATGAAGTGGACGTTTACGGAAAACGCGAAGGCAGTAAGAACCGTGCCGTTGAGGCGAAGTACCACAACACCGCCGGCGGGCGCACGGATGTCAAGGTCACTTTGTATGTGTACGCGCGACATTTGGATTTGGAAAAGCGCGACCCAAATTGCCGAGGCGTCCTCATAACCAATACCGAATTTACGCACGACGCGATTCTCTACGGCGAATGCGTTGGAATGAAAATGAAAGCGTGGAACTACCCGCAAGACGAGGGCTTGGCAAAATATATCGAGCAAAAAGGTTTGTACCCTATCACGACACTTCCGCAACTTCCTCGACGCACCGCGGCCAACCTATTGCACGATGGGATTGTATTGAGTTCGCAACTCTGCCATCTCTCGCGCGAAGACGCGCGCGCGTACGGATTGCAAGACGACGCGTTCGATCGCCTGCAACAAGAAGCCACACGCCTATGCACCGTCGATGGTCATGGCTCATCGCCATCCTAATCGTTAGCATTCCAAACGCATTGCACGCCGCGCAAACGAGCGTGCTTGTTGACGGCACGGTCGTGCAGAGAACATGGGACGTTCCCTTTGAAACGATTGGAAATTTTGTTTCGATAGATTTGGGCATGGACGGCACCGAGGAACTCGTCGTTGGAAACGGCGCCGGCCATGCGCCGAGCATCGCCATTCTGCGCGAAGACGGTTCGCGTCTCAATACGTTCGTTCCGTTTGCACATAACGAAATGCACGGAACGAATCTCGTCGTTGGAGATGTGGACGGAGACGGAGCGCTTGAAATTGTTGTCGCCAACGCGTATGGCAGTGATCCTCTCGTGCGCGTACTCTCAACATTCGGCGAACTCGAACAGGAATTTTACGCGTACGCAGAAACATTCCGCGGTGGTGTGAATCTTGCCGTCGGCGATATAGACGGCGACGGTGTTGACGACATTGTCACGGCCGCGGGACTTTCGGGCGGTCCACACGTGCGCGTGTTTCGAAACGACGGTCGTCTTATCACCGACGCGTTCGTGTTTGACACGTCCGATCGCAGTGGCGTGGGCGTCGCCACGCTCGACGTGAATCACGACGGACGACGCGAACTTATGGTGACACACTTTGGCAAATCAACCCCCGAAGCTCGATTGGTTTCGTTCACGGAGAACGGCGTAGCATTGCATGAGCCTTTTCCAACATACGCCCCGAGATATGTTTACGGCACGAGCGTGTTTCCCGTGGATGATGTGCATGTCGCCATAGCACCAAACGGCCACGGAGGCCCGCATATTCGCATGTTTTCAGCGCAGGGAGAGGTGGTGAAAGACTGGTTTGCGTACGAGGCGGATGTACGAGACCGTGTGCTCATTTCCGCGTCTTCGCTAAATCACATCGTCACCGCGCGCGCAACACCCGTGCTTGTTTCACGTCTTGATCGTCACATCCGCGTGGACTTGAGCGAGCAACATCTGTATGCGTATCAAGACGGCGTACGCCTCATTGACTTCCCCATCTCCGCCGCGCGTCGACCATGGAAAACACCCACCGGCGAATTTTCCATCATGCGCAAACTTCCCATCCATACGTATCGTTGGTTTGATCGCGCGGGAAATTTGTTGTATAACTTGCCGAACGTGGAATACAACTTAGAGTTTACGCCGCACATTTATATTCACTACGCGTATTGGCATAACAACTTTGGTCGTCCAATGTCGCACGGATGCGTGAACGCTCCGTACGACGGCATCAAATGGTTGTACGAATGGGCGAACGTTGGAACACCGGTTGTTGTCACGCAATGATTTATCCCCAGTGTGTTGAAAAAAGTATTTTCATTTTGTGATACGCGCGATAGAATGATGTTACAAGAATGGGGTAATCCATTTTTGAAGTGAGGTCGATACAGATGCGTGCGTGCACGCCTCTGCAACACAAACCAATCTTCATCACTGATGAAGTGAAAGGAGGTGACATACATGCCAGCAAAACGAAAGGTTGCAAAGCGCAAGCCAGCAAAACGCAAGGTTGCAAAGCGCAAGCCAGCAAAACGCAAGGCCGCGCCTAAACGCAAGGCCGCGCCTAAGCGACGACGCAAGGTTGCAAAGCGCAAAGCCGCGCCTAAGCGAAAGGCCGCTCCTAAGCGACGACGCAAGGTTGCAAAGCGCAAAGCCGCGCCTAAGCGAAAGGCCGCTCCTAAGCGACGACGCAAGGCCGCGAAGCGCAAGTAGTGTCTATCCCGGGATAGACTCAAACACGCCCCATGCTTGTGGGCGTGTTTGGTTTTTTTGAGTAAGTAGTAAGTGGTGAGTAGTGAGTAATGGTCTAGCGAGGCTTTGTCAGTCGTCATTGCGAGCTCTTCTATAGTCATCACACTATGAAACAGGAATTAGCATTTT
>MGDX01000013.1:0-3607 GCA_001791035.1 Candidatus Uhrbacteria bacterium RIFCSPHIGHO2_02_FULL_53_13
TTTTTCCATGCTCCGCGTTTCGTGGCGACCAGTTGACGGTGTTCGGGTCGCCTAGAACGAATTATCTTGACTCCGAACGCTGAACGAAATCCGAACTTTTTTTAGCGAAAATCCGAACGCTGAATTTTGATCCGCCAACTGGCAGATTAAGCTCGGGCGGGCAAAAAGGAAGGGGGTTGGGGGCCCCGAAGGAGTCGCTTCGCGACCCTACGGGGTAAACTATTTTTTCTAATGTGTCTACGGCTTTATTATACATACGAAAGGATAGTATCGATATTCACCGGCGTAAATGTGGCATTCGGATACGCTTTTAAAAATTGCTTCGGAGCCAAAACAACATCTTTCCATTTACACTCAAAGGCGGAAATGTTGGGTCCGCTTTTTTCTATCACATCAATTTCTTGCCCCGCGCGTGTTCGCCAAAACATAATTTCCGGAGGAAAAATCTCTAAAGAACCTTTTTTCATTCGTTCGCTCACAAAAAAATTCTCAAAAATCGCTCCCCGATCTTTACGCTCGGCCATAGGCGAAGCAATGTCCACAAGAGCGTTGCGAACGCCAGTGTCAAGAAAAAACACCTTGAACCCCTTTTTAATTTCATTTCGAGGATTGTTTGAAAACGAATAAATCCGTTTGATAATAAAAGATTGTTCCAAAAGAGCGAGGTAGCGATTTACGGTCGCGCGCGTCACACCAAGCCCTTGGGCTAATTCATTGACAGATACCGAGGATCCGACCTGCAATGCCAACATTTTGAGTAAATCCTCAAAAACTTTGGGACTACGGATTGATTCGAACATGAAAATATCTTTATAAAGATAGTTCGTGGTGATATTTTTGATTGAAAACATTTTTTCTTCCATCGTTTCAGCAGCCACTATAGCCGGATAGGAGCCAAATTGCATCGCGTTATTAAGATCGGCCTCATTAAAATCAGGATACACAGAAATTATTTCATGCAACGAAAGAGGCAAGAGAGTAAACTCATATGCGCGACCAGTCATTGGTTCTTTGATCTTATTGGAAAGGTCGAATGAGGAAGAACCAGTCGCGATAATCTGCGCTTCAGAATATGTATCGTGATATATCTTCAATATACTGCCGATGTCTTGGATCGTCTGCGCTTCATCAAAAACAACAAGCCTTTTGTCACGAACAAGCGGCAAAAGCTTATCTGGTTCGCCTAACACGAAATGTGCCCTAATATCCGCAAGTTGGCAATCATAATATTCAGCATCAGCGCCATAAGAAGCGATGATCTTTTTTGAAAGCGTTGTCTTACCCGATTGTCTTGGACCTAAAATAACGACCATCTTGCCCTTGAAAAGTACCGATGAAATCTTTTGCTCAAGGTCGCGTTTGAATATCTTCATGTTCGTATTATAACAAATTGCTACCAAACAAGCAATTTGTAAAAGTAGCCAATAAATGACGTATTTCAGGGATTTTTTATGGTAATTTTTTTAATTTCCGACCTTTTGCAAGAAAATGCCGTCGCCCTCCTCCGCATAAAGATACGGACGGGTAAGCGGGACGGGATTCCCTTCCGCCGACGCTCTGGCTTTGGCGGACAGGCAAAAAGATTGGCTTGTATCATCCCTCTTGAAGAGGTGAAAAAGTCGGATACAATAAGACCGGAGAGCCAGCCAACTCGGTTTTGGAGAGCTCCGTTTAAGGAGTCCGTCCACCGTTCGAGCCTCTGGTTTTCTCCGGTATTATCAGGCGCTCTATTCCAGGTTGGAGAGCCGCCCCTGGCTGCTCCATATAACCAACAAGCCTAGCGTCATTGTACCGCCGAGGAAACCGTCGTGCAATCTCCATCTTTCTTCTCTTTCTTTCTCTTCTTTCTTTGACAATTAACATTAACATCTATGACCATCATGGCCTTTGACGTGTCCAAGCGCGAGCTGGTGGGCGTACGCGCGGACAAAAACGGAACCGTGAAGGAAGAATTTGTTCTACCCAACGAGTCTGACGCTATTGCGCTATGGCTGCGCTCGGCCCAAGATCGCTACCCCCAGCTGATCATCGGTTCGGAAGCGACGGCGGAGTATCATCGCGAGCTGGCCCAACGGGCCGGTGACATGAACATTCCCTTCCGGCTCATCAATCCCATCCTCACCAAACAGTTTACGCGGTCGACGATTCGGAAACGAAAGACCGATAAAACGGACGCGGCCATTATCGCCAAGCTCATCGCCAACGGCGAAGGCACGCTCCTGACGCCCAGGTCTCTAGACATCTTGAAGCCTATCAACCGTACCGCCAACTCAATCAATGTGTTGCGGAAAACGCTCGCGGCAACTCTGGCTCACATGCAGCAGGTCTGCCCCGCCGAGGCCCGGCTTCATGAGGAAATACGCGCCTCGCTCGGCATGCTCCAGCAGACCGTGAAGTATATGCGTGCCCAGGTCCAGAAGCAAACCGACCCCCGGCTCAAAAAGCTTCTCATGACCATCCCGGGCATTGGCGAGACGATCGCGGCCACGCTCCTGGCGGAGATTGAAACGGTTGAGAGATTCAAAGACGCGAACAAGCTGGTGGCCTACGCCGGTCTTGATCCAAGGGTGCGCCAAAGCGGGGTGAGCCTGAACAGAAACACGAAGCTGACCAAGCGAGGCTCGCCCTATCTACGACAGGCGGCCTACATCGCCGCCTATATAGCGGCCCGGCATGATCCCGAATTGAAAGAATACTTCGAAAAGAAAATGAGAGAGGGCAAGCGGTACAAAGAAGCGACGGTCGCTACGGCGCGGAAAATACTGTACCGGGTGTATGCCGTCTGGAAACGAGGAACACCTTACGAACAGAGAGGATTTATACAAAGCTTGTCTTGACAGGAGATTCCAGGTCTCGAACCTCCGTTTGGCCGCGCGCGAAGCGCGCGGAAACCCTGTCCTGCCGTACTTTGCGGCGCAACGCGCCGCCGAATTAATCGGGAAAAAATCGGAAAGTTTGATATTGGTGGGCGCGGATGGACTCGAACCATCGACCTCTTCATTATCAGTGAAGTGCTCTAGCCAGCTGAGCTACGCGCCCGCATTGAACGTGAGAAGCAATATAACAAACTAGGGCTTCAATGTAAACCCCTTTCAGGCTTGACCAATTTGCTAATTTAAGACAAGATAAGGAGCTCTTTTCATTACTGTAGTCGAGGTGCCTGCTTCCAACCAAAATCAATTTTGAGGCACACACGTCGATTGCAGAAAATCATACTAAGCAGGAGGGAATAGCATGCAAACAGCGTTCAGTAATCACGAGCTATCCTGGCAAAGTATTAGGGCCTGGGTACGGCTTCCTTGGGACATCCTCTGCGGGGTCGTGCACCTCACTCGTGACTTCCGTACACCCGAGGAAGAGGTCTGGCCCACCATCACGACATCCCCACCAGTTCCTCGGCCAGTAGTTGATCGCGCTATCATGGCAGCGCGCCTCATGAGAGTCGTCGGCATGCTCGGCGACGGCGCTCCTGATACGGATGTCATACGCGAGCTCATTGGACTTGCGACTGACCTAGGAGCTACGGTGAGGTCAGTCGGCGATGGGCTGTACGAATTGCTCGCCACCCGTCGGGCAGACGACTTTGCGGCAGAGATCTGTCGTTTTG
>MGDX01000013.1:3637-4329 GCA_001791035.1 Candidatus Uhrbacteria bacterium RIFCSPHIGHO2_02_FULL_53_13
AGTCGGCTCAAGAGTTATTCTTGGAACTTCGAAGGATTGATGAGGGTACACAGAGTCTTCCGCAGTGGCGTCTGACGAGGAGACGCAAGGAAGTTGTTCACCAACTCGCTCTCATCATGGCTCAGGTCATCGGCAGCTCCCGACAGCCACTCGACGTGTCGAGTATCGCCGCAAAGTTGCGGCAAGTGGCTATGGAGGTCACAAATCCACAGAAACGGAAACGGTAACAATACGAACGGCGGCGAAAGCTAGGGGGAGCTTTCGCCGCCGAGTCATTTCTAGAGTTTGCTATTTTTCACAAACCAGCCTAGCGTTATGGGTAACAAGGGAGCGCAGCAATTCCCAAAAGGAGGCCACCGTGATTCGATGGACGTTTTTTCTAACAGTTCTCGGCCTAGCGATAGTTGCTCACCACGGATTCGGCATCGATGTTGCCAAATACCTCCCCGACCCGGACGCAGAGTAGCGTCGCCAGCCGCGAGGAAAACAATTTTGCAACGGGAGTCCTCACAAAGGACTCCCGACTGCGTTTAGTGGGTCACCGTTTGTTTGGAAGTTATTATCTGCTATGATACGTAGCGTCGTATGTATACGCACTAACTATGAGTAAACTGATTGGGTTCATTGGCCAGGGCTGGATTGGGAAAAACTACGCCGACGATTTTGAAGAACGCGGTTTTGAAGTCGTGCGC
>MGDX01000013.1:4556-5457 GCA_001791035.1 Candidatus Uhrbacteria bacterium RIFCSPHIGHO2_02_FULL_53_13
CATTATAGGAATAACCGAACAGTCAAAGCATTTAGCACACGACGTACTGAATGTCCTACCTAAAGCCCCCTACCACCTCATTACTGATGCCCGTACCGCCGTGCTCATTAAGTACGGCGGTAACTGTCAGTTCTACGCTAAGGTTCTTTTCGTCAATACGCTCTACGATGTCTGCCAACGTCAGGGAGTTGATTACGCGCAGGTGCGTGACGCTATGGCCGCCGATCCTCGCATTGGCAAAGATTTTTTGGACGTGGTTCACGAAGGCGGTCGCGGCGCTGGTGGCTTCTGCTTCATTAAGGATTTCGCAGCTTACCGAGCTCTTTACGAAGGAGCCACGGGTGCAGACAAAGCCGTGGAGATGCTCAAAGCCATGGAGTTTTACAACATTGAGCTTTTAAAAAACTCTGCTAAATCTACCGACCTCCTCACTGGAGTATACGGAGAAGAGTTGATTCCTCAGAATCCACCCATCGCGTCGAGCTAGGGAGTTGTAGCTTTTTCCGTTTCACTGCTCAGGGTCCCTCGGGTGTATCGGTTGGAAGGATTCCAGAGCATCCACCCATTCATGAACCCTGCGTCGCTCGTAGCTTTAATTTGCTGTTTTACCATCGCTGCCGTGTATACTGCTCCTAGGTTGAAATCTTGTAGCCACGGTCGAATAATGACATGGCTCTTGTCCGCTTCTTGGAGTTTTTGCTTGGCGAGTGCCAGCGTGTTGTAGACTACTTCGTAGGGATGAGCGGCGGGGTTAGCAAAGCCGAAGTTACCGCTGCGGTAGTGCGACGGGTAGGTCATGGGCGCCACGACGTCGAAGTAATCTACGATGTCGATGAAACGTTGTCCGATGTGGGTGTCATCGTTCACGAGGATGCTGTGGGCGAAGATGTCGACCGAGAGC
>MGDX01000013.1:5478-5823 GCA_001791035.1 Candidatus Uhrbacteria bacterium RIFCSPHIGHO2_02_FULL_53_13
GATAACTTTGGCTTTGGGTACGTTGGGTGTGTACAAAGGATAGCGGGCCGCCGCCGCTCCGTCAGAGGGGAAGCGGATGTAGTCGTAGTTCAATTCGCGGAAACCAAGCTTTGCAGCCTGCTCGGATAGAGTTAGTACGTGTTGCCAGGCATCGCGGTTCGAGGGATCGAGCCAGCGGTGGCCACCGCCATCACGCCAGATTGCCCCGCCAGCCGTTTTGACGGCCCACTCCGGATGGGCGGCGACGAGCGGTTCGTTTTGAAAAACAATAATACGAGCGATGGTGTGGAGGCCGAGCCCGTTGAGCGTAGCTACAACCTCTGGCCAGCGCGGGTCGTCAAGCAA